>CALNXV010000001.1:0-71161 GCA_942490665.1 uncultured Microthrixaceae bacterium
ACGTGCGGGCCGTGCCTCCTCCGAACCTCGCCCGCCTACGGCGCTTATTTCGGGACCATGACACGCACCTCGGTCACTCGAGCGAGCACAAGGTGGTTCCAACGTGCCTCCGAGCTGGATTCCCTGGTGGAGCCGAACAAGGCCGATGACGCATCCAGCATCCCATGGAATCGCCGAGCTGCTCTGCAACTGTTGCGCAAGGAAACCCAGTCACTGCTTTGAATCCCGACTGAGGCTCTTTGAGGTCAACACCTCTGACAGCCTTGATCTGAGACTCCCTGCGCGCAATTCGGCCACCAAGGACGCCGTTCGCCACACCAACCAACGACAATCGGCGCAACTGTGCTTGCGACCGCGTCGGAGTTCGCGTCAAGCGTCCCCTTCATTGACGTCAATCCGCATCCCGTAACAGATTCGCCAGGTCGGTTTCGCGTCAACAATCCCTCCCCCATCCGTGTGGATTCGTGTGGTTGAAGAAAAATATTCAAGAATGGTGATGGATTTTGTGCTAGGATTTCGCCTTAAGGGTGGAACGGGATGTATCAACCGAAAGAATCGAAATATGAACTGCCTGAAAACTCAACACGTCGGCTGGGGCTGGCCCTGCTGATCACTACGTCAAGTTGGGCTGTTGCGAGTGAGCAAGCTAATGCGAGCTGGGGAGATACAGTCCTACCGTCAACGAACTGGCAGGGATTACAGATGTCGCTGCGGGAGGTAATTATGCCCTGGCCGAGTTCCGACGGCTCGATTGTCGCATGGGGCCAAAACCGTTACGGGCAAGGCACGCCGCCAGTGGGCAATGACTTTGCCGCTATTGCCGCAGGACATTCTTATGGGCTGGCCCTGAAGTCTGATGGCTCCATCGTCGGATGGGGCGACGACCGCAACGGCCAGGCCGCCCCGACAGGCAACGATTTTGTCGCCATCGCCGCGGGAGGTAACAATCATAGTCTGGCCCTGAAGACCGACGGCTCGATCGTCGGATGGGGCGACGACGGATTCGGGCAGGTCACGCCCCCGATGGGTAATGACTTTGTGGCCATTGCGGCGGGAGGATTCCACAGTCTCGCGCTGAAGTCCGACGGCTCGATCGTTGCATGGGGCGACGACCGCAACGGCCAGGCGACGGCCCCGACGAGTATCAATGATTTCGTCGCCATCGCCGCGGGAGGTTCGCATGGCCTGGCTGAAGACTGACGGCTCGATCGTCGCATGGGGCAACAACAACGAAGGTCCGGAGGCCGCGCCGCCGGCGAGCAATGGCTTTGTCGCCATTGCCGCAGGTCTTCTCCATAGCCTCGCCCTGAGATCCGACGGGTCGATCGTCGCATGGGGATATAATTACGACGGCCAAGCCCTCCCCATTATTGGGCAATGATTTTGTCAGTATTGCCGGGGGAGGGTTGCATAGCCTGGCCGTGAAGTCCGACCACTCGATCTTCGGATAGGGCAACAGCAACTTCGGCCAGGCAACGCCCCCCGGGGTAATGATTTTGTCGGCATCTCCGCAGGGCAGTTACATAGTCTGGCTCTGAGATCCGGCGGCTCGATCTTCGGATGGGGCAACGACGACTACGGTCAGGCGACGCCTCCTGTGGGTAATGACTTCGTCGCCGTGTCCGCGGGATATCGCCATGGTCTGGCCCTGAGATCCGACGGCTCGATAGTGGGATGGGGCGAAAATGGCTACGGTCAAGCCCACGCCCCCGGTGGGTAATGATTTTGTCGCCATTGCCGGGGGAAATCACCATGGTCTGGCCCTAAAGATCCGACGGCTCACTCGTCGGGTGGGGCAACCCGACCGTGAGCACGCCCCCGGCGGGCAATGACTTTGCGGCCATTGCCGCGGGTGATTACCATAATCTGGCCTTGAGATCGGACGGCTCGATTGTGGCCTGGGGCCACAATTTTAATGGGGAGGCAACGCCCCCGGCAGGCAATGACTTCGTGGCCATTGCCGCGGATCACCTTCCTGATCTGGCTCTGAAATCCGACGGCTCGATCATCGGATGGGGCAACGACGCCTACGGCCAGGCCACCCCTCCGGCAGGCAATGACTTTGTCGCCATTGCCGCGGGACCACGTCATAGCCTTGCCTTGAAGTCCGACGGTTCGATCGTCGGATGGGGCTTGAATGATTTCGGCCAGGCGACGGCCCCGGCGGGCAATGATTTTGTCGCCCTCGCTGCGGGATATCGCTATAGTCTGGCCCTGTCGCCGCCAAGTAGCCAACCCTGTGGCAAATGCCGGCGTGGACCAATGGGTGCATCCGAGGGACGCCGTCACGCTGGACGGCAGCAGGGTTCTGACCCGGACGAGGGCTGCCGTTAACCTATTGGTGGCAGCTCGCATCCTGGCCCGAAGGTAGTGCGACGGAACTGCTGAACGCCGACATGGTCAGCCCAGTCTTGGTGCCGGACCTGCATGGGCGATTACACTGATTGAACTCATCGTCACGGACAGTAAGGGCCTGGAGAGCTCCTTCGCCGGACACGGTGGTCATCAGCACGTTTAACACCGCCCCGGTTGCCGCTGCAGGGCCGGATCAGGCCCTGTGGTGCCCCTGCAACTCGACGGTCCGGTTGGATGGCACCCAGAGCTACGACGACGAAGGTGACCCCATCTTCTATGAGTGGGCATTTGTCCAGAAGCCGGACGGGCAGTACTGGCTGTGCTCAGCGAGCGGCCGATACCGGTACCCCGACTTTTGTCGCGGATGTCTATGGCGAAGTACGTGATCCGCCTGACAGGCCATCGGACATCTTCGGCGCCGATGAGTGAGCCGGATGACGTAACGGTGAGTTTCACCAACGTGAAGCCGGTCGCCAATGCCGGCGGCCGAACCAGGCAGTAGTCGCTCTGGCCAGACCGTCACTGCTCGATGGCGGCGGCAGTTCCGACGCCAACGGCGATCCGTTGGCCTTCAACTTCCGAGTTTCGTCTCCATAGCCGGTCGATAGTCAGGGCGGTCTTTACTGCGAAGACGACCGGTCAAACGAGCTTCCGTGCCCGACCTGGCCGGGGACGTGTCGTCAGTCTGGTGGTCGAATGATGGGTTGACCGATAGTGATCCCTACAACGTGACCATTGAGGCGATCACCCAGCAGGATGCCATCGGCGCGAATCTCATGGAATTCATCGCGGCGGATCAACGCCCTGCCGGCTGACGCAGCTTCAAGAATCAAGAACATGAGGCACGCCTTGACGAACAAGGTCAATGCAGCCCTGTGCATGCTGGAGACACGAGGGTTACGCGGCGGTGCTCAGCAAGCTGGAGAACGATCTCCTACCCAAGACGGACGGGTGTGCCGCTGCGAAGGTGCGCCGGACGCCAACGACTGGATCACCGACTGCGCGAGCTCAGGCGCAGATCTACCCGCTGGATCTTGGAGATCGATGGAGATGCTGCCGGCCGCTTCTGCTCTGAACAAACATGCGGGATTCGCGTTGCGGGGGTGTAGAACTCGGCGCCGGGTGCAGATGAAAACTGCGCCCGGCGCTAACGAACTGAGAGAGCTCTGGGAAGCTGACGGCACGTTGTAGGGGCTTGGCGCGTCAGACTCGCACTAGGGCCCCATCCTCACCAACACCGCCGCTATCGGTTCCTGTTACTTCCACGATCCGGACATGACCAACTTCACGAAGCGGTTCTATCGGGCGGTCCCCACCGTAGAATGGAGATCGGGATGAGACCAACACACCAACCTGTCGGCACCTGACTGTTGAGAACGCGAATGTGTCGAAGCACTTCGCGAACCCGGCCTTCCTGGACGTGTTACGGAACGACTCGTCAACGGCTGACCGTCCTCGATCTCCTTCAATAAACTCCTATCGCGGGTTTGTGCAGGAGGAACACTTGCGCCTCTTGTGACTGTGGGTGGGACTCTGCAGCCAAGTGACAACTGAACAGATCATCGGATTCTGCCATCGCCATCCTGATCATGTGGATCGGGGTAGCGGGTTGCCCTGATCCCTGTGCTGCCGGGCACGCCCATCCTGCTGGCAGCCTCAGTGGCGCATCGGCTCTACTTCGGGGATACCGGCCCAAGCACCTTCGTGCTGATTGTGCCGACCTTGCTCACGATGGTCTCGCTGATCTTCGATCAACTGGCCAGCATGGTGGGGGCGAAGAAGCTGGGCGCGACCTGATGAAAGGGGTGACCGGTGCCGTCATTGGAGGATTGGTCGGACTGTTCTTCAACCTGCCCGGAATCATTCTCGGCCCGTTCATCGGTGCCACACTGTTCGAGTTATTCGGAGATCGCGAGTTTCGTGACGCACTCAAGGCCGGCATCGGGGCCACGCTGGGCTTGCTGCTGGGTGTCGTCGGCAAGGTGGCCGTCAGCATGGTCATGATGCTGATGTTCAGTTGGAGCGTGGTGTCCAATTCGTTGGAAGCCAACAAGGCTGCACCGGAAGCTCCCGAGGCTCCGGCCGAAGAGCAGATATCCGCGCCGACCAATTCGGTCGTTTGGGTAGGTGACGACCACTCCCGTCTCCAGATCTATCATTCGGACAACGTGACAGCCTAGGCTCCCCATCAACCATTGGACCGCTGCCACGTCCCCGAGCCTGCGACCCACCCGCACATTCGACAATAGCCTCCAAGTCCGACTGATGATCCTGTCGAATTGGAGCGTGCTACTGCCGCCTTCTGAGGTCCGTGGTCCCAAGGGTTGGGTGCCCCCCACTTCTGCCCCATATTCCGACCACTTCTGCCACACGCTTCGTCCCCTTCAATTCCACTTTGACTCCGCACGCCATGGCGGATTATTCTTGTGCTCCTCATTTCCGAGGAGTTGTCCCTGACTTTGTGACAGAAAATTGAACCATGGCTAAACTGACTGTTCGAGATCTGGATGTGAACGGCAAACGCGTGTTTGTGCGGGTGGATTACAATGTGCCCCTGGAGGAGAAGGACGGCCAGATGGTCGTCACCGACGCCACCCGCATCGACGCCACCCTGCCCACGCTGCGAGCTGCTGATTGAACGCGGCGCCAAAATCATCCTCGCCGCCCACTGCGGACGCCCCAAGGGTCAACGGGTACCCTCCATGTCCCTGCGCCCCGCCGCCGCGAAACTGGCGGACCTCATCGGCTGCACCGTGAATTTCGTGGACGATTGCATCGGCGACAAGGTCGCGAGCGTGGTGGGCGGAATGGTGCCCGGGAGCATCGTCCTGCTGGAAAATGTTCGCTACCACGCCGAAGAGGAGAAGAACGATCCCGGGTTCGCCGAGAAGATGGCCAGCGGTGGCCGATGTCTATGTGAACGACGCGTTCGGCTCGGCCCATCGGGCGCACGCCTCCACCGAAGGCGTCGCGCGAGTCGTGGCCAAGCGCGGCGGCCAGTGCGCCGCCGGTCTACTCATGGAACGCGAACTCCAGTTTCTCGGCGACGAACTGGAGAACCCCGCGACGCCCGTTCGTCGTGATCCTCGGGGGCGCCAAGGTGTCCGACAAACTCAAGGCGGTGGCGCACCTGCTGGAGAAGGCGGACGCCATCCTGATCGGCGGCGCCATGGCCTACACCTTCCGCCTCGCCCAAGGTCACAAGACCGGCGCCTCCCTGGTGGAACCGGACAAGGTGGACACCGCCAATGCCGCGCTGGCCAAGGCAAAGCAACGCAACGTCAAGTTCCTGCTGCCCACCGACGACATCATTGCCGATCCGGTCAAGACCGAGAAGCTCGACAAGAAAGGCAAGCCGATCATCGAATGGCGGAATGCCCGCACGAACTCCGCGGCCGATGTGCCGGAAGGCGCCGCAGGGCTCGACATTGGCCCTGCGACCGTGCAGGCCTACGCGGAGGCATTGTCCGGTGCCAAGACCATTCTCTGGAACGGCCCCATGGGACTCTTCGAGAACGCGGTTCGCCGCCGGCACCAACGCGGTGGCCCAGGCGGTTGCGGACGCCACCAGCCAACGGCGCCAAGAGCATCATCGGTGGTGGCGACAGTGTGAAGGCCCTGAAAAAATCCGGACTGGGCGACAAGGTCACCTTCATGAGCACCGGGGGCGGCGCGAGCCTGGAATTTCTGGAAGGCATCGAGCTGCCCGGCGTGGCGGCATTGAGCGAAACATAGCGGAAGAATGGGATCTGGAGGGATGAGCTCTGCAGCCGTCCCACCTTGCAACATGCCAAAAATCCAATCTTGAACATGAACAAAGAACGAAAACTGATCATTGCCGGAAACTGGAAGATGAACAAAACGGTTGCCGAGTCGCTGGACCTCGTCAACGGCCTCAAGCGCGACCTGGCCAACGTCAAGGAAGTCGACGTCGTGGTCTGCCCCCCCTACACCGCCTTGGAGTCGTCTCCAAAGCCATCCTCGATTCCAACATCCGGCTGGGGGCCCAGAACATGAGCGAGCACAACTACGGCGCCTACACCGGCGAGATTTGCGCCGGCATGCTCAAGGAGTTCTCAGTCCGTTACGTCATTCTTGGCCACTCCGAACGCCGCCAATATCAAAAGGAGTCGGATGCACTCATCGCAACCAAGGCGGCATGGCCGCCCATGCTGCCGCGCTGAAACCCATCGTCTGCATTGGGGAGACGCTTGAGGAACGCGAAGGCGGCAAAATGGAGCAGGTCCTGGAGACGCAGCTCAAGGGCAGCCTGGCCGGGTCTGACCAACGAGCAGATGGTCGAAACCGTTCTGGCCTATGAACCGGTCTGGGCCATTGGCACCGGCAAAACCGCCAGCACCGAGCAGGCGCAGGAAGCCCATGCCTTCATCCGCAAGGTGTTGACTGCGTTGTTTGATGAGGCCACCGCGAAGAAAGTCCGCATCCAATACGGCGGCAGCGTCAAGCCCGCCAACGCCCGCGAACTGATGAGCCAGCCGGACGTGGACGGCGCCCTGGTCGGCGGGGCCGCGCTGGAGGCAAGAAGTTTTGCTGACATCAGCCCAGGCACCCTTCCTGGCACGGCGCCCGTAACTGCCCCGGCTGCTGCCCCGGATCAGCCCGCAACCGCTCCGGAGGCCAGCGATTTCACGCTGGAAACCACCCTGCCTACCGAACCCACGGCCGAGGCGACCAACACGCCTTCGGCTGAGTAGGCAGCGCTGAGGTTGCATCAAGCCTTTCTGCACTCCCCTGCCGCTTTGGCAGGGGTTCTTTTTATGCCCATGCTGGCTTTGTCGGCACGTTGCCCCGATCGGGAACCTGCTGGAGCGCGGCTGTGTGCAGAGCACCAGCCAAACACCTTGGAGGCACGTTAGCTAGCCGAAGACATCGGGGGGCGGGGGGGGGAATCCAGCGAGCCAGGCTAGCGAACGTGCTGCAACTGGTTATCAACACAGCCGCGCTCCAGGTCAATACGCGGATCCGCCGCTTTGCCACGGGGCAGTGCAGAAGGCTTGTGCTCAGACTGCGATCCATTAGGATATCTGCGCTGAGCCCAGATTCCTTTCCGCCAGAAAAGCGTTCCAGGCACAGCCTCTGGAAGGGTCGCATGTCAGCCAGGAATTCAAAACCTTCAAAGCAACCTCAGGCAGATGGGGGCGTGCGGTGGCGGGACCGGCGCGGCGGCGCCACGCCTTTTCCCTGATTGAACTCCTGATCGCCGTAGCGCTGGTGGTTATCATGTATGTGCTCTATTTGAGCGCCGGGTCCAAAAACTTCCAAACCAAGCAGAAGCAGGCCTGTCCGGAAAATCTCCAGAACACCTACATGGCGTTGAAGACCTATTCGGTTGAGAACACTGAGCAGTTCCCACTCGCCACCGAAGCTGCCACTTCCGAGGATGCACTCGGTTTTACTCCTGCCCCGCTATACCACGGTGACTGAGTCCTTCATCTGCCCGGGCACAGACGACAAGACGCCTCCCCAGGCCAGGCCGTTCGGAAAAGCGAAGATCAGCTACGCCTATTACATGGGCCGAAACGCCGCCCAACCCGCCCAGTGGCCCTTGATGTCCGATGAACAGGTCAATGCGGACGCCAAGAACGCTGGACGAATCGATCGCCAAGGCTTATACGATCGTCAGTGAAAACGACGACGCCAAGCCCAACGGCGAGGAACTCGATGAATCGGAACGTCGCCGCATCGCAGAGATCGTCGGACTGGGCGGCATCAAATTCGCCGACCTGCACCACAATCGCGACAGCGACTACGTCTTCAACTGGGACAAAATGCTCGCCACCACCGGCGACACGGCGACGTATATGCAATACGCCTATGCCCGTGTGTGCGGCATCCTTCGCCGTGCTGAGGTCGATCGGGAGTCGCTGCGAAAATCCGGTGCGACCATACAGCTATCCCACAATGCGGAACGGCAACTTGTGTTAGCCTTTATTACGATTCCCCGAAGCGGCGCTCGCGGCGGCGGCGGAATATCAGCAGAACCTACGGATTATCTGTTCAAAGCCGCCGGCGTGTTCAGCGGTTTTACGACGATGTCTGTCATAGAGCGGAAACGGACGACTTGCGCGGCACCAGCCGTTTATTGCTGTGCGACCTGACCGCCAGCGTGATCGCGCAGGGCCTTGAGTTGCTCGGGATTCACACCAGCGAACGGATGTAATCGACACGACTTGCTCTCCGTGATGGTTGTCCACGCTGCGCGGATTCTCTGAAAAATGTGAATCCTCGGGAATTATTTCTTGCTGCAGCGCATCTCTAATAGATAGCGAATGCCGGTCTCGCTCAATGCTTGCACCGCGACGCTAACTTCTATCGAACACGGTCACCTCACGATTCTTGAGGAGGGGATGCGATAAGCTGTTCTGGTCCTGCTGGGGCACGATGTGTATGGTTGGTTGCTACGAGTCGGATCGACCGATGGACGCAGAGAGAAAGGCGGCATCCTATGATGTCCAGTCCATGACACAAAGCTGTGCTCTCAGCGACACAGATTTTAGCGGCGAAGCCTACGACCAGATTGTTGAAAACCGCTTCCTCAACACCGCGGTCAATCCCCTTTCGACGTTTTCAATCGACGTCGACACCGCTTCGTACTCCAACGTTCGTCGCTTCTTGAAACAAGGACAGTTGCCACCGGCTGGGGCGGTGCGGATTGAGGAAATGCTCAATTATTTCCCGTACGAATACCCTCCTCCCAGCGGCGACGAACCGTTTTCTGCCAGTATCGAAATGGCGGGTTGCCCCTGGAATCCGCACACACCTTGGCACGCATTGCTTTAAAGGGGCGTGAAATTCACGGCGCACCGCCCCGGTCAGCAATCTGGTGTTCTTGTTGGACGTCTCCGGATCGATGGCCGAACCCAATAAACTTCCGCTCGTCAAATCGGCGATCCAAATGCTCGTCGACAATTTCGGAGAGAACGACCGCGTGGCGATCGTGGTCATGCCGGCGCATCCCGGACGGTGCTGCCCTCACCACTGGCGATCAACGCGACGTGATTCACGATGCCCTGGAGCGGTTGAATGCCGGTGGCGGGACCGGCGGCGGCGCTGGTGTTGTCCACGAGCTCGTCGCAGGCCGAGGTGATGGCCTCACCGGTGAACTTGCGGATGTTGAGCATCAGGTGCCCGCCCCGGCTGCAGGTCGCCGTGCACGATGTGGATCCGGGCGCCGTCCTCGAGCTGGGCGTCCTGGAGCCCCTCGGTGGCGTCGAGCTTGCGATGCGACGTCGACGAGTCCTCGAGCAGCTTCGACAGCGTGCGGGCCACGTGCTCGTCGTCGTGGAACACCTCGTGGTGGAACCTACTCCCGCCGGAGTGACGCCGGACGAAGATCTCGTCCGGCGCGTTGACCATCACCTCCCAGACGTCGTCGTCGGTGAGCAGCTCGGTGAGCGGCCCGTACCCGGCGAGGTTCCGCAGGGCCCGCTCCGCGAGGCCCGTGGGGTCCGGGAGGGTGAAGGGCCGCCGGCCCCGTCGGTGGTCGTCGCTCCACTCGGCGATGACCTCGTGGATCAGTTGTCGCAGTCGCTGCGCGCCCTGCGGCGTGTCGACGTCGAGCTGCCCGGCGGCGGCCCGGGCCTGCACCGTGCGTTCGACCTCCGCCAGCGGCGTCGGCGCCCCGGGAGTCATGCGACCTCCGGGGGGCGGACCGGGTCCGTGCCCAGCTCGCCGGGGACGAGCCGCGCGCCGGCGGCCCGGTGGGGCCGACCGGGAAGGTCGAGGTCGGCGAGCTCCGCGAGCAGCGCGGGCAGCGAGCGGGCCAACGGCCGACTCCACCGCTGTGGCAGCGGCTCTGCGCTGCGGAGGCGATCGGCGACGCTGTCGATTGTGGGCGAGGAACAGCGGTCGCCGCGGAGCCGTGCTCGACGGGCTCGGTCGAGTCGAGCGAGTGTGCGGGTGTGCAGCGCCCGTTGACCGGGTGTGGGTGGGGCGTGGTTGACCACCGGTTGGACCCGGCGCGGATCGAGTCCGGCGTCGTCGAGCTCCTCGAGCAGACGCACGTGGCGATGCAGGCCCCACATGCCGGGTCGTCCGACCGCCACCACCAGATCCGCGAGCGCTGTCGCTCGGCGCGCCAGACCGTGGAGCTCCTCGACGTCGATGGAGCCGGTCTCGTCCTCGCCATCGAGGTCGGGATCGTGCTCGATGACCACGACGTCGTAGCTCCGGCGCAGCGCGTCGATCGCCGGCGGCGAGCGGTGCAGAGCCGCATCACTGCGAGTCTCGGGGTCGGCGCACTCCGAGCAGCAGGTCGTAGCCACGCTCCCGCTGGCTGAACAGCACCGACGGACCTCGTCGGGATCGAGTTCGTCGTGGCGGTGCGCATCCACCAGCTCGGGCAGGCCGGGGCACGTCGCCCACGTCGTGGTACATCGCCGCGGCGGCCCGGCGCGTGCCCTGTCGACCAGTGCGACCGCATCGACGCACCCGCAGCGATGGCGAGCGCGGGCCCTGGGCAGCTGCGCCAGGGTCTGAGCGATCGCCATCGCCACCGTCGAGGTCCCGGCCCCGGCGGCGCCGGCGCCACGGTGACCAGCCGGGCGTCACTGGGGGTGCGGCCTGCAGGGTCGACTGCACCGCGCCCTGCTGTTCGCGACGATCGGTCGACGGTGCGGCGTGTCGCGTCAGCGCCTCCATCAACTCACCGCGCTCGAAGTGCTCGTCGAGGACCGCAGCGGCGCCGAGGGACTCCCAGTCGCGACGGGTCCGGCCGTCGTCGACCACGAACACTGCTGCGGCCGATGACGACGCCAGCGCGAACAGCTCCCGGTCCACCCCGCCCAACCCGGCGTCGACGAGCAGCGCCGAGATCCGTCGTCCGGAGCCGAACAGGGCCCGCACCTCGTCGGGGTCGAGGCACTTCAGGTAGTCGATCGGGGCCACGGCTGCGGTGGACCAGCGGGCAGCTCGCGAACCAGCCCTGTCGGGAGCGGGCCAGGCCGATGAGGACGAAGCGGTCGTTCATCGGTCCGGCTCCTCGTCGACCGGTGCCGGCAGAGCGAGCGTGACCTCGGCGCGGACCGAGGCATCGACCACCGCTGCCGCCACCTCGCCATCGCGGAGCGAGAGGCGAACCGTCACCGTCGACGCTGAACCGATGCCGCCCGGCTCGGTCGTCACCCTGGTCGACGACGGTCGCAGCGGCGACCCGGTCGGTTCCTGCCGCTGCCGGATCGGTGGCCAGCACCTCGACGCGGTCTCCCCGCTCGAGCGCACCCAGCATCGCTCGCGACGACGGGAGATCGAGCGCCACCTCGACCGCGTCGGGATCGGCGAACCGCCCGGGCTCGTGGAGATCGCTCGGTCGGAGCAGGTCGAGCTCGTCGAGACCGGTCGCCGCGACGCGGCCGAGGATGTTCGCGGCCTCGGTCTCCTGCACGGCGGCGAGCTCGCCGGGCAGGTCGAGCGCGACCGAACCGAGGTGGTCGGCGGACACCGTGGTACCGGCCGCGACATCGGCGGTGAGGACCAGGTAGCGGGTGCTGGGCGGCGTGCTCGCCGCACGATGGGCGCTCAGCCCGCCGGCAGCGGCAGAAAGCACTAAGCGGGCCGCCGACCACGGCCCGCCCCGAGGGCAGCCCAAGCGGAACCACCAGCGGGAACCGTCGGGCCGCGGCGACCGCCGAACGGGTCGCTCCCGGCGGTCATCGCGTTCGCTGTTCCCGGCTCTGCTCACATACGACCCTCCCCCAGGTCCCGGCAGAGAAGGTATGAAACAGCATGAAAGCAATCCAAGAGGGATGTGAACAACTCCAGCATCACCGAAGGTCGTGTAGGTCACCCGACATGTCGTGGGGCCTCGCTAGGCTCGAAGCCGTGAGCACTGCCGACATCGAGTGGCTGAACACCAACGAGACGGCCAAGCGTCTCGGGATCACCCCGCGCACCCTCTACCGCTTCATCGATGACGGAAAGATCCCCGCCTACCGCTTCGGCCGGGTGATCCGACTGAAGGAGAGCGAGGTCGCCGAGTTCATCGAGCAGAGCCGCATCGTTCCGGGCACGCTGGAACCGGCATCGCTCGACGCTGGCGAGGTCGCTCGACGCCGGGACGCACCGCAGGTCTGAGGACCGGGCCGGGCTCAGCGCCCGGGTCGGCTCTCGCCGGACCCGGAGCCGGCCGTCAGCCCGAGCATGCGGTCCAGACGGATCACCGCGGTCCGGGCGGGTCGGTGCGATCTCGAGCACCAGCGAGGCGCCGCAGGCCAGCACCTCGCCGTGCAGCACCTCTCCGACCAGCATCGCCGTCGACGCGGTCGTGGTGTCGATCAGATCGCACAGCACCTCCGTCGAGGCGACGTCGCCGACCGGTCCGCAGGGTCGCCCACGGAGCTGCCCGGTCGATTCGACCGCGGTCGAGCGCGGTCGAGCGACAGCCACCAGATCGGCAGAGCCCGAGCGCAGGTCGACCACGTCGTCGCCGACGGCGAACACCGGCCCACCAGTCCGGCGCCGCTCCGGCCAGGTGCACGGTGACCTGTTGATCCACCGCTCCCAGCAGCGCCGACACCGGATCGTGACCGACCGCTCGGTGGCCGCTCGATCGCCGGCGCTGCGCGGCGGCCTCGTCGCGTCGCCTCGGCGGTGAAGTGATCGGCATCGTCGACCGGATCTCCGCAACGAGCCCTCATCCATGACGTCTCCCCGGTTCGCCGGGGTCGGGACCGCCGCGCCGTCGGAGAAGTCGAACTCGCCGCCGGCGCGGCGCGGGTTCACCACTACACTGTGCTGCGAAATGGAACGACTCGACACCCCCGGCGCCACCGAGGGCCCCGGGGGCGGCATCGGCACCGCGACTGACGACCCCGCCCGGACCCTCGTGCGAGTCCCGGGGAACCACCTGATGACCGACCTGCTCGGTCCGCGCGACGAGTTCCTCGACCTGATCGAGGACGCCTTCCCGCGCACGGTCGTCACGGTGCGCGGCAACGAGGTCTCGGTGGTCGGGTCCCGACTCGGCCATGGTCGGGCACCCTGTTCGGCGAGCTGGTCCTGCTGCTCGAGGCCGGCCACCGTCTCGAGACGGCCTCGGTGCGCCGCACGATCGACATGATCCGAGCCGACGAGCGACCGTCCGAGGTGCTGACTGCGGAGCTGCTGCGCACCCACCGCGGCGGCTACGTGCGCCCCAAGACCTCGGGTCAGAAGCGCTACGTCGACGCGATCGCCGCGAACACCATCACCTTCGGCATCGGGCCCGCCGGCACCGGCAAGTCCTGGCTCGCGGTCGCGATGGCCTGCCAGGCGCTGCAGGCGAAACAGGTCGAGCGGATCGTGCTGACCCGTCCGGCGGTCGAGGCGGGGGAGCGGCTCGGGTTCCTGCCCGGTGACCTGATGGCCAAGGTCGACCCCTACCTGCGTCCGCTCTACGACGCGCTCCACGACATGGTCGGAGCGGAGGGCGCCCAGAAGCTCCTGGAGCGCGGGGTGGTCGAGGTCGCGCCGCTCGCCTTCATGCGCGGCCGCACGCTCAACAACTCCTTCATCATCCTCGACGAGGCCCAGAACACCTCGCCGGAGCAGATGAAGATGTTCCTGACCCGCATCGGCTTCGGGTCCTAGGCCGTCGTCACCGGCGACGCCACCCAGGTCGACGTGCCCGGGGGACGCTCCGGTCTCGGCGGGATCGAGGAGATCCTGGGCGAGATCGACAGCGTCGCGTTCGTCCGGCTCACCGGGTCCGACGTCGTGCGCCACCGGATCGTGCAGGACATCGTCGACGCGTACGAGCGCAGCGATGCCGCCGACGGGCAGGCAGCGCGACCGCGTGACGGGCCCGGCCGCCGCTCGTGACCGTGAGCGACCGCGAACCTCCGCCGGCGAGCACGTCGGGGCCGACGGTGCTGATCTCCGACGAACGTGCGGTCGATGCCTCGCCGGCGGACCTGGACGGGCTCGGCGAGCTGCTGTCCCGGGTGCTGGCCGACGAGGGAGCGCCCGGCGGGGCCGAGGCGTCGCTCGCCACTGGTCGACCGCGGCCATCGCGGAGCTCTAGCCGTCGAGCACCTGGACGGCGACGGGTCGCCCACCGACGTGCTGAGCTTCCCCGTCGACGGCGTCGGCGCCGACGCCGAGCTGGTCGGCGACGTCGTGGTCTGCCCCGACGGTCGCCGCCGAGCAGGCTCCGGACGCACGCCGGGTCGCTCGACGACGAGCTGGCGCTGCTGGTGGTCCACGGCGGGCTGCACCTGGCCGGCTGGGACCACGACGGTCACGGCGACCCAGCCGCGATGTGGGCACGTGAGCGGGAGCTGCTCACCGAGCTGCACGGGCGCCGTCCGCGACCCGTGGAGCGCTGCGACACCATGACCACCGTCGACATCGTGATGCTCGCCGTGGTGGTGGTGCTCACGCTCACCGCCGCGGTGCTCGCCCTCGCCGAGACCTCGATCACCCGGATGAGCCGCTCGCGTGCCGCGGCGCTCGCGCAGAGCGACCCGCGCGGCGGCGCGCGGGTGCTGCGCATCGTCGAGAACCTCGAACGCGACCTGAACTCGGTCTACCTGTCGGTCAACATCGTGCAGACCATCCAGTCGGCGCTCGTCGGCGTGCTCTCCGCCCGGCTGTTCGGTGCGGCTGGGCGTCGCCATCGGCATCATCATCAACGTCCTGGTGCTGTTCGTCATCGCCGAGGCGGCCCCCAAGACTTGGGCGCTGCAGCACACCGAACGTGCCGCGTTGCTGACCGCGCCGCTCGTCGAGCTCGCCGGCCGCGTGCTGCGCCTGCCCGCACGGCTGCTCATCGGTGTCGCCAACGTCATCCTGCCGGGCAAGGGCCTCAAGAAGGGTCCGTTCGTCACCGAGGAGGAGATCCTGGCGCTCGCCGAGGAGGCGATGGAGCACGCCGTGATCGAGGAGTCCGAGCGTGACCTGATCGAGTCGATCATCGACTTCGGCGACACCGTGGCGCGCGAGATCATGGTGCCGCGCACCGACATGGTCACCGTTGGACGCCGACTCGAGCGTCGCCGAAGTGGTCGACACAGCGATCGAGCGCGGGTTGTCCCGCATTCCCGTCTTCGGCGAGAACACCGACGACATCGTCGGCGTCGTCTACGTCAAGGACGCGATGCGCGCCGAGCGCGAAGGTGGGGCGGCACGCCCCGTGGGCGAGCTGGTCCACCCGGCGCTGTTCGTCCCCGAGACCAAGCGGGTCAGCGAGCTGCTCTCGGAGATGCAGTTGCGTCACACCCACATGGCGATCGTCGTCGACGAGTACGGCGGCACCGCGGGCCTGGCGACCCTCGAGGACCTGCTCGAGGAGCTGGTCGGCGAGATCACCGACGAGTTCGACGATGAGGTCCCCAACGTCGAGGAGCTGCCTGGCGGCGACGTGTTGGTCAACGCGACCCTCAACGTCGACGACGTCAACGAGGAGCTCGACCTGGAGCTGCCGGAGGGGAACTGGGACTCCGTCGGCGGGCTGGTGTTCGGCCTGCTCGGGCGGGTTCCGGTGCCGGGCGACGCGGTCGAGGTGGACGGCATCCAGCTCGTCGTCGAGCGGGTCGACGGACGTCGCGTGACCCGGGTCCGACTCGTGCGACCGGAACCCGCGCTGGCCGAGACCGAGGACGCCGGATGACCGGGCGCACGGGATGAGTGGCGAGGAACCGCCTCCGGATTCCGACCACGGACCAGCCTCGCCAGCGGACGACGGACCCACGTCGGACCCGGCTGCGGGGCCGACGGTCGACCTCGATGCGATGCTCGCCGCAGCGGGGATCGCGGCGGACGAGGACTCGACGCCCGAGGGACACCGCTCCGGCTTCGTGACGCTGGTGGGGCGCCCGAACGTCGGCAAGTCGACCCTGGTCAACCGGATCCTCGGCCAGAAGGTCTCGATCGTCTCGGACAAGCCGCAGACCACGCGCCACCAGGTCCGCGGTGTGCTCACGCGGCCCGACACCCAGGTGGTCTTCGTCGACACACCGGGAATCCACAAGCCACGCACGCTCATGGGGGAGCGGCTGAACGACACTGCGACCGGCGCGCTCGACGGCATCGATATCGCCTGTCTCGTCGTCGACGCGACGGCACCGATCGGCCCGGGTGACCGCTTCATCGCCCAGCGGCTTCCGGCCGACGCGGTGCTGGTGCTGAACAAGATCGACCGCGCCGACGACGCCCGCGTGCTCGCGCAGCTGGCCGCGGCCTCGGACCTCGAGCTGTCGGAGTACTTCCCGATCTCGGCGCGCACGGGATCCGGGGTGGATGCGCTGGTGGATCACCTCGTGTCGCGTCTGCCCGAGGGGCCGCGCTGGTACCCCGGCGGACGAGGTCAGCGACGTCCCCGAGCCGTTCCTGGGTCGCCGAGCTGGTGCGCGAGCAGTTGCTGGCAGTGTCGCGCGAGGAGCTGCCGCACTCGATCGCGACGCGCGTCGTCGAGTGGGAGTGGCCGCGGATCCGTGTCGAGATCCTCGTCGAGCGCGACTCCCAGAAGGGCATCGTGATCGGCCGGGGCGGATCGGTGCTCAAGGAGGTCGGCACCCGCGCTCGGGCGCAGCTGCCGCCGGGTGCGTTCCTCGAGCTGCACGTCACCGTCGAGAAGAACTGGCAGTCGCGCGCCGCGTCCCTCGAGCGCCTCGGGTACTGATCGCCTCGTCGGCCACGACGGGGCCCGTCGTCTCCTCGGGTACGGTGCGCCACGTGGATCTCTCCGAGCTCGACCCCTCGCGCATCCCGACCCACGTCGCCATCGTGATGGACGGCAACGGGC
This sequence comes from uncultured Microthrixaceae bacterium, assembly GCA_942490665.1. GTDB lineage: Bacteria > Actinomycetota > Acidimicrobiia > Acidimicrobiales > Microtrichaceae > SKRR01. The sequence goes on from CALNXV010000001.1 coordinate 17,096, forward strand.
GCTGGGCGCAGCGCCGCGGCCTGCCCCGCACGGACGGCCACGCGGCGGGCGAGGAGGCGCTGATGGACACGATCTGGGGGGCGCTCGACGCCGGGGTCCGCTGGCTCACCGTGTACGCGTTCTCCACCGAGAACTGGAAGCGACCCGTCGACGAGGTCCGCTTCCTCATGAACTTCAACGAACGCCTCCTGCTCACGCGCCGCGACGAGCTGAACGAGCGAGACGTCAAGATGCAGTTCATCGGCCGCCGCGACTGGCGGGTCCCGAAGCGGATCCTGCGCCACATCGACCGGACGCTCGAGCTGACGAAGGACAACCGGGCCATGACGGTGAGCATGGCGTTCAACTACGGAGGGCGGGCCGAACTCGTCGATGCCGTCCGTTCGATCGTCGACAGCGGGAGTCCCGGCGGACAAGGTGACCGAGTCCACGATCCGCCGGCACCTCTACGACCCGACGATGCCGGACCCGGAGCTGATGGTGCGGACCTCGGGGGAACACCGCATGTCGAACTTCCTGATGTGGGAGACCGCCTACTCGGAGTTGGTGTTCACCGACGTGCTGTGGCCCGACTTCCGCCGATCGAACCTCTACGACGCGATCCACGAGTACCAGCGCCGCGACCGGCGTTTCGGCGGTCTGTCCGACGCGGCGCCATGACCACCCGGCGGCTCGACGGCCGTGGGAGACTCGCTGGGTGAGCCTGTACCGCGACCATGCGATCGTGCTGCGGACCTACAAGCTGGGCGAGGCCGACCGCATCGTGGTGGTGCTCACACGCTCCACCGGCAAGGTCCGAGCGGTGGCCAAGGGGGTGCGCCGGACCGGGTCCAAGTTCGGCTCACGCGTCGAGCCGGGCTCGTACACGCAGATGCAGCTGCACGAGGGGCGTGGCGAGCTCGAGATCGTCACCCAGGCGGAGACCGTCGAGGCGTTCCACACGACCCGTTCGGACCTCACCCGGCTCTCACGGGCCGCTGCGCTGCTCGAGGCCGTCGACCAGCTCGCCCAGGAACGCGAGTCGTCACCCCGGCTGTTCGACATGCTGCTCGGCGGGCTGCGCACCATCGAGGACCGCAACCCGGCGATGGTCGTCGCTGCGTTCTACCTGAAGCTGCTCGCCAACGAGGGGGTCGCCCCCGAGCTCGAGTGCTGCGTCGACTGCGCCGAGGCCACCGAGACGTTGGCCTGGGCGGTCGAGGCCGGCGGGGTGCGCTGTGGGGGCTGCGGCGGCGGTCGCCGGGTCTCGGACACAGCCCTCGCGGTCGGGCGAGCGGTGCTCGGCGGCGGTATGAACGCCGTGCTCGACCTGCCCGAGGATCCCGTCACCCACGAGGTGGAGGCACTCGCAACGGCGTCGTTGGAGGCGCACCTCGAGCGACGGCTCCGAGCGAGCCGGTGCTGCACGGCGCCTGGCGCGGATCGGGGAGCGGCCGGAGCCGCTCCCCGATCCCATGTCAGCTCCGATGGAGTCTCAGCTCTACGGAGCCACGGGCTCCTGGTTGAGCGCCCGGTAGGCGTAGGTGATGGTGACCAGTGCGACGGGCACGGTCACCAGCAGGCCGACGTAGCAGAGCAACGTGCCGACGTAGTAGATGGCGTAGGCGAGGATCAGGATGATGAACACCTGTCCGGCGTTCTCCTTCACCACGTTGATGCTCCGGCTGATGGCGTCGCCCGGTCCCATGCCCTTGTCGAGGGCGTAGAGCGGCGCGAAGGCGGTGAAGAACAGCCAGATGATGCCGGGGATGATGCAGAGCACGAACCCGACGAACGCGCCGACGGCGACGAGCAGCACGGTGAGGACGTACGGCCCGATGTTGTCGGTCTCGGTCAGCATCGAGATCGATGGCGCCCGCCCCTGGGTGACGGCCAGTCCGGCGCGGTACACGCCCGCTTGGACGATGAACGTGACGGCCATCACGAGGACCGTCGCGACGCTCGTCCCCACCAAGCTGAGCAGCGCCGAGTCGCTGGCGACCGCCGGCAGGATCACCAGGAACGCGATGAGCGAGACCACCACGGTGGCCACGAACACCGCCAGCATGAGGACGACGAAGTCCTTCGCGTTCTCCTGGAACTTCTTCCAGCCGTAGCCGACGGCTGCGCCGACGTCGAGCGGTGGCAGACCTCCGCCGTAGGGCTGCCCCGGCGGCGGGGAGAACCCGCCAGGAGGCCCACCCATCCCACCGCCGGGCGGTCCCGGGGGCGGTCCTGGCGGCGGTCCTGGCGGTTGTCCTCCCGGCGGTCCGGGTGGCGGGCCTCCGGGCAGGTCCCGGTGGCGGTGGCGGGGTGCACCCCCGGGTGGTGGAGGCGGGTTCGGGTTGCTCATGGACGGCCCTCCCAAGGGTCGGTGTTCGGGGATCGCGTGGTCACCGGGTGGTGATCACGTAGGTGGAGGCGACGCGGTCGAACACGTCGCGGCGACGCTCGTCGGTGAGCACCAGCGCGAGGTTCGCCGCCAGCAGCAGAATGCGGCCGAAGCTGGCGAAGAGCCCGACGAACGGAACGAGGCTGAGCACGATCAGCGCCAGCACCGGGAGCCAGCGGCGGAACGCAGTGGCACCGTCGAGCTGCCCGCCGTCCTGGCGGATGATGCGCAGTCCCAGCATGAGCTTGCCGGGCTGACCCCCGAAGCGGGCGGGGATCACGACGTTGTAGACGAGGTCGACCAGCACGAGCACGGCCTGGAGGGTCAGAGCGGCAGCGATGCCGATGTCCAGTCCGCCGGTCGTGGTCGCCGAGGTGCTGAAGTCGCTGGAACCGGTGAAGGCCGAGTCGGTGTCGATGAGCGTCGCCACGGCGATGATCGACACGGCGATGTTCAACAGCAGCACGATGACCATGTCGATCGCCTTGGCGCCGATGCGGGCGCCCGCGGGCGCGATCCGCACGCCGAGCTCCGGCACCCAGCCTTCGGCGTCGTAGCCGGGCACGAACGGCTGAGCCGGCGGCTGGGCGGGCTGGGGGAACTGCCCGGGCCCTGGGAACTGGCCGGGTGGTGGGGGCTGGAACTGGCCGGGTGGTGGGGGCTGGAACTGGCCGGGAAGGGGAGGTGTGGGCCCGCCGTCGCGACCGTCGTCGTGGGGTGGCTCGTTCGGCTCGCTCATGGGTCCTCCGGCCGACCCGGCGGGTCGGCGATGCGCGTTTCGTACCGTACCGGCCTCGGTCGCGGTTCCGGCGGACTGCCGCCGCCAGGAGATGGCGGCGGTAGCGTTGCCCGGATGGACGCAGCTACCTCGACCGGGCCGACGCCGGATCCGAAGCTCTTCGACAAGGTCGTCAACCTGACGAAGCGGCGCGGCTTCGTGTACCCGTCGGCAGAGATCTACGGCGGGTTCCGCTCCACCTACGACTACGGGCCGGTCGGTGTGCTGCTGTTGCGCAACGTCAAGGACGCCTGGTGGCGTTCGATGGTCCAGCTGCGTGATGACGTGGTCGGCCTCGACGCCTCGATCCTGTCGCCCCCACAGGTGTGGGAGGCCTCCGGGCACCTGTCGAACTTCACCGATCCGCTCGTGGACTGCACCAACTGCAACACCCGGTGGCGCCTCGACAAGCTCGACGATCCCGAGCAGTGCCCCAGCTGTGGCACGCGTGGTGCGTTCACCGAGCCCCGCCAGTTCAACCTGATGTTCAAGACCCACGCCGGGCCGGTGCAGGAGGCGGCTGCGGTTGCGTACCTGCGACCCGAGACCGCCCAGGGCATGTTCATCAACTTCAAGAACGTGATCGACACGACGCGGGTCCGGCCGCCGTTCGGCATCGCACAGGTCGGCAAGTCGTTCCGCAACGAGATCACCCCCGGGAACTTCGTGTTCCGCACCCGTGAGTTCGAACAGATGGAGATGGAGTTCTTCGTCTCGCCCGACGACGCGCAGGGCTGGTACGAGTACTGGTGCGCCGAGCGCTACCAGTGGTACCTCGACCACGGGATGCCCGCAGAGCTGCTGCGGCTGCGGCCCCATGACGACGACGAGCTGTCGCACTACTCGTCGGGCACCTCGGACGTCGAGTTCCTGTTCCCCTGGGGTTGGGACGAGCTCGAGGGCATCGCGAACCGGGGCGACTACGACCTCACCCAGCACGCGGAGCACTCCGGCGAGCGACTGGAGTGGTTCGACCAGGCGAGCGGCGACCGCTACGTCCCCCACGTGATCGAACCGGCGGCCGGCGCGACACGGACGGCGATGGCGTTCCTGATGGCCGCCTACGACGAGGAAGAGGTCAAGGGCGACACCCGGACCGTCCTGCGACTGCACCACCGGATCGCGCCCTACAAGGTGGCGGTGCTGCCGCTGTCGAAGAAGCCGGAGCTGTCCGGTCCCGCTCGTGAGCTCGCGACCCGGCTCCGGGGCGAGTTCATGTGCGACTACGACGAGACCCAGTCGATCGGACGCCGGTACCGTCGCCAGGACGAGCTCGGCACCCCGTTCTGCGTGACGATGGACTTCGACTCGCTCGACGACGACGCCGTGACGGTCCGTGAGCGCGACTCCATGGAACAGGAGCGGGTCGGCATTGCAGAGGTCGACGCCTACCTGCGAGAACGACTTCGCTGACCGCAGGTCCGAACCGCGACGGAGCGTTGCGGCGTCAGGTCGCGCTGAACGCAGCGATCAGCGCTGCGCCGAGCGCGACCGTCGTCGTGAGGGTCACCAGCATCATGCGTTGGAACCCCTGGTGCATCTCGGCGCGCAGCTCTGCGATCTCGACGCGGACATCCGCGATCTCGGCTCGGACATCAGCGATCTCGGCGCGCACGAACCCCTGGGTGACGGGTTCGTCGAGATCCCTGACCGGGAAGTGCGACAGCATCTCCTCGACCGCCTCCTCGTCGACCAGGTCCTTCAACCCGGCGTAGATGGCCGACCGGCTCCGTTGGCTCAGTGACACGGCGTTCCTCTGTCGTCGCAGCGCCGGTGGGCGGTCGGCGCTCAGTTGGCAGGGGAAGTGAACTCACGATACCCCTCGGGGTGCGTCGCAGCGCCCCGGTAGGATCGCCTTGCTGTGGGGATCGTGGACGAGGACATCGCACGGGTGCGCGAGGCGACCGACATCGTCGCGGTCATCTCCCAGTTCACCCAGCTCAAGCGAGTGGGCCAGCGATGGAGCGGCCTGTGCCCGTTCCACGCGGAGAAGTCGCCGAGTTTCTCGGTCAACCCGACCGAGGGGCTCTACCACTGCTTCGGCTGCAAGGCCTCGGGTGACGCGATCACCTTCCTGCGCGAGAAGGAGCAGCTCGACTTCGTCGGCGCGGTCGAGCAGCTCGCCGCACGGGCGTCCATCGTGCTGCGCTACACCGATCACGACGAGGGCGAAGGGCGCAAGCGGCGCACCCGGCTCTTCGAGCTGACCGAACGCGCCGCCGACTGGTACCACGAGCGACTCCGCTCGTCGCCCGATGCCGCTGCGGCGCGGGCCTATCTCCGCTCCCGCGGGTTCGACGCGCAGGAGGTGGCCACCTTCCGGATCGGCTGGGCGCCCGACGCGTGGGATCTGCTGAGCCGCGAGCTGCGAGCGTCGCGGGCAGACCTGGAGGCGAGCGGCCTGGGGTTCCAGAACCGCGCCGGGCGCCTGCAGGACTTCTTCCGGGCACGGATCCTCTTCCCGATCCTCGATGAACGGGGCCAGGTGGTCGGCTTCGGTGGGCGGAAGCTGCCCGACGGTGACGGGCCGAAGTACCAGAACAGCCGGGACAACCTCCTCTACGACAAGTCGAAGGTCCTCTACGGGCTGAACTGGGCGAAGGCCGACGCCGTCAACCACAACGAGGTCGTCGTGTGCGAGGGCTACACCGACGTGATCGGCTTCGCCCGTGCCGGGGTGCCCCGTGCGGTGGCGACCTGCGGTACCGCGCTCACCGAGGAGCATGTGCGCCAGCTCAAGCGCTTCACCCGTCGGGTCGTGCTCGCGTACGACGCTGATGAGGCCGGGCGCACCGCGGCGGAGCGGGTCTACGCCTGGGAGCGAGCACACGAGATCGAGGTCGCCGTCGTCGACCTGCCTGCCGGCAGCGATCCCGACGAGCTCGCCCGAAGCGACCCCGAACGGCTGCGCCGGGCGGTCGAGGAGGCCCAGCCGTTCCTCGCGTTTCGTCTCGCCCGGGTGCTGAGCGGCGCGGATCTCCGCAGCGCCGAGGCACGCGCCCGACTCGCCGAGTCCGCGCTCGAGGTCATCGCGGAGCACCCCGACCCGTTGGTGCGTGACCAGTACGTCATGGAGCTGGCCGACACGGCCCGCATCGAGGCGCCACGGCTTCGGGAACGACTCGAGGCGCTCCGCCGCCGCCCGCGCCCGCAGCGCAGCGAGGAACGGTCCGCCCGGCGCAGCCCACGGCGAGACGATGAGCCGCTCCCGGACGAGCCGCCCCCGGGGGGCGCCGACGAGGACCCGCCGGTCGGGGTGCCACGGTTCGCCCCGATCCGCGACGGGGTCGAGACCGAGACGCTCCGCCTGGTGATCCACCAGCGTGATGTGGCAGTTCCGCTGCTCGACGAGGTGATGTTCACCCACCCCACGGCCCGGGCAGCGTGGAACGCGCTCGCCGAGCATCCCGGGGCGGCCGACGCAGCCCGGGAGGCGCCACCCGACGCCGCGGCGTTGATCACCCGTCTCGCGGTGGACAGCTCCGAGGTCGAGGCGACCGACGTGCTCGTACGGCTGTCGACCGAGGTGGGCCGCGAAGTGCTCGCCGAGCTCGAGTCCGCGGCGCGACGCTCCGATGACCCGCTCGCGTACAGCGAGTCGATCCGCTGGCTCAAGGTCACGCTCGACGAGCTGCGTCGACCACACACCGGGGTGGAAGCGCTGGGGCAGTTGCTAGCCTGGCTCGCAGATCGTCGACGAGTGACCGATCAGGGGTGACCACGGGTGAGCATCTGGCAGGCAGTGCCGGGCGAGGAGATCTCGGACCTGACGGCCCGTGCGGAGCGCAACGGTGGCGCGCTGTCCCTGGACGACGCCCTGAGCGCGCTCAAGGCAGAGATGACCGACGAGGTCATGGACCAGACACGGGCGTTCTGGGCGGAGCGCGGTGTGACGCTGCAGGTCGACGTCGAACCCGAGGGTGACCTGACCGCTGATCTGCCCGATGACGTGCTCGACGCCCCCGGGTCCACGACCGAGGTCGTGATCGACCCCGACGACGGACCGGCCGGGGACCTGATGCGTCGGCGTGTGGTGCGAACCGCCCGCCGGGCCACCCGACCCGTCTCGTTGCACGGCACCGGCGCCACTGCGGACCCGGTGCGGATGTACCTGCGCGAGATCGGCCAGGTGCCGCTGCTCGTCGCGTCCGAGGAGGTCGACCTCGCGAAACGGATCGAGGCAGGTGTGTTCGCCGAGGAGCGCCTCGCGGACCTCAACGCCTCGGGCGGCATCGACGACCTCGACGCCGTCGAGAAGGCGGGGCTGCGCCGGACGGTCCGCGACGGGGAACGCGCCAAGCAGGAGCTCACCCAGGCCAACCTGCGCCTCGTCGTGTCGATCGCCAAGCGGTACCTGGGCCGAGGCATGCAGATCCTGGACCTGATCCAGGAGGGCAACCTCGGGCTGATGCGTGCGGTCGAGAAGTTCGACTACACGAAGGGCTTCAAGTTCTCGACCTATGCGACCTGGTGGATCCGCCAGGCGATCACCCGTGCGATCGCGGATCAGGCCCGCACGATCCGGATCCCGGTCCACATGGTCGAATCCATCAACAAGGTCCACCGGATCCAGCGCCAGATGATCCAGGACCTCGAGCGGGATCCGACGGTCGAGGAGCTCGCAGCGAAGGCGGAGCTGACCCCCCAACGGGTGCGCGAGATCATGCGGATCTCCCAGGATCCGCTGTCGCTCGACTCGCCGGTCGGCGACGAGGAGGACTCACACCTCGCGGACTTCATCGAGGATCAGCACGCCGTCATGCCCGCCGACGTCGCGACGGCCAACTCGTTGTCGGAGCAGATCATGTCGGCGCTCGACGAGCTGTCGGACCGCGAGAAGGAGGTCGTCCGCCTGCGATTCGGCCTCGACGGCAACCAGCCCCAGACGCTCGAGGAGGTCGGCAACCGCTTCGGCGTCACCCGTGAGCGGATCCGCCAGATCGAGGCCAAGACACTGGCGAAGCTGCGCCATCCGCAGCGACGCCAGAAGCTCGAGGACTATCTGCGGGCCGACTGAGGCCGGCGCTCGGGGCTTCCGACCCAGCGACAGCCGCTGCTATCGTGACCCCTTGCCACTGACCCGGGATCCGTCCGACGGAGCTGGGGTCGGCCTTCCGGGGTAGCTCAGTTGGCAGAGCAGCTGACTGTTAATCAGCGGGTCGTGAGTTCGAGCCTCACCCCCGGAGCAACGCAGTAGACGCAGCCTCGCCCCAGCGGGGCCACGTCCGCGGGCGCGTCTGCGTCATCCTGGCCGATCCACGGCGGTCGCCGCGGCTGGTGACGCACGAACGCACTGGCGCTCGGCAGGTGCGCGTGGGAAGGCTGGACGACGTAGGCGTCAGGGCGCGACCGTCGGGACCGTCTGCACGGTGGTGCTCCCACCGCCGATGGCGAGGCCGATGGTGCCGCGGCGACGAGGCCGAGCGTTCAGCGCCGCCGGTGAGCGGCGGACCGAACGTGCGGGCTGCACCGTGTAGCGGACGGCCCGGAGGTGCCCTCCTTCGGGGTCACCCGCGATGAGCTGCCCCGACGAGGACGTGCGCAGTCTGCGGGCTGGCCTCGACGCGCTACGGCGACCCAGCCCAGCGGAAGGGTGGTCGTCGGCAACTCGGTGCGCGACCTCACCGGAGGGCGCCGTGGCGACCCGAGAGATCGATCAGGGAGCGCCAGCAGCGCAACGGAAGAAGACACCGCCCAGGTCGCCACCGAGGCGTGCCGGTCAGGCGCCGCGCAGCACGTCGCGGGTCCGCTGTGTGGTGAGTCGGACGCCCGTGGGTGCGCGGACCCAGTCGAGGCGCCCAGGACCTCGACGACACCGCCACGCGTCAGGAGCCAGGCAGTCGCCGGTGCGGGGCGGCGTCGGCGTCGGTCGTGTCGCGGGCGATGCCGTCTGCCGTCGCGGTCGAGTGCTTCGCACGCAACGCTCCCCGTCGGAGTCGAGGGCCGGGCCTCGAGGCATGTCGGTGAAGCCGGCGGCGAGCCTGCTCGCACGTGAACCGTGAGAGCCGAACGACGTGGCGGCCCCACGATCGAACGCCGCTGGAGCGACGCGAACCAGCCCACGCATGGTTCCCACGAGCGCTGCGAGCGGAGCTTGCTCGGGCTGCGAGCGGCGGTCCGTCGTGTGCTGTCTCCGCTGGTCGAGGCATCGCCCGCCTCCTCGATCACGTGCCGTCGCTGAAGGTGACGGTCGTCAACTCGACACCGACGTCCGGCTGCCGATCCCTCCGCCAGGGCGTCGCGACGGGCACGGCCTCCTGGGCATCGTTCTCATCGATGGGCCATTCCCGGCGAGGGTCGGTGCAGTCAGCCAGGCGTTCTCTGCTTGGCTATCGTCGTCGAGCCGAGAACGCTCCCGAGCGGCGTTCGCCCGCAGCTGCGCAGCAGACGCGCAGTCACCAGGAGGAACACCTGCTCGCAACTGGGCGCTCGGGTTCGGTCTCGACGACGATCGCGAAGTTCGCGCGATACGACTCGATCGTGTCGTCGGTCAGGTTCTCCACCGTCGTGCTCACATAGATCGTCGGGGCCTCGCTGGCCGCGCCGATGCGGACCGAACCGATCTCGACCGCCAGCGCGGCGGCAGGCGTGCCCGCCTCAGGGGGCCGGCCGGTACCAGTCCTGATGCGCCTCTCGTCGGAGTCAGGTTGCGCACCGGCCCGGATGAGACTTCTCGCTTCCGGGGTCGGCGGAGTCCGTTGCGGCTGCCAGTTCCGGCCTCTCGTTGGAGCTCAACACGATCACCGCCAGCAGCACGAGTGCGAGAACCGCCAGGATGCCGCAGGAGAACTCCCCAGCCGCCGCCGTGATGTTCGGGTGCTCACCGGGCGGGGCTCGGCGCTCCAGCCGGCTGCGGCGGTTGCGCCGCCGACGGCCAGCCGGCGAGCAGTCGAGCGGGCCGGGCTCCGGCCGTGCCGATCGACTGCATCGGCGCAAGCCGTTCAGCAGCATGTCGAGCTGGTCGCTCGACATCGGCTGCAGCCGGGGCCCGTCAGCTCGAGCGACCTCCACGATGCCCGGTGTGGCCTGCTCGGGTTCGCCGAGTTCCTCGGTTACGTCGGTGAGGGCCTCGTAATGCGAGCCACGACGTCGTCGGCGGTCGTCGGCCGGGCGGACGAGCGAGCGACTGCGCCACCGAACGTGAGAGCGGACTCGCTCCAAGCCCATCCGGCGTCCGGGCGACTCCAACACCGTGAGTTCCCCGGAGGCTGACCGCTGCTCACGGCGCGGTGGTGGGGACCGTCTGCACGGTGGTGCTGCCACCGCCGATCGCGAGGCCGATGGTGCCGGCGACGAGGCCCACGATGATCAGCACGACGAGGACGAGTGCGGCGCGGTTCGTTCGGCGTTGGGTCGTGGGCCGTGGTGACGGCGCCCCGGAGGTGCCACCTTTGGGGGTCACCCGCGACGAGCTTCCTTCCGACGAGGACGTGCGCTTGTCTGGTCGGGCCATCGTGCTCCTCCGGAGACGACGCTAGCCCGGTCCGCGATCCACAGCAGCCCGCTACGCTCCCGCCGGGGCCGGTAGCTCAGTGGTCAGAGCAGGCGACTCATAATCGCTCGGTCCCGGGTTCGATCCCCGGCCGGCCCACGTCTCGCTCCGTCAGCGCAGCCGCCACTCGACGCGACGGCCCGCCGCGAACTCCTCCTGGTTGGCGGTCAGGACGTCGATGTCCGTCCCGATGTTCGTGTACAGGTAGCCGAGGTCGAGCGCCTGGTGCCGGGGCACCTCGTTGGCCATCCAGATGGCCCGCTGCGTCCCCTGCACGACCAGCGGTGGCGCCGAGGCGATCGCCTCGGCCGCCCAAGCAGCCGTCGCCTCCAACTCGTCGCCGGGCACCACCTGGGACACCAGTCCCACCTCGCGGGCGCGTTCGGCCGACATTCGTTCGTGGGCGCCCAGCAGTGCCAGGCGCAGCACCTCCTGCAGCGGCATCTTCTGGAGCAGGTGGATCGGTTCGTACGCGGCGGTCATGCCGTAGGTGACGTGCGGGTCGAAGTACGTCGCGTGGTCCGCGGAGATGATGAAGTCGACCTCGCCGAGCAGGTAGAAGCCGCCTCCGCAGGTCATGCCGTTCACCGCGGCGATCACCGGCTTCCAGAGCTCGTTGGACTTCGGGCCGAGCCGGCGCCCGGGGTCGTCGTACCACCACGGCGTCACGTAGCCGGGCTTGCCGCCGTGGCGCATCTCGTCGTTGCCGATGGTCTCGCCGCGGTCGATGCCGACGCAGAACGCCTTGTCGCCGGTGGCGGTGAGCACGACGCAGCGGACGTCGTCGTTGCGCATCAGGTCGTGCCAGACCCCGGACAGCTCCTCCTGCATGCGGAGGTTGAACGCGTGGAGGACGTCGGGGCGGTCGAGGGTCACCCACGCCACACCGTCGCGCTCGTCGTAGAGGATCGTGTCGAACTCGGACATCGGCCGAGCATAGGACCGCCGTCGCGCGGGGGCGCCCCGTCGCTCCCCGGGCTGCGAGGTAGGTTCCGTGCGAGCTGCCGGGGGGTCCGTCGGCGATGAGGAGCAAGATGACTGCGACGTTCGATGCCGTCAGGACCGCACGCGGTCTGCGTGACCTCACCGAGCGCGAGGCGCCGGTGTCCGAGCAGCAGCGAACGCTGTCGGCGCCGCTGGTGGACGCGCTGTGGGACACCGGGCTGATGACCTTCCTCAACACGCCCGAGGCGGGCGGGTCCGAGCCGACGATCGCCGAAGCGGTGGACACCTGGATCGAGATGGCGTGGCAGGACGGCAGCTTCGGGTGGATCGGGATCGCCAACCTGCCCTCGGCGATGGCGTCGTCGGCCTACCTCCCCGACGACGGCTTCAAGGAGGTCTTCGGCGACCCGGATCGTCGCGTGACCGTCGCCGGACAGTTCTTCCCCAACGGCACCGGTGAGCTCACCGACGAGGGCTACGTCCTCAACGGTGCGTGGAACTTCGGGTCCGGGACCGCACACTCCGAGTACATCGCCGCCGGCTTCTTCCCGGTGGTCGACGGGGAACCGAGCTTCGACCTGTCCGAGATCCGCGCTGCGCTCGTCCATCGTGACGACGTCCGCTTCGACGACGGCTGGCACGTCCAGGGCCTCCGCGGCACCGGCAGCTACGACTACGCGGTCGAGGGTGCGATCGTTCCCGAGCACCGCTGCTTCCCGCTGTTCGCTCGGGACCCGCAACGGGGCTCGAGTCCGCTGTTCCGCATGGGGATCATGCCCATCACCGCCGCCGGCCACGCCGCCTGGGCGCTCGGCGTGGCCCGGTCCATGCTCGACGACGTCGCCGAGCTGGCCCAGACCAAGGCGCGGATGTCGGACATGGAGACGCTCGCGCACCGCCAGACGTTCCAGCGGAACCTCGCGCACCACACCGGCATGTGGCGCGCCGCACGCGCCGGCGTGCTCGAGGCGTTCGGGACGGTCGAGGCGGCGCTGACAGCGGGGGAGGAGCTGACCCCCACGATGCGCGCCGACATGCGCGTCGCGGCGACGTACGCCACCGAGGCGTCACGCGAGGTCGGCCAGTGGGCGCACCTGGCGGCCGGCACCACCTCGATCCGCAACGGCAGCCGTCTCGAGCGGGCGTTCCGTGACCTGTACACCGGGACCCAGCACGCCTTCATCAGCGAGAAGACCTACATCGATGCTGCGACCATCTGGCTGGGCCTGGAGGACGACCTGCCGGGCGTGTGAGCCCGCGGACCGCTCAGCGCCGCGACGCGAGGTCCACCATCTCGTCGGCACGGCCCGCCAGCTCGACCCGCACGAGCGCGTCGACGAGCTGGACGAACGTCGCCGTGTCCACGACGAGCCGGCGCAGCGCCGTCGGCTCCTCGGGCAGGCCGAGCCGGGCTGCCACCCGCCGGGCCCGGACGGCGGCGAACGGCGCGTGCTCCTCCCACGCCACCTGCGCCTCACGACAGAAGATGTCGGCGCCGACCGGACCGATGCCCTTGCACTCCTGCACCAACGAACGCTCGCGTGAGGGCTCACGACCAGCCTCGTCGCGCAGCTCGCGGAGGTCGCCGCGCCAACGCTCCAGAACGAGCTCGGCGGTGTCTCCGAGCATCCGGGCGGTGCTCTCGTCGTAGCGGGCGTAGCCGGCGTGGTTGAGCACGTCGGTCCGCTCGCGCCAGCTCGACGCAGCGAGGCGCTCGGCGGTGCCCCAGCCTGCGTCGGCGAGCGCCTTCGCGGCGGAGATGGCCACGGCGGCCCGGATGCGTGCGCTCAGCAGCAGCGACATGCACACGAGCTGGAACAGCGGCCCGGGCGTGTTCGTCTCGACGTCGATGCCGGCCTCGTCGGCATAGGTCGTGCCGTGCTGATCCAGGAGGACCTGGATCACGGACTGCTGGGTCGGCGCTGACATGGTCGCTCCTGCGTTCGGTCGGACCGTCGGTCGTCGAGGACCTGGGTCGCAGCGATCCGCACCGGGCGGAGCCGTCGCTCGACGGGCCTTCAGTTCCGCGACGCTCAGCTGTGCTCGTCGAGCCAGGCGGGGGCGCCGTCGAGCAGGAAGTTGCTGACGTCGAGGCAGCGCTCGAGCGTGTCGCAGAGCATCTCGTCACCCAGGTAGACCTGGGTGACGCTCACCTGGACGCGCGCCACCACGGTCAGCGTGCGCTCCGACGGGTCGGTGACCGACGCGAACGAGTCGACCGCCGACACCTCGACCGGCAGGTCGGGGCCGCCGATCCCGGCGAGGTCGGTGGCCAGGAGGAGCAGGTCCGGGCAGCGCGGCAGCGGCGGCAGCGACCAGGTGAAGGTGAGTGGCAGGTGGAACCGCTCCTCGGGCTCGTCGCCCTCGTCGAGCGCCAGCACCTGGTCCTCGAACGCCATCATGGTCCGTGGGTCGATCTCCAGCGCCAGGTGGAACTCGAGCGGACCACCGCACGCCTCCTCGGGGTGCAGATCGACCTCCCACGCCTGGCGCATCGAGTAGGTCTCCACGAAGTGCCGTTCGTCGTGGATGTGGAACCCGTGGTCCGCTGCATGGTTCTTCAGGTCCGCGACGAACCCTGCGACATCGAGAAGTGACACGTCGTACAGGTTGCCAGCACCGGTCGGTCGGGGCGAGCCGGTACCCTCCCACGGTGGACGACGAGCGCCTGGTGGCGTTGCTGGACCAGACCGCCGCGGCGATCTCCGACGCCGTCGTCGCCGACCTGGCACACAACCCGGTCGGCGCCCGCGACCGCGGGGACCGACCCGGTCAGTACCGCCTGGACCTGGTCGCCGACGCCGCAGCGCTTCCGGTGCTGCGGCGTGCCGGGGTCGGGGTGCTCTCGGAGGAGTCGGGACTCGACGACCGGGGTGCGGGGGTGGTGGTGGTGCTCGACCCGGTGGACGGGTCCACCAACGCGAGTCGGGGCATCCCCTGGTACGCGACGAGCCTCTGCGCGGTCGACGACGCCGGGCCGCGGGCGGCGCTCGTGGTGAACCTCGCGACCGGACGGCGTTACGGCGCGCTGCGCGGCGGCGGGGCCAGCTGCGACGGCGCGCCGATCGAGCCGTCCTCCGCGACGGCGCTCGAGGGGTCGTTCCTGGTGCTCAACGGCTTCCCCGGCGCCTACCTGGGGTGGCGGCAGTACCGTTCCCTCGGTGCGACGGCGCTCGACCTCTGCTCCGTCGCCGATGGACGCGTCGACGCGTCGCTCGACTGCAGCGATTCGGCGCTCGGCCCCTGGGACTACCTGGGAGCGCTGCTCGTGCTGCGCGAGGCCGGTGCCCACGTCGCCGATGCGCAGGGCCGTGAACTGGTCGTGGTCGACCACGACGCGCGACGCTCACCGGTGGCCGCGGCGACCCCGGAGCTGCTCGAGGCGCTGCTCGCCGCCCGCTCGGAGCTGCCGACGTGGTGACCCGCCGGCTCCACCTGCTCGCGCTGCGAGTGTTCGGCGTGCTCCCTCGCCGGGTGCGCCGCGCGCTCGTTCGCCTCGGATCGCCCAAGTACACCGTCGGCGCCATCTGCATCGTGGTGCGCGACGACGGGAAGGTCCTGCTGGTCCGACACACGTACTGGAAGCTCTGGGGGACTCCCGGTGGGCTCGCCAACCGTGGCGAGCGCCCCGAGGTCGCGGTGCGTCGCGAGTGCCTCGAAGAGGTGAACCTGCGTGTCGACCTCGTGGGTGAACCGGCGGTGGTGGTCGAGCCCGGTCCGCACCGTGTCGACGTCGTGTTCCTCGCCCGACCGGCAGCCGGTGCAGACCTCGATGAGGTGCGTCCCTCGTCGCCGGAGATCGAACGCCTCGACTGGTTCGACTTCGACGACCTGCCCCGCATCCAGCCCGAGACGGTCGCCGCGCTGCGTGCGCTGGAGCGCCGCGGGTTGATCGAGCTTCCGGAGTCGAGCATGGGCGGCAGGGGGCCGGGCAGTGGCGCCGCCGGTAGCATCGACGGCCCGGGCGCGTAGCTCAGCTGGTCAGAGCACCTGGTTTACATCCAGGGAGTCGGGGGTTCGAGTCCCTCCGCGCCCACTCTCAGCTTCCTTGGGAACACCAGGCTTTCGGTCGTGGTGGCTGGGAAAGCAACGTGAGGTCGTGCCGGCAGTGGTCAGATAGAGGGCAACTCGGCAAGACAACTGGAGCACCAGCGGCACATCCGTCCGGGTGTCCGAGCCGCTAGCGCTGGCTGGATCAGCGGATCGGTAGCACGTTCTCGGCAGCAGCCGTCGGCGATGGCGGCGAGTTCGTCCTCACTGCCGGTGCCCAGAAGCTTCGGCCCAGTTCCCGGTCCCAGTCTGCGGGGTGCGGGTATGGCCGGACCGCTGTCGCGCTCCACGCTTCGGCGAACTCATCGATGCTCAGGGTCGATTCGGGCCGCTGGACGCGGAACGGGAGTGTTTTGGGAGACGACATGGATGCCGTTGTCCTCGGCTGTTGCGATCCAATCCGAGGCCGGGCCTCCGCCCGTGAGGGTGATTGCGTGAAACCCGGTGTAGTCACGGTCGACGGTCGTCGTGTAATCGGGGATCACGCCGCGGAGATCGGAGCAAGCCTGCTGGTAGGAGATCTGGTGACTGATCGGCCAGGGGGAGGTGGCCGGGTAGGGATTGGTCGGCGACCTCGTGCCCGGTAGCCCCGGCGATCGGGCCCTCCGTGAACGCGGTCCCGCAGGTGCTACCTCTCCGTAGCCGCTTCGGGCGTCTCGAAGAGGTGGGCGTTGTGAAGGAACCCGTGGACGCTGAACGGCCTAGTGGCCTCCGCATGGTGCGGTGGGAACACGAGCCATGCGGAGACCGCACCGAAGAGGCACATCACCCCGGATATGGCGAACGCCATGGGGAAGTTGCCGCCATCACCGAGCCAGCCACCGAGAATGGGGAAGATGATCCCGCCCGCGCCGTAGGCGAGGAACACCCATGGGTAGTTGTCACCAACCACGTCGTTGCCGAACTCGTCGGCCGTGAGGGCCGGGAACAGTGCGAAGTTGCCTCCGAAGTTGAATCCGATGAGAGCAGCGACCAGATACAGCGTGTACTCGTTGCCCGCCATGGTAGTGAATGCGAGCAGGAACACCCCCTGGCTCGCAGTCATGATGACCACCGACCGCCGCCGACCGATCCGGTCACTGAGGGTGCCCCAGACGAGGCGTCCGACGCCGTTCGCGATGCTGAAGAAGACCGCCATGGCAGTACCGGAGATCGCGCTGGCCTCGCTCTCGGAGATCCCGTTCTCACCCAGTGCCTCGATCGGATAGAGCTTCATCAGTCCGATTGCCATCAGCCCTGCCCCGGCGCTCACCATGAAGGTGAGGGAGATCAGGTGGAACTGGGGCGTCCGCAGCATCTCGCGCGGCGTGAAGGACTCGCCCCCTGCCCCTGCGGCCTCAGGCGGCGTGAACCCCTCAGGGGTCCATCCCTTCGGCGGCATGACCATCATCGTGCTGCCGAGAGAAACCATCACCGCGAAAACGATCCCGTAGGTGCGGAACGTGCCGTCCAGTCCGATTCGTCCGATCAGGTCGCCCCAGGATCCGGCAAGCTTGATCCAGGCCAGGGCACCGAAACCGAACCCTGCGACTGCCACGCCGGTGATCATCCCCTTGTGGTCGGGGAACCAACGCATCCCGACTGCGATCGGCACGACGTACCCGAGCCCGATCCCGGCCCCGGCGACCAGGCCCACGCCCAGCAGCACAGCTGTGAAGCTGGTTCCGCCCCCGATTCCGGCGATGAGGTAGCCGATCCCGATGGTGACGCCGGCCGCCAGCGCCAGGCGGCGCGGGCCCCATGAGCCCAGCTTTCGACCGGCGAACACCATGACGACCGCAAAGGTGGCGAGGCTGACCGAGAACACGATTTGGGTCTCGACCTTCGACCAGCCGGCTTCGCGGAGAGCGGGCGTGAAGACCGACCACGAGTAGATCGCCCCCAGGCAGAGCTGGATGAGGACTGCGCCGAACGCGACTCTCCAACGACCCGGTGTCCCAACCGCAGACTGACTCATTGCCGGGTCCCACGAACATAGACGGACCGATTCATGGCGCAACAATATGGCGCGGATCAACGCCGGCGGAATCGAGTTGACCCGCTTTGTTGGACACCTTGATCCTCGGTTCGAGCCCAGAGGAGGGAGGCCCGGATGGGTCGTCCATCGAAGCACGCCGAGGGGTTCCGGCGTGAAGCGGTCGCGTATTTCGCCAAGGAGACGACCAGGTGAGCCGCTTCCGGGCGGTCCCTGGATCACCTACCGTTGGCGATCATCGCGAAACGGACACCCATGGGCGCGTTGGCGTGACCGGGACTCCGCCGCCGCTGACGGGTCGGCGCGGTCCCCAGCCGGGGGAGTTCGACGCGCCGAAGCAGGAGCGCACGCGCCAGCAGCTGGAACGGATCCTGGAGGAGGCGGACCGGTTGTTCGCCGAGCGTGGCTACCGGGCGACCAAGCTGACTGACATCGCAGCGGCGGTGCCGTGTTCGATGAGCGCGATCTACGACCGATTCGGCGGCAAGGCCGAGCTGCTTCGATACATGCATCAACAAGGCGCAGAGGAGGCGGTGGCACTCGTCGGGGCGCTCGGGCCGCTCGGTGAGACTGGCGGAGCGCCGGACGGCGACCTGCGCGACACGCTTCCTCAGGCGCTCGAGATGGGGCTCGAGATCATCCGTCGCTACCGAGGACGACGCCGCGCGTCGCTCGAGCGCATGTACGACGATCCGGGACTCGCAGAGATCGAGCTGGCGATCCAGAACGGAGTCCTCGAGGCGGGCCAGCGGTACCTGCTTGCGTACCGGCACCAGTTCGATCACCCGGACCCGGAGCTCGCGGCGTTCCAGGCGATGCGTCTGCTGATGGCGATGGTGGAGCAACGCGAGAGCTCCTTGCCGACCCCCGCCGGCACGATGCTCTCCGAGGAGCAGTTCATCGGAGAGCTGGAGCGCATGGTGCTCGGCTACCTGGGTGCTCCGCACGGTCGAACCCGTTGACGGCCCCTCCGTAATATGAGAATCTAGATTCGCATTGCGGGGAGGCGTGCTCAAGTCGGGCACGCGATCGAGTCGACCCGCGCCGCCAAGGGGGAGCGACCACATGAACTACCGGGGTTGGATGTTCATCGGGCTGTCCAAGGACTACGCCAAGGGCAACGTGACGGAGCGGACGCTGATGAACGAGAAGTGCCTCGTCTTCCGTTCGGGGTCCGGCACCCTGAACGTGGTCGAGCCCTACTGCTCGCACTTCGGGGTCAACATGGCGACCGGGCGTGTGGTGAAGGACTGCCTGCAGTGCCCGATGCACGGGCGGCTCTTCCGCGGCGACGGGCGCGGCGCCAACCGAACCCATCGACCGATCCGTTCGTATCCCGTCGCCGAGCGTCGCGGGCTCGCGTACGCCTACTTCGACCACGAGGGTGTCGAGCCGGCCTGGAGCGCGCCGGAGCTCCTGGGCGACGACGAGCCCGACGTCCTCTGGCGGCACACGCGCATGCTGTCGATCCACCACCCGAGCGTGCCCGTCGACAACAGCATCGACCCGCGCCACTTCGAGTTCACGCACTCCATGTTCGGCAGGTGCATCGAGGAGGGGGTGTTCGAGCCCGACGGCCATCGCGGGCTCGCGACGATGGCCACCCAGCTCACGCCACCCCTGTCGTATGTTTCGGGCGGTCGGGCCTCGGTCGTGACGCGGTTTGACGGGCCGTTGAACACGCACCTCACCTCGAACATCGGTGACCGGGCGTCGGTCCTGTGCAACTTCGTGACCATCATCGAGGGCAAGCAGTGCCTGTTGACCCAGCTCGGGATCGGCCGACGCAGCTACAACCCGCTTCGCTTGTTCGAGGACGCGGTCAGCTTCGCCGCATCGTGGAACGCGACGCGGGAGGACGCAGCGGTGTGGAACAACCGCAAGCCCCAGGCACCGGACAACTACCCGCACCAGACCGACGCCGCGCTGTCGCAGTTCCGGGCCTGGTTCGAGGGGTTCGCGTACTCGCCGAGTGAGGTTCCTCAGGTGCGCGTGAAGCCCGTCGCAATCGGTGCGAGGTGACGCTCGGACCAGCAGCTCCCCTCGACGCAGCTGGAGCGGCACATCCGAACGACGCGTTCCGTCCCCATCTCGGAGCGCATCTGGGACACGGCGACCAGGTGGTCGGAGGATCGATCGCGTGTCCGTTCCACGGGTGGCAGTTCGACCCCGCGGGGAGGAACACCAAGATCCCTGACAGCGCTCGGGTCAGTCGCTCGTGTTCGCTCGGTTGAACCGCCCGGGCCGAGGCCTTCTCGGTCGACATCGACGGGGATTGCCTCAGGTTCGGCTGTCGCCGGGTCAGCCGGAGGAGGGTCGGCCGCGGCGCCTGATGGAAACGCACGTGTGTCGCAGTTCTCTTGTCGGCGTGGATGGTGCACCGCCGAGTCGCTCGGCGATCTCAGCGAGTGTTTCGCCGTTGGCGTAGTGCCGCGCTGCCTCGGTCACCACCTGGTCGGTGAGCTTCCGGGGGGTGCGGCGGGGGACACCTCGACGCTCGAGGTGATCCATGACCGTCGTCCACCGCAGCGACTGAGCCGCGGCGATGTGCCGTCATCGCGTATCTCCCGAATCCGAGCCAGTCATCTGTGACGGGGTGACCGGCATACGGCGCTGAACAGCGTCCTGAGTGTCCCGTTCAGAACCACCCGGCGACAACGGGCGTCCAGGCCCTGGTCGGGCTCATCGCTCACGTCGCTCAGAGCCGACGCGAGAACTCCAACCCCGTCGAGGTCGCACCAGCACGCCTGCTTCTGACGATCGCTCGCAAGTCGCCTGCGGGGTTCATCAGGTGCGGGGCGAGTGCACCTCGTCGGTTGTCGCCTGGTGGGTGGGTCCTGCATGCGCGAGAGCTCCGGCGGGGTGTGAGGATGTGGCGGTGACGGACGACGTGGACAGCTCGGGCGTGGCGCCTTCGGCGTTCGGTGGGGACTTCGATCTGCAGGACTTCCACCGCGGCTTCACGCTCGACGAGATCACTCCCGGGAACATGCAGCGTTGGCCGTACTACCGAGTGGTGAGCGCCCGCTGGTCGGACTACGTGCAGACGGCGACAGTTCCCCTGCGGCCGGCGAGGGTCCCACGTCAGCTCGTGCTGGGTGAGCGGTTCGATCTGAACCAGGAGTTCCGCGAGAAGAAGCGCTATCTGCAGTCCCTCGTCGACTGTCAGGTGAAGGGCTTCGTCGTGATCCGCGACGGCGCGATCCTCGCCGAGTTCTACGACAACGGTTTCAACCTCGGCGACGTGAACCTGTTGCAGTCGGCATCCAAGACGTACGCCGGGGTCATCGTCCACGAGCTGATCGATGCCGGCGAGCTCGACCCGACACACACGGTGGCTGGCCTCCTGTCCGGCTTCGCCGGCACGACGATCGGTGAGGCCACGGTTCAGCAGGTGCTCGACATGACGAGCGGAGCTCGGACGTTGCTCGATTTCAAGAGGACCGGAACCCCGGATCAGCAGTGGGAGGTCGAGGTCGGGCTCCAAGCCGGCGTGGCGCGGGGGCATGTCGTCGCGATCAAGGCCGCGGAGAAGGCGGCAGAGCCGGGTGCGGCGTGGAACTACAGCGACAAGAACACCGACACGTTGGCGCTTCTTGCTGAGCGGGTGACCGGCGGACCCTACGTGGACCTCGTTCAAGAGCTGTTCGACGCCTTCGGTTCGAACGATGGTGGATCCCTCACCGTCAGCGCCGAGGGAACCGCGTGCCCGTGCTACGGCATCAGCACCTCGACCCGCGACTTCGCCCTGTTCCACGAGTGGATCGGACGTGGGTCGGCGCCGGCGTCGTACTACGACTCGGCGATGGACCCCGCCAAGTCCGAGATCCGGACGACGAACCAACTCGCCGCGGCCACGTTCCCTGGCACGAACTACGGGTCACAGACCTACTTCATGGTCGCCGAGAACGTCCTCCACTCGAGCGGCTCGTACGGTCAGATCGGCATGAGCGACATGGCCATGGGCACTGCGATCGCGATGCACGCCGACTGGGCCAACAACGCCGAGCCATCGAAGTTCGAGGAGTCGCGGGCCCGAGGCGTCGCGATCATCAACGCACTCCGCTGAACCCTGTGGGTCACGAGCCACATCGAGTTCGGCCGCGCCCGAGGAGCGGACGAGCCGTCGCGGCCGGCTCGGTATCTGCGATCGCCGGTATCGACGCGTCATCCCGGTCGGCGATCTCGACGACGACCGGTGGGGCCGTGTGTGGGGACGGGTCTGCGGCCTCCGGCGGCCCCTCGTAGCGTCAGCGTCACTCGCAGCGCGGTCCTCGGATCGTGCAACGCGGTGACCAGGCCATTTGGGGTTCGAAAGCCGTCGCCAAAGGTCCACGGACAGGTCAACGGGCTGATCAACCGTGACTGGTTCCCGAATCTGGCCGCACAGGTCGAGAGTGACACGGCTGTTCGAAACTTCACGGCACTCGAGATCGGCCGATGCCAAGCTCACTCGGTTCCGTGGTTCTGTTCGCCGAGTACGGTGATTTCGGGGCGTCGACGGGCGCCTTCGAGCAGAAGGGGAACCAGGATGACCTCCACCGACGCAACCGCGCCGAGCTTCGCCGACTTGGGTCGCGACCTCCTCCAAAGTGAGGACCTCGAGGTCGTCACGAGTCTCGTGGAACTGCCGCCCTCGTTCCAGCTTCCGACCCACCGCCACCCCGGCGAGGAGTTCGCCTACGTGATCGACGGTGCTATCTACTACTGGGAGCACGGAGCAGACGGGGAGCGCCACATGCCGTCCGGGTCGTTCGCCAAGGTCCCGTTGGGAGCGGTCCACTCCGTCCGCACGGGCGAGGACCAGGGGGCCAAGCTCGTCGTGTTCCGAGTGCACCCTCCCGGTGCTCCCGAACGCGAACTCGTCGAGATCGACGACTGACACCCTCGTCGACGAGGGATGAAGGGGTGGCGCCCGGGCCGATCGAGCGCTCCACATTGCGGCCCGTATCGAGCGCCCGGTGACGCCCGTCGCGGTTCCTGCTCGGAGCGGACGCGAATGCTCCCACCTCGTCGCGGTCACTCTGGTGCGATGGACGCCGAACTCAGCAGCCAGTTGGCTGATCGTGGCGCCGGCCAGGTAGGCCGCGATGAGGTCGTGGACGTCAGCGGGGGAGAGGTGTCGCTGGGAAGGACCTGAAGGCCGTCCCTTGAGGTCCACGAGATGCCGAAGCAGCAGCATCTCAGCGATCATCCGAATCGTGAGGGCGCGGACCGAGTTGGTGGCCGGGCAGCGTCAGCCCCCCCCCCGTCGGTCGGGGACAGAGCGGGCGTCTCCTCAGATGCGTCGGATCGGTCGATCGAGGGCGTTCCCGGAACGGTCGACCACGTGGACCTCGACGTTCGGCGGGAGTCCGTCGACGACCACGGTGGGGTCGCCTCGGGTGGCGGCGACCGTCACGTCCGCGCCGTCGACCCGCGCCACGCCCCGCCAGTCCGACCTGGCGGTCGGGTCGCCGGTGCGCAGGGTCAGCTGGTCGGTGGGGCGCTCGCCGACATGGGCCATGGCTGGGCCGAGCGGGATGAGCGATGCCGCCCGCTGGTAGAGCGGGAAGTGCTCGATCGGGCTGTGGGTGCTGAGCCATGCGGGGCCGTGGTGGTGCTCGCCGGTGAACCAGTGGACCCAGTCGCCCTCCGGGAGGTACACGCGCCGGTCGCCATCGGGGTTCGCGACCGGGGCGACGAGGAGGTCGTCGCCGAGCAGCCACTGGTTGCCCAGGTGCCAGGTGGTGGGGTCCTCGGGGTGGTCGACCACGAGGGCGCGGGCCAGCGGCACCCCCGCAGCCGCCGCGCGGCGCGCCTGGCCGAGCAGGTACGGAAGGAGCTGGTACCGCAGGTGGAGCAGGTCGCGCGCCCGCTCGGTGGTGGCGCCGCGGTCGTAGAGCTCGCGGTTGCCGAACCCGTGGATGCGGCTGTGGGAGAGGAACAGGCCGGCCTGGAGCCACCGGATGAGGAGGTCGTCGTCGGGTTCGCCGAGGAAGCCGCCGATGTCCATGCTCCAGAACGGGAACCCGCACAGACCCAACGACAGGCCGCCGGCGACGTCGGCGAAGAGGTTGTCCCACCTCGCCGAGGAGTCGCCGCCCCAATGGAGGGGGTACCGCTGGGAGCCGGCGAAGGCCGCCCGGGCCCAGATGATCCACTCACCGGTGTGCTCGTGCGTGGCTTCGGCGACGGCCCGGTTGTAGAGCAGGGGGTACCGGTTGTGCATCCGGTGACCCGGTGTGCCGTCGTGGTAGACGCCGTCGACGGGTGCCTGTTCACCGAAGTCGACCTTGATGGCCCGGGCACCGAGGTCGAACAGCTTGCCGAGCCACCGCTGGTGGACCTCGACGGCGTCAGGGTTGGTGAAGTCGATGCACCCGACACGGCCGCCCTCCCAGTCCGGCGAGTAGCAGAGCCCGATGTCGTAGAGGCTGCCGTCGTGGCGGCGGACGAACCCGTCGACCGCGGCCAGCTCGTCGAACAGCGCCGAGCCCTCGGGAATGTAGGGCAGCTGCCACAAGGACACCTTCACCCCCATCGCTGCCATGGCGTCGAGGTAGCCGGCGGGGTCGGGGAACCGGTCGGGATCGAACTCGAGGTCGCAGAGCCAGTCCCGGCGGAACCAGTGGGTGTCGAGGTGCAACACGTCGAAGGGCAGGTCCTCGACCCGCATCCGCTCGGCGACCTCGAGTGTCTCGGCGGCCGACGAGTAGGAGATCTTCGACTGCCAGAACCCGAACGACCAGTCCGGCGGCACGTTCGGCCGACCGGTCAGGTCGGTGTAGGCGCGCAGGACCTGGCGGACATCGCCGACGAACACGAAGGCGTCGAACCAGTCGTCGTCCACGGCCACCTGGAGCTGGGGCGCGGAGCGGCTGCCGATCCAGGCGGTGAGCCGGGCGTCGTGGTTGGCGAACACGCCCCACCCCGCAGTGGTGACCCAGAACGGCACGTTCTTGTAGGCCCTCGGGGTGACCGTGCCCAGTGCTTCGGTCATGTTCACGTCGATCGTCTGGCCGACCTTGTCGAGTCGGCCGAACTGCTCGCCGAACCCGTAGACGCACTCGTCGGCCCGGATCGAGAACACCTCGGTGGCCAGCCGGTGACCCGGTACGGGGGTGCGGCACACGCCGGTGGGGAAGGAGTCCCATGCGCCCATCAGGTTCGACTCGACGCCGCCCACGGTGCCGACCCGGTGTCCGTCGGCGCGTCCGACCCGCAGCGTCGGCCCGCCCGTCTCGGGCACCTCGACCTCGATGGATGCCTCGCCGGTGGAGATGGTCGCTCCGGCACCGGTCCGTTCGGCCTGAGCCCCGTCGAGGACCGGCACATCGGTCGCCAGCATCGGCGTGTCACCGGCCGGCACGTCGGTGCCGAGCGCGAATCGGTAGCGGAAGGTGCGAGGGCCGACCGCCTCGACGCGCACGGTCAGCGAGCCGTCCTCGACCCGCTCGCCGGCGAGTGTCACGCCGTCAGGGAGTCGTGTGGCGCTGGTGTCGAAGGTGCCGGCGACATCGAGGACGACGAACCCGTCCCCCGACTCGCGGATCGTGGTCCTGGACGGACGGAACCGATCGACCTCGAGGCGTTCGAGGTGCCGGGTCGGAGGTCGATCGGTACGAGGATCCATGCGGAGGCTCCGGTCGAGCTGGGACGGTCAGGCGAGGTGCGCCGCGACCCGGGGCGCGTCACTCTGGGTACTCCAGCCGAGTGCGGCCGGTCGTTCTGTGTGGGGCCGGCACCGCATCTGTGGTTCGCGGCGGTCGGCCGGCTGGCCGAGCATCCCGCTGACGTTGAAGCGAGGAGATCAGCCGTGCACCTCGGCCACGTACACCGTTGGCGGGGTGGTGACCCCTGCTTCCTGCATCTTCGCTGCGCGATCGGGGTCCGACATCATCGGCCCGATGAGCGCCGGGTCGCCCTCGTGGACGATCCAGACCGAGTTCGGGTCGTCGGCGTCGCGCAGGACCGCGACGTCCGAGACACCCGCAGCCTGTCGTCCGGGTCGGTCGCCCTCGTAGATCGGCCGCCAGGTGTCGAAGTCCGCGACCTGATGCTGGATGATGATGTGCGCCATGTGAGCCTCGTCTCGGTGGACTCGTTGATGCAGGCACAGTAGCGGCCGCGGTCGCCGCCATGACCGGCCGACCGACATGTCGAAGGTCGCGCCGGGTGGCAGGTCCCCGGCAGCAGCTCAGCGGCGCTCCGAGACCCCTGTGCGCCGTCCGGTGGCCTCGAGATCGGCCTGCGCGGTCCAGAACTCCTCGCTTGGGAAGGCGCTGCTCGCTCCATCGGCCGTTGTGGTCGTCGACAGGCTCAACGATCGATTCCGCGACGCCAGGCGCTGTACGAGCCGATGGGTCCTGCGGTCGGGCGCCGGAGCCACGGCCACGGGTGCATCTCGGCGACGCGCAGGCGCGCCACCCGTCGCCGGAAGCCCGGCACGGGCGCGAACGTCACAGCGAGCGCTCGGCCCTGCAACACGTCGACCGGATCGCCGAGTGAGATCTCGAGGCGGTGGTCGACGGCGAGCTCCGCGAGTGCCTCGGTCAGGAACACGAGGCGCTTGGACGACAGCCGCAGCGACGCCAGCAGCGGTTCGTCGAACACGAACACGACGGGCAGCCCGGGGTGGGCCGAGAGCGCCGGATCTCGATCTCCGAGCGACTCGGCGGTGACCCAGACGGCATCCGGTTCGCCGTCCGTGACGACCTCGGACGGGCCGGCGGTGGCGCCGGGCGACGGGTCGCGGCGGAGGAGGCCGACCCGGTCGACCGGGACGAGCTCCGGGTCGGCCGGCCAGTCCTCGATCGGGCAGTCGTCGCGGAGCTCGCACGAGGTGCAGACCCCGGGTGCCCGGCGTTCGACCTGGCGGCGGCTGAACCCGTAGGGCTTCGAGGATCCCGCGCCGGTGACCCATTGCCAGCCGAGCCGGTTGGCGGCCCGCGAGCCGTCGAGGAGGTGACGGAAGAAGTGGTCCTCGCCGTCGGTCCACCGCAGTCCCTCCCGCACCGTCCAGTGGCTCGCCAGCCACATCCGGGTCTGGTTGACCAGCCACCCGTCGCGCTCGAGCTCACCCAGGGAGAGGTCGAGACACGCCAGTCGCCGCGACCATCCAGCACTCGACGCGGCGCTCCCCGCCGGGTCCGAGCCGGGGGACCGATGACGGACGCTGCGGCGGGTGCGCCTCCCCAGACGGGCGTACCAGTGCCGAGCGAACTCCTGCCACAGCAACTCGTCGCGGAACTTCTCGACATCCCGGCCGGGACCACCTGCGACGCGGCCCCAGACCTCCGGCAGCGAGAGCAGCCCGTGGCGGATGTACGGCGAGAGCCGGGACGCGCCACGCTCCGACTCCGGGAACACCTCGTTGCGGCGCCTGGCGTAGCCGGTGACGTCGAACGCGGCGAGCGCAGCGTCGGCGGCGACCTGGCCGCCCGTGATCGACGGAGATCCCCGGACCTCGTCGCACGTCAGGTGGGCGAGGTGCCGCGTGACGTACGCCTCGGCCGCCGTACGCCCACCACCGGGCAGCGGCAGCGAGGTCACCGCGGTCGTTCGCGGCGGATCTGGATCGCACCCGCTGCCGGCGCCGGCGTCCTGGCCATGCACCCAGTCTGACGTCTCGGTGGGGTCGGCGCCCGGCCGATCCGGACCCGGCGGGGGCGTGTGCGATCCTGGGCCAGTGATCACCACCGAGATCCGGTCGTCCGCCGCCCCGTCCACGATCCACGAACTGCTCGTCGACGTCGACGCCTGGACGGTGTGGTCGCCGCACGTCGCCTCGGTCGACGCCGAGACGCGACGCGTCTCGGCAGGATGGGTCGGTGCCACCCGGGCGTTCTTCGCGCCCGGCGCGACGTCGATGATCGTCGACGACGTCCGACCCGACGGCGGCTACACCTGGCACTCCACGCTCGGCCCGTGGCGCCTCGACTACGACAACCACGTCGTCGCCGCCAGCGGTGGGAGCACGCTGCGCTTCGCCGCCCGGTTGACCGGGCCGGCGAGCGCTGCCCTCGAGCGGCTCGTCCTGCCGCTGTCGGCGCTCGGCCAACGGCGTCGCATGACCCGACTCGCCCGGCTGGCCGAGCTCCTCGAACGCCACGCCGGGTGACCGCTGCATGCCGCTCGAGGTCCGAGGGCGACGCACCCGGGTCGGCACCCGTGCGGATCGGCCGGTAGCCATGGGGACCGTGATCAACCGCCTCCGGGACCAGGTCGTCGCATCGACGACGTCGCTGTTCGCCCACGGCCCCAGAGCGCTCGAGCACACCCTCGACCACCCCGGCGACCCGGGCCTCCTCGGACCCGACTCGGTGTCGTGGCGGGTGATCGGCGACGCCGCCGCCTTCGTGGGCGGGATCCGAGCGCTCGTCGTGCAGACGGCGCACCCGGAGGTGGTGGCCGGGGTCGAGGATCACTCCCGCTACCGGGACGACCCCTTCGGCCGGCTCAACCGGACCTCGGTGTACGTCACCGAGACCACCTACGGGTCGATGCCCGAGGTCGACGCCGCCGTTGCGGCGGTCCGCGACGCCCACCGGCCGGTCCGCGGACGGTCCGAACGCGACCGCCCCTACAGCGCCGGCCACCCCGAGATGGCGGCGTGGGTCCACAACGTCCTGACCGATTCGTTCCTCGCGGCGTACCAGAGCTACGGCCCGCGTCGGCTCAGCACCGACGAGGCCGACCGCTTCGTCGCCGAACAGGCCCAGATCGGCGCGCTGCTCGACGCCGCACCGCTCCCCGTGACTGCCGCGGAGCTCTCGACGTGGGTCGATGAGAACCCGGCGCTTGCGGGCTCCGCCGCACAGGCGAACGCGCTCAGCTTCCTCCGGGACCCACCGCTCCCGTTCGGCGTGAAGGTCGGCTACCGATTGCTGTACCAGGCCGCCATCCCCACGATCCAGCCCGGCGTGCGCAACGTGATCGGCGCCCAGCCGAGGGCTGCCGACGAGCACGTCGGTCGGGCGACGGTCCGGATGCTCCGTTGGGCACTCGGCTCGTCACCGTCGTGGCATCTCGCGCTGGTCAGGTCCGGAGCGCCCGTGCCGCCCGGGCTCTTCCGCCAGCCGTTGCCCGCCGGGGCAGCTGACTCCCCGACCGACCGCCCGACCTAGCGCTGCCGGGGGCCACCCCGGTCGGCCGCCCCGGCCAGAGGTCGCCCCGTCCTGAGGCCGACCCGTCCGCCGAGCAGGTGGGTGCTTCGATAGGTTGCGGGCCATGTCCCCGACCGCACTCGTGGCCGCCGCTCGTGGGTGCCGGTCGAACGCCCACGTCCCCTACTCCGGCTTCCGGGCCGGGGCCGCGGTCCACGCCGATTCCGGGAGCGTCGTCCCCGGGGTGATCGTCGAGAACGTCTCGCTCGGGTTGGCGATGTGCGCCGAGCGGGTCGCGCTCTTCTCGACCGTCGCGCTCGGTGCCCGGCCGCTCGCCTTGGCCCTCGTGGCACCGCGAACGGGTGAGGCCCTCACCTGGCCGTGCGGCGCCTGCCTCCAGGTCGCGCTCGAGCTCGGTGGTCCCACGCTGCCGGTCTACGTCAGTTCGGTCGCACAGGACGCGCCGATCAACGAGTCGACCGTCGGCGAGCTCCTCCCGCACGGACCGTTCGTGCGACGCTGAACGCAGGTGGCCGGTGGATGGCCGCTGCGGAGCGGGCCCATCCCGATCGCTGGGGCCGGTAGGGTCCGTCGAGCACTTCGGGGGTGACGATGCGGTTGGACGAGGTCGACCTGTTGGACCTGGACCGGTTCCAGCGTCAGGAGCACCACGAGATGTTCTCGGTGCTCCGCGCCGAGGACCCGGTCCACTGGACGCCGGAGCCCGACGGACCGGGCTTCTGGTCCATCACCAAGCACGCGGACCTGCAGACGGTGAACCGCGACACCGAGGGATTCAGCGCCGAGCAGGGGGGCATCACCCTCCTGGAGTCCTCGACCCTCGATCCCGGGATGGACATGCGCGGCCGGATCATGGTGATGACGGACCCGCCGCGGCACACCCGCTACCGGTTGCTCGTCAACAAGGGGTTCACGCCGCGGATGATCGGCCTGATCGAGGCGCATCTGATCTACCGGGCCGAGCTCATCGTCGACCAGGTCATCGAACGGGGCGAGTGCGAGTTCGTCACCGAACTCGCGGCGGAGCTCCCGCTCCAGGCCATCGCTGCGATCATGGGGGTGCCCCAGGAGGAGCGTCACCTGCTCTTCGACTGGTCCAACCGGATGGTGGGCGCCGACGACCCCGAGTACAACAAGGATCCGGCGAACAAGGCCGATGCCGAGGCGGCTGCTGCCGAGCTGTACATGTTCGCGAGCGCGTTGGGCGAGGCTCGCCGCAGCGACCCACGTGACGACATCGTCACCAAGCTGATCAACGCCGAGATCGACGGCGACAAGCTCACGCCCGAGGAGTTCGAGCTCTTCATCCTGCTCCTGGCCGTGGCGGGCAACGAGACCACGCGGAACGCCACGGCGCACGGCATGCACGCCTTCATGACCCACCCGGACGAGTTCGCGAAGCTGCGCGACCACCCCGAGCTGATGGACTCCGCCGTCGAGGAGGTGCTGCGCTGGTCGTCGCCGGTCCTCTACTTCCGGCGACAGGCGACCCGCGACGTCGAGCTGCGGGGCAAGCAGATCCGGGCCGGGGACAAGATCGCCATGTGGCACGTGTCGGGCAACCGGGACGAGGAGGTCTTCGACGACCCGTTCCGGTTCGACATCACGCGATCACCCAACGACCACGTCGCGTTCGGCGGCGGCGGCGCGCACTTCTGCCTGGGAGCCAACCTCGCACGGCTCGAGCTCCGGGTGCTCTTCGAACAGCTCGTCGACCGCGTCCCGGACATGCGGATCGCCGGTGAGGTCCAGCGCCTCCGCTCGAACTTCATCGGCGGGATCAAGCACATCCCGGTTGCGTTCACGCCGGGCGAGCGGCTCCATCCGGTCGAGGTGGACGCCTGAGCGGTCCATCGGCCCCGAGGCGGTGCGAACCACACGGTGCCGCAGCGGCTGCGCCGGAGCACGGGTTCAGGCGCACCTCGCGTCGGGCGACGGTCCTCGTGCCGTCGTCACACGAGCTCCAGGAACGCGTCGAGCTCGTCGACGGTGTTGTAGGCGTGCGGCGACACCCGGACGACCTCGTCCAGGCCCCGGGGGCCCAGGTCCAACAGGGCGGTGGCGGCCCGGCTCGTCCCGATGTTGATCCCGGCCGCGGCGGCCGCCGCGACGATCTCGCCGGGTCGGCGGTGCTCGCTGGCGAAGGTGACGATGCCGCTGCGTCGACCGTCGCCATCGGTGACGACCGTGCCGGGTGCTGCGTCGAGCCCGCGCCGGAGGTGCCCGGCCAGCTCGTCGATGCGGGCGGCGAGTCGGTCGATGCCCACCGCGAGCGCCTCGTCGATCGCGACGCCGAGGCCGAGCTGAGCGGCGATCGGCCCCTCGAAGTGCTCGAAACGACCAGCGTCGGGGGCGAGCTCGTAGCGCCACGGTTCGGGCCAGCTCGCTGAGGTCGCGTCGATGCCCGGGGGGTCGAGCCGGTCGAGCAGCGAACCGGCGACGTACAGGAGCCCGGTGCCACGGGGGCCGCGCAGCCACTTGCGCCCGGTGACGGTCGCGATGTCGCAGCGGATCGACGCCACGTCCACCGGGAGCTGACCCACCGACTGGCAGGCGTCCAGGGCGTAGACCGCTCCCGCTGCCCGAGCCAGCTCACCGGCCGCGTCGACGGGGGCGACGACGCCCGAGTGGGTGGGCACGTGGGTGATCGACACCAGCGCCGTCGGCTCCGCGAGGGCGCGCTCCAGCGCCGCGAGGTCGAGGACGCCGTCCGGACCCGGGTCGACGACGTGCAGGTCGAGCGGACGGCGCTTCGCCGCCTGGAGCAGCGCGAACCAGTGGGAGTTGTAGCTGACCCGGTCCACCACGATGCGTGGGCGGTCGTCGAGCCCCCCGCCGAACACGAATCCCCAGAACGCGCTCGCCCATGCGGCGGTGTCGCTGGTGGTGACCGCCACCTCGCCGGGCGCCGCGCCGAGGAGCTGCGCCGCGGAGGAGCGAACCCCGGCGAGGTCCTCCGCAGCGATCTCTGCTGCCTCGTAGCCGCCGAGGTGCGCCTCGCGCTGGAGGTGACCGACGACCGCACCGAGCGTGGCGGCGCTCATCAGCCCGGCGCCGGCGTTGTTCAGGTGTGCTCGCCCCGCCGTGCCCGGCGTACCGGCACGGAGCTCAGCGACCTCGGCATCGTCGATCGTGTCGTTGATCGGATCGCCGAGTGGTCCGACGGGCGACGCTCCTCGCTGCCGCGCCGCGGGCGGGTCAGCCGGCGTCACGGGCCAGGCGGAGCCCGGCGAACGCCCAGCGCGCCCCCGGCGGGAAGAAGTTCCGGTAGGTGCCCCGGGCGTGGCCGGCGGGTGTCGCGAAGGAGCTGCCGCGCAGCACCTGTTGGTTCACCATGAACTTGCCGTTGTACTCGCCGATGGCGCCCGGCGCCGGGCGGAAGCCGGGGTACGGGCGGTAGGCGGACTCGGTCCACTGCCACAGCTCGCCGAACCACTGACTCGGATCGGGGGACTCCTCCGCCGGACGCGCCCGCAGCACGCTGAGGTCGAGGTGTGCGCCCGCCACCGGCACGGACGCCGCGAGCTCCCACTCCTCCTCGGTCGGCAGTCGCGCTGCGGACCATCGGGCGAAGGCGTCGGCCTCGTACCAGCTCACGTTCGCGACGGGCTGCGCGGGGTCGACCCGGCTGCGTCCGGCGAGGCCGAACACCCACCAGTCGCCGTCCTCGTGGCTCCAGTACAGCGGCGCGTCCCAGCGCTGCGAGCAGACGGTCGCCCACCCGTCGGACATCCAGAGCTCCGCTCGGCGGTACCCGTCGTCGTCGATGAACGCGAGCCAGTCGCCGCAGGTCACCAGGCGGTCGGCCACCTCGAAGGGCCCCACCAGGGTGTCGTGGCGGGGGTGCTCGTTGTCGAAGCCGAACCCCTCGTCGCGGTGTCCGACGGCCACCACGCCACCGGGGTGGGAGCGCCACGCTGCCGGCGCGGGGTCGCTGCGTTCGGGCGCAGCCAGGTCCGTGCGGTAGGCGGGCGCGAACGGATGACAGGACAGCACGTGGAGCAGGTCCATCGCCATCAGCTCCTGATGCTGCTGTTCGTGGTGCAGCCCCAACTCGACCAACGAGGCCACCCGGTCGTCGACCCCGGCGACCAGCAGCTGCTCGAGCCCGTCGTCGACGTGCGCGCGGTAGTCGCCGACCTCCGCTGCGCTGGGCCGCGACAGCAGGCCCCGTTCGGGTCGGGCGTGGCGGGCGCCGACCGCCTCGTAGTACGAGTTGAACAGGTAGGCGAACTCCTCGGAGAACGGCCGGTACCCGCTCAGGTGCGGCCCGAGCACGAACGTCTCGAAGAACCAGGTCGTATGGGCACGGTGCCACTTGGTGGGCGACACGTCGGGCATCGACTGCACCGTCTGGTCCTCGGGCGACAGCGGCGCCGCGAGCGCCTCGGTGAGCGAGCGGACCTCCCCGACGGCCCCGGGGCGCACCCGCGGGTCGAGCGTGTCGGTCACCGGGCCGAGCAGGCTCATCGGCGCGCCAACCAGAGCGCGAAGTCGCCGTCGGGGTCGGTCCAATGGTGCTCGGGACGGAGCCCGGCATCGTGGAGCTCGTCGGCGAACTGCTCGGTGCGGAACTTCGTCGAGATCTCGGTGCGCAGATCCTCGCCCTCGGCGAAGCCGACCTCGAGGTCGAGCTCGCCGATCACGACGTGTTGGTCCGCCAGCGACCGGATGCGCATCTCGATGAACGACTCGTCCTCGTCGAAGCGGGCGACGTGCTCGAACCGGTCGGGGTCGAAGTCCGCGTCGAGCTCTCGGTTGATGACCGCCAACACGTTGAGGTTGAACGCAGCGGTCACGCCGGCGGCGTCGTCGTAGGCAGCGACCAGGCGGTCGCGTTCCTTGACGAGGTCGGTCCCGATGAGCGCGGAGTCCCCCGGGGCCATGGTGGCCGCCAGCTCGGCGAGGAACCCGGCCCGTTCGTGGGCGTGCAGGTTGCCGATCGTCCCGCCGAGGAACGCGATCATGCGGGTCCCGTCAGCGGGGACCTCGCCGAGATGCTCGTTGAAGTCACCGACGACCCCGTGGATCTCGATCTCGGGGTAGTCCGCGCCCAGCTTCGCGACGGCGTCGCGCAGCGTCTGTTCCGCCACGTCGAAAGGGATGAAGCGCTCGAGTCGGCCACCGTCGCGCATCGAGTCGAGCAGCAGTCGGGTCTTGTCCGAGGTACCGGAACCGAGCTCGACGAGCGTGTCGGCGCCGCTCATCTCGGTGATGTCCTCGGCGTGGCGCTCGAGGATCGCTCGCTCCGCCCGGGTCGGGTAGTACTCGGGGAGCCGGGTGATCTGGTCGAACAGCTCACATCCCCGGTCGTCGTAGAGCCACTTGGGGGAGAGCTCCTTCGGGGTGGCCGTCAGGCCGGACCCCACCTCGGAGCGGATCGCCTCGTCGAAGGCGTCGGGGGGCAGGTGCACGCTCACGGCGCCGTTCGTCGAGGTGTCCACGCGATTCACTCCTGGGTGCCCATCGGCCGATCCGAACGGGGACGCAGGTCGTCCTCGTTCAGCGGGCGGGGGGTCGTCGGGGGTCGATGCATCGGGTCGAACCTATTGCGCGGACCGCTGACCGTGTGGCCGGAACGGACCTGAGCGGAACCCCGGCACCCGGACGAGCGCGCCATCTCACCCAGCGGTGCGGCGCTCACCTCCCGAGATCGGGACCCACCGCGACCCGTCCGTCGGCCAGCGCGCGGCGGTTCGCCGCCCGGTCCTCGGGCTCGTAGCGATAGTTCGCCATCAGCCCCCACGACCGTCGCCGACCGGCGTCGGAGCGGTCCGCGTCGGCGTGGACGGCGAGCAGGCGGGCGCCGTTGCCGAGGTGGAACCGTGCCACCGGGTCGATCGGCCGGCCGTGGTCGTCGAGGGTGGTGAGGAACTCGACCGCAGCACGTTCGACAGCGGTGGGTTCGACCGCCTCACCGCCCCACTCGGCCCGGTCGCTGCGTCCCTCCAGCGAGTCGCGCAGGCCCGGGACCGGGGACAGCGTGAGGAAGGTGGACAGCCCCACCAGCTCCGACCGAAGCGTCGACACCGCCCCCTCGAGCAGGGTCCGACCGCCGGGCAGCCCGACACTGCCCGGCTCGGCGGTCCAGATCGAATAGAAGACCGCAGTGTCCGCACCACGTGGATCGCCGGTCGGCGCCGTTGGGTCCAGGATGGATCCGAGGTCGTCGAGGCGCCCCCCGGCGGGTGCGGCGTCGCCGGCGAGCCGGGCAGCGTCATCGACCAGTGCGCACCAGACGACGTTCAGCGGACGGCCGGGGAGCTCGGGGTGCGCGAGGACGAAGCAGCGCCGGTCGTCGTCGAGTCGATCGGCGGCGTCCTGCGGGCTCCGCACCGGGTGCACGGGCTCGGTGGCGACGAGCCGGTCGAGCAGCTCGTCGGGGTCGTCGAGCGTCACCCGACGCACGACCGGCGGATGCTCGGACAGGCGCATCGCCAGCTCACCGCGCAGCGCGTCCAGCTCGACGCGGGCCGCGTGGCCCTCGTCGGCCCGATCGGCAGCCCTGCCCGGCGCGGCGCGCCCGGCCAGGAGCTCGGCCCGGCGGTCGAGCAGCTCGGCGACGCTGAGGGAGTCCACCGCGACATCGAACCCGCGGCTGCGGCGACAGGCAAGACCGGGACCTCGGCGGTACCGTGGCGAAATGCGCACGCACCTTCGGATCGGGCGGCTCCTCGGCGTGCCGATCGGGCTCAACTGGGGCGTGCTCGTCGTCTGTGTGCTGCTGGCGCTGAGCTTGGCGCAGGTGTCCCTGCCGTCGGTCTCCCCGGACTACCCGACGAGCGCCTACTGGTTCGCCGCGATCATCGGGGTGCTCGGCTTCCTGGTCTCCCTGACGGGCCACGAGCTCGGCCACAGCTACATCGCAGGGCGCAACGACGTCCGCGTCGTCGAGATCACGCTCTGGCTGTTCGGTGGTGTCGCGAAGCTCGAGGGCGACGCGGACAACCCGGGCGCCGAGTTCCGCATCGCTGCCGCCGGTCCGGCGATGTCGATGGTCATGGCGGGCGTCTTCGGCGGTGCGTGGTGGTGGGTGGACCGATGGGAGGGCTCGGCGGTGCTCACCACGACCCTGTTGTGGCTGAGCCTGATCAACGTCGTGCTCGCAGTGTCGAACCTGCTCCCCGCGTTCCCCCTCGACGGGGGGCGGATGCTCCGCGCCGTGCTGTGGCGGCGCTCGGGTCGAAAGATCGCAGCGACGCGCACTGCGGCGTTGTGGGGCCAGCTCCTGGCCGGCGCGTTGATCGTCGCGGCGCTGGCGATCGCGATCTGGTGGTCGTTCTGGTCCGGCGTGTGGACGATGCTGCTCGCGCTCTTCCTGCTGCTCGCCGCTCGTTCGGAATGGAAAGCCAGCGCGCCGCGTCCGGAGCTGATGGTCGCGCCGGTGTCGGGCCTCGGGCGTGTCCTGCCTCCCCCGCTGCGACCGAACGACAGCGTCGCCCGCCTCGAGGAGCTGCTCGCCGCGTTCCCGGGCGTGCCGCTGGTCCCGGTGATCGACGAACGCGGGCACGTGTCGATGCTGGTGCTGCCCGATGCGGTCATGCGTGTCCCGCCGGCGCAGCGCGGCGTGGTGCCGATCTCGTCGCTGGTCGAGCCGATGTGGAGCCTGCCGCGGGTGCATCCCGACGAATGCGTCGAGGCGGTGATCTCCCGGCTGGGCCCGGGCCGCTACTGGCGTGCGGTGGTCACCGACGGCACCGACGTGCAGGGCGTGCTCTGCAGCGAGGACGTCGACCGCGTCGTCGAGCTCGCGACGGTCTGACGAGCGACGGTCCGACGCGCAACCCGCCGCAGCGGGGCGGCGGCAGCGGAAGCGCAAGGCGGTCGGTACCCTCGGCGGCCGTGGAGCGCTACAGCGAGTTCGCCCGTCTGGCCATCGATCGACCCGAGGACGGCATCCTCCGGGTGGTCCTCGACACGCCCGGCCGGCTGAACGCCGTGGACCGGTCGATGCACCGGGAGCTGTGCGACGTCTGGCCGGTGATCGACCGCGACCCCGACACCCGGGTCGTGCTCGTGCACGGAGCGGGCGGTGTGTTCTCCGCCGGCGGCGACCTCGAGATGGTGCGCGAGATGACCGAGGACGTCGACGTGCGCAACGCCGTGTTCCGTGAGGCGCGCCAGCTGGTCCACCACATGATCGACTGCTCGGCGCCGGTCGTCTCCGCCATCGAGGGCCCGGCGGTCGGCGCGGGACTCGCCGTGGCGCTGCTCGCCGACATCTCGGTCGCGGGGCGCACCGCACGGCTGATCGACGGCCACACCCGGCTCGGCGTGGCTGCCGGCGACCACGCGGCGGTCATCTGGCCGCTGCTGTGCGGCATGGCCAAGGCCAAGTACCACCTGCTGACGTGCGAGACGCTGCTCGGCGAGGAGGCCGAACGGATCGGCCTCGTCAGTCGCTGCGTCGACGACGCCGAGGTGCTCGCGACCGCGACGGACATCGCCCGGACCCTGGCCGCGGGCTCCACGACGGCGCTGCGATGGACCAAGTACACGATGAACAACTGGCTGCGTCTCGCCGGCCCCACCTTCGACGCGTCGGCCGCGATGGAGATGCTGGGCTTCACCGGGCCCGACGTCCAGGAGGGTCTCGCCGCGGTGCAGGAGAAGCGTGCGCCGAGATTCACCCCGGGTCCGGTCGACTGCTGAGGCGGCCTGATCCCGCTCCGGCGCATCCGGCAGCGCCGGGGCGCCCGGTATCGTGACCATGATGTCGGCTCTCAGGGGTGGGCGCCCCGGGATCGGGCAGCGCAGGATCCTGTCGGCGTTGCTGCGCCAGCGACGCCGCTTGGCGCTCGCAACGGTCGCTGTCGCGTTGAGCGTCGGGTACATCGCCGGCGCGCTGACCCTGTTGGACCGGGTGTCCGAGGGGCTCGATGACCTCGCTGCAGCGGGAGCCGAGCGGGCGGACCTGATCGTCGAGGGCGACGTCGCCTACGAGTCCGCCCTCGAGCAGACCCGGCGGTTGGTGCCGGGCTCCGTCGCGCCCGTCGTTGCGGAGGTCGACGGGGTCGCCGCTGCGATCCCCAGGATCGAAGAGGTCGCGATCCTGCTCGCTGCCGACGGCGAGCCGGTCGTGACGCCCGGGCTCTCCGAGCAGCCGCTCGGGACCAACTGGCCCGACGACGAGGAGCTCTCCCCCTACCGCTTCGTCGGCGAGGGCCGGCCCCCGGAGGGCGCCGGCGAGGTGGTGATCGACGAGCGCTCGGCTCGTGACGCCGGCGTCGAGGTGGGAGACACGCTGCGCGTGGTCGGGGTGAGTGCGGAGCCGTTCGAGGTCGTCGGCATCGTCACCACCGAGGCGGGCCCCCTGCCGGCGGGATCGTCGCTCGCGCTGTTCGACACCGCGACCGCCCGCGAGCTCTTCGACGTCCCCGACAACGACAACCGGGTCGCCATCCGTCTGGAACCGGGAGCGGACGCGGAGCAGGTCGCGGCCGAGATCGCAGCGCTGTTGCCCACTGGCGCTCAGGTCGTCGACGGCGAGACCGGCGCCGAGCACCGCCAGGAGGGCCTGACGCGCGGGTTCACGCTGATCCGGTGGCTGATCATCGGCTTCGCCGCGCTGGCGCTGGTGGTCGGCATGGTGACGGTCGCGAACTCGCTCACGCTGCTCTACGCCCAGCGGCGCCGAACCTTCGCGGGGTTCCGGTTGCTCGGTGCACGGCGACGCCAACTCGTCAGTGCCGCGTTGGTCGAGGCGGCACTGCTCGCCGCGCTCGCGTCGCTCATCGGCGCGCCGCTCGGGGTGGTGCTCGGTCGGCTCATCGAAGGAGCGCTCGGCAACCTCGGGACCGCGGTGCCCGTCGCCGGTCCGGTCGTGTCGCTCTCCGCGCTCGGGTGGGCAGCGCTGATCGGGGTGGGCGCCACGGTCTTCGCCGCCGTCGTCCCCGCGGTCCGCGCCTGTCGGGTGCCGCCGGTCGAGGCGGTCGCCGAGGTCGCGGCCGACGCCGGCGAGTCGTTCGCGGTGCGGCTGCTCAACACGACGCTCATGGCGGGTGGCGCCGCGGCGCTGCTCGCCGGGCTGCTCGTGCTCGCCGATGTGTCGCTCGCGATCGCGCTCGGGATCGCCCTCGCGGTGGTGCTCGTGTGGTTGGTGGTGCGGCTGCTGCCGTGGGGACTCGCCGTCGCGGTCGCCGGGGGCATCCGACTCGTGCCCGGCGGAGCCCCCGCGTTGCGGCGCATCGGCGCCCGTGACGCCGTGCGCAACCGCAGCCGGACGGCTGCGACCACCGGCGCCCTGCTGCTCGCGACCGCCGTGGTCGCAGGCCTGGCAGCGTTCCTGTCGTCGTTCGCGGCCTCGATCGACGGCGACGTCGGACGTCTCGTCCGTGCCGACCTGGTCGTGGACTCGGAGACCTTCACGCGTGGCGGGCTGCCCGAGGCGCTCCTCGAGGACCTGGCCGAGGCCCCCGAGGTGGACGCGGTCAGCGGCTGGCAGGTCGGGCGGGGCTGGATCGCGGCGCGGCCGGTACGTATGAGCGGCATCGACGGTGCAGCACTCGACGAGGTGCTCTCGCCCGGATGGGTCGGCGCCGCGCCCGACGCCCTGGGGCCGACCGGCGTGCTCATCGAACGCGGCGTCGCGGAGGAGCTCGGCATCACTGCGGGCGCGACGGTGCCCGTCGAGTTCACCAGCCTCGGCGTGGTGCAGCTCGTCGTCGAGGGCATCTACGACTCCGGGTCGGTGCTGCTCGGCGACGTGGTGCTCGACCGCTCGGTGTTGATCGACCAGGTCCCGCTCTCGTTCGACATCGCTGCCCTCGTCACCCTGAGCGGTGGCGACGACGACGGTGCCGCAGGACGGGCGGCGGTCGAGGAGCTCGCTGCGGAGTACGGGGTGACCGCCGTGCTCGACCCGGTCGACTTCGTCGACGCCCGCGGCGAGCTGCTCCGCGGCTTCGAGCGCGTGGTGCAGTGGATGCTGCTGTTCACGCTGCTGCAGGCGTTGGTCGGCGTCGTGAACACGCTGCTGTTGTCGGTGGGGGAGCGTCGGCGCGAGTTCGGGCTGCTGCGAGCGGCCGGCGCGACGCGCCGACAGCTGCATCGGCTGGTGCTCGCCGAGGGCGTGTCCTTCGCGACGGACGGGACCGTGCTCGGGATCGTCGCCGGCGTGGCCCTCGCCGGGGCATCGATCGCAGCGCTCGGTCGATTCGGCATCTCAGGTCTGCAGGTGCCGATCCCCGTACTGGTGCTCACGGCCGTGGCGGCGATCGGGCTGGGGGTCTCCGCAGCGGTCCTGCCGGCACGTGTTGCATCCGCGGTGGCGCCGCTCGCAGCGCTCGCCGACACGGGCGACCGTCCGGCGACCCGGACTCGACCGCGTGCGGTGACCGAGACAGCGGCACCGGCACCGGCCCCGGCACCGGCCCCGACGACCGGGGCGGTCCTGCCCCCGCCGTTCGTGGCGCCGGTGGGCGCCGCCGGCGCTCATCCACGCGCCGCGCCGCCTGCACCGGACGCGCCCCCGGCTCCACCACCCGCACCGGACGGGACGCCGGCGGGGTCGCCCACGCCCACGTTCGCCCCGGCCGCGACGCGGCCCCCCACACCGCCACCCACGCCCGGGCCGCGCGTACCGCCCGAGCCGAAGCCGCCGATGGCCCCCGCCGTCGCGTCGGCTGCCGCCGTCCCGCCGTTCTCACCAGCCTCGACCCCGCCGCCCGCCCCCACTCCCGACCCACCGGACAGCCCGCCGCAGGTCCCCGCGCCACCCACTGGGGCGCCGGCGCCGGGGCTCGTCCCACCCGTCGAGGTGTCGCCATTCGTCCGACCCGCGCAGCGGGACGCTCCGGCTCCGACCCCCGATGTCGCCCCGCCGATCAGCGAGACCCCACCGACCGGCGATCGCCCGCCCGCCGTCGCAGCTCCTGGGGGCACTGGAGCTGGTTCGCCGGATGGCTGGGACGCGCCCCCCGCCGCCGAGTCCCCGCCCGTGGTCGAGTCGCCACCGGCCGCCGAGCCCCTGCCATGGGTGCGGCCCGGCACCGATGCTGGGTCCGTCCCCCCGCCGCGCCCGAGTGCGGTGTTCGGCCGGGCTCCGGGACGTGAGCACCGCCCTCGGGCGTCCGCCGACCGAGCAGCCGCGACCTCGGGAAACCAGGCGGCGCCACCCGCCCGTCTCGCCGACCTCCTCGCACGCCTCGACGAGCGCTCGCAGGTCGACGCCGCCCGCGCCTCGGACGCCTTCGCTGCTGCGCTCGCTCCCGACGAGGTCCTCGAGGCGGTCGCCCACGGATGGGTCGGCCCGCTGTCGTGCCTGCTCGGCCGGACGAGCACCCGCCTCGTCCTGGTGGTCGATCGCTTCCCGGAGCCGCTCGTCGAGTCGCTGGTGACGGGATCGACCTCGGTCTCGCTGTTCGGCCCCCCGGGGACCGATCACGTCTCGATCGCAGTCGTCGACGGTCGACGACTGCTCGAGATCACCGGGGTGGGCGACGTCGCCGCTGCCCGCGCCCTGGCGGCTGGCGCCCCCACCGCCACCCCTCGTGGTCGTCGGAGCCGGTCCCAGTACTTCTGAGGCCGAGGGCGGAGAGCGGGTCAGTCGGCTGCTGCGCGCACGGCGACCGCGAACCGCAGCCCGTCGGTGGCGGGGCCATCGCGGAGGCTGTCGTCGGCGATGATCTCCGATGACGTGGCCAGGACCTGGTCGTCGATCCAGGCGCGGTGGGGTTCGACGGACTCGACCAGTTCGGAGTCGGCGCGCAGGTCCAGGTGGATCCGATCGCTGACGTGGAGCCCGGCGTCGCGCCGTGCCTGCTGAGCGATCCGCACGACGTCGCGGGCCCGTCCCTCGTCGCGCAGCTCCGGGGTGACCTCGACGTCGAGCTCGACGACGGCGTCGCTCGAACGCAACGGTGCGGCCACCCGGCCCTCGCGGGGCTCCAGCGAGAGCGTGAACTCACCCGCGGCGAGCAGCTCCCCGGAGGCGTTCACCCCGCCGTCGTCCGTGGGGAACCACTCGCCGGCGCGCGCCGCTCGCAGCACGTCCTGCACTGCCTTGCCCAGTCGTGGTCCCAGGACCTTGGGGTCCGGACGCAGCTGCAGGCGCCCGACCTCGGCGGCATCGGCGAGCAGCTCGACGTGCTTGACGTTCACCTCGTCGCGGATGAGTCCCGCCAGGTCCTCCATGCCGGCGCTGTCGGGGCCCGCGACGGTGAGTCGTGCGAGCGGGAGCCGCGCCCGGAGGCGGTGGTCCTCGCGTAGGTGCAGCGCGACCGAGCAGATCTCGCGTGCTCGGTCCATCCGCGCGACGAGCTCGGGGTCGGCGGGCAGCTCGTCGGCGGCAGGCCAGTCGAGCAGGTGGACCGACGCCGCGCCGTCTGCACTGCTGCCGCCTGCACTGCTGCCGTCGTCCTCGCCGGCAACGCGGAGCCCCAGGTGGATCTCCTCGGCGACGAACGGCAGCAGCGGTGCCACCAGGCGGGTGAGGGTGTCGAGCACCGTGAACAGCGTGTCGTAGGCGTCGCGCTGGTCCGCTGGGCCCGCACCGTGGTCCGCTCCGGGCGCCCAGAACCGCTCGCGGGACCGCCGGATGTACCAGTTGTTCAGCGCGTCGAGGTATCCCTGGACCTCGGCGCACGCGCCTGCGACGTCGAATGCGTCCAACCTCGCAGTCATCTCGTCGCGCAGCGCAGCGGTCTTCGCCAGGATGTAGCGGTCGAGCAGCCCGGTCGCGTCGGTGCGCCGCCGGGCCCGGTAGCCGTCCGCGTTCGCGTACATCGTGAAGAACGCGTACGCGTTCCAGATCGGGTTGAGGACGAGCCGGACGACCTCGGTGATGTCCGATGCGTCGGTCGCGATGCGCAGATCGCCGCCACGCAGGATCGGCGAGGACATCAGGTACCAGCGCAGCGCATCGGCGCCGTGTGATTCGAAGACCGCTTCGGGGTCCGGGTAGTTGCGGAGCTTCTTGGAGAGCTTGCGGCCCTCGTGGTCCAGCACCACGCCGTGACAGATGACGTTCGAGAACGCCGGGCGGTCGAACAGCGCTCCCGACAGGACGTGCATCGTGTAGAACCAGCCGCGCGTCTGGGCGATGTACTCGACGATGAAGTCGGCGGGGGAGTGTTCGTCGAACCACTCGCGGTGCTCGAAGGGGTAGT
Organism: uncultured Microthrixaceae bacterium; assembly: GCA_942490665.1. Lineage (GTDB taxonomy): Bacteria > Actinomycetota > Acidimicrobiia > Acidimicrobiales > Microtrichaceae > SKRR01. The sequence goes on from CALNXV010000001.1 coordinate 59,923, forward strand.
GGCGCTGCGCGAACGGCATGGCACCGGACTCGAACCAGCAGTCGAACACCTCGGGCACGCGTCGCATCGTGGCCCCGCCCGTCGGGTCGTCGGGGTTCGGGCGGGTGAGGTCGTCGACGAACGGGCGGTGCAGATCGGTTGGGCGGACGCCGAAGTCACGCTCGATCTCGTCGAGGGACCCGTACACGTCGGTGCGCGGATACTCCGGGTCGTCGCTGCGCCACACGGGGATCGGCGATCCCCAGAAGCGGTTCCGCGAGATCGACCAGTCGCGGGCACCCTCGAGCCACTTGCCGAACTGGCCGTCGCGCACGTGGGCGGGGATCCAGTTGATCTGCTGGTTCAGCTCGACGAGACGTTCGCGGATCGCGGTGACCTCGACGTACCAGGACGAGACGGCCTTGTAGATGATCGGGGTGTCGGTCCGCCAGCAGTGCGGGTAGTTGTGGTCGTAGGTCTCGTGGCGGACCACGACGTTGCGCTGCTTGAGGTCCGAGATGATGGTGGGGTTCGCCTCGAAGACGTTCGTCCCGGCGTAGTCGGTGACCTCGCCGGTGAACCGGCCGGCGTCGTCGACGGGGCAGACCAGCACGATGCCCGCTGCCTCGCAGACCCGCTGGTCGTCCTCGCCGAAGCCGGGTGCCATGTGCACGATGCCGGTGCCGTCGTCGTCGGTGACGAAACCGTCGACGAGGACCCGGAAGCTGTCGGGATGCTCGGCGAAGAACTCGAACAGCGGGCGGTAGCGGACCCCGGCGAGCGCGCTGCCGGGCAGGGTCGCGACCACCTCGTGGTCCGGACCGAGCTCGGCGGCGTAGGCCTCGAGCCGGTTCGCGCCCAGCACGACGCGACGCCCGGCTCGCGGGCCGGTGCGCACCTCGACGACCAGGTACTCCACGTCGGGTCCGACGGCGAGGGCGAGGTTCGACGGCAGCGTCCACGGCGTCGTCGTCCACGCCCAGAACTCCGCGCCGTCGGCACCCTGCAGCGCGTCGGGCAGCTCGGCCGCCTCCGCGCCGGCGGCCTCGACGCTGAACGCCACCGTGAGTGCGGGGTCCTGGCGGGGACGGGTCGCGTCGTCGAGGCGGATCTCGAAGTTCGACAGCGGCGTCTCCGCTCCCCACGAGTACGGCATGACCCGGTACGCCTCGTAGATCAGGCCGTGGTCCCACAGTTCGCGGAACGCCCAGATCACCGACTCCATGTAGTCGAGGTCCATCGTCTTGTAGTCGTCGTGGAAGTCGACCCAGCGGGCCTGGCGGGTGACGTAGCGCTCCCACTCGCCGGTGTAGCGCAGCACCGACGAGCGGCACGCGTCGTTGAACGCTGCGATGCCGAAGTCGGTGATGCCGACTCGCCCGGAGACGCCGAGCTCCTGCTCGGTGGCCATCTCGGCGGGCAGACCGTGGCAGTCCCAGCCGAACCGGCGATCGACGCGGTGGCCGCGCATGGTCTGGTAGCGGGGCACGACGTCCTTGACGTAGCCCGTCAGCAGGTGGCCGTAGTGCGGCAGGCCATTCGCGAACGGGGGGCCGTCGTAGAAGACGAACTCGTCGTCCGCTGGCCGCTGCTCGACGGAGCGCTCGAAGGTGCGCTGGGACTCCCAGCGATCCAGGATCCGCCGCTCGATCGCCGGGAAGTCGGCCCGCGTCGGGACCTCGGGGTAGGGGCGGTCCGCTGCGTCAGATGAGTTCGCAGGTGTTGCCGAGGACATCGTGGGACTCCGGAACGCAGTCGGGTCGGTCGATCCTAGCGGCGCGGCGTCATCGCTCCGAAGTGGGTTCGCAGTCGCGCGCCGGCCGTTGATCGCCGCTCACTCCAGCTCGATGTCCCAGCGGTCGAGGCAGTCCTCGCAGCGGTAGGCCACGATGTCGCCCGGCGCGAACCCTCCCGGCTCGTCCTCGTCCGGCTGCGGGTAGGAGAGCAGGTGGCAGACCCCGCCGCAGTCGACGCAGGTGATCTTCGGCGGCGCCTCCATCGCGATCAGCCTCCCACGGCCGTGGTGGACGGCGCAGCGGTGGTCGTCGGGAGCGTGGAGGTCACCCGATCCAGGTCCTCCTGGTCGATCTCGCTGCGCGGCGGTTCGTCGACCTCCTCGGAGAGCGCAGCGCCGTCGGTCTCGGCTGCGTCGGGGCGGATGAGCCGACGGTCGAGCTCGAAGTCGCCACCGGCGCCGAGCAGCTCGATCTGATCGACCGCAACCAGGCGCTCGTCGACGAAGCGCAGCAGCTGGAAGCGGTAGGGGGCCTCCTCGTCCACGAGCAGGTCGCCCACGCCCGTCGCTCCGGAGGATCCGACGATGGCGACGACCGTGCCGTCGACGACCTCCAGGCGGGTCTCGTGGAGGTGCCCGGCCGCCGCTGCCGGGATCTGGCCGAGCACGGGCCGCAACTGCACGGGGTTGTGCACGAGCACCAGGTCCGGGTCCTCGCTTCGGACCAGTTCCTCGGTGGTGTCGAACTGGTCCCGGTACTGGCGATCGAGCGTCTCGCGCGGGATCCGGCGCAGCGCGGTGACGGTCGGATCCGGGATCCCGAGGACCCGGAGCCCGGCGATGTCGACCGCCTCGTCGTCGAGCGAGATCACGTCGGGCGACTCGGCGAGGCGCCGCCTGACCGACTCGCTGTCGTGGTTCCCTGCGACGAGGTAGTAGGGGACCTGGAACCCCGCGAGCTCGTCGACGAAGCGAGCCTCGGGTTCGAACCCGAACGACGTGATGTCGCCGGTGTCGACCACGGCGTCGACGTCGAAGCTGCGCGCCAGGTCACGGGCGAGCGACAGCCCGACGGCGTTGAGGTGCAGGTCCGAGACGTGCAGGAGCACGACCTCACCGTCGGATCGGTCGATCTCGTCGGTGATGGCGGCCGAGTAGAGCCCCGCGATGCGCTCGGAGAGCACCTGGGTCCGGGACTGCACCGAACCGAACGGCGTCTCCAGGCTGCCGACCCGCGCGACGAGGTCCTCGATCGACCCCAGCTGGCCGGTGAGCTGCGGGGCGTCCTCGAAGGCCTGCTGGTCGAAGCCGATCGCCGCCGGGAGGACCAGCACCCCCACCGCGGCCACACCGATGCCGGCACCAGCGAGCACCCGTCCCGGGCTGCGTCGCGCCGGGAAGGCGAGCGCCGCGATCGCGCCGCACGCTGCCGCGGTGCCACCGAGGACCAGCGCCAGGCGGGCCAACGCCGCACCGAGATCGTCGCTCACCGCTGCCTCGATGACCGGCAGCGGATCGCTCGCCGAGACGACGTCGGGGCGCAGCGCCGGGTCCATCGCTCCGAGCACGTCGAGCTCGCGCAGCTCGATGCCGAGGCGGACCGGCGCGCGGTGGGTGGGGGCGCTGATGGCCCCCAGCGGCGGGAGCGAGAGCTCGGTCCCGCCGCTGGGCGCGGGTCGGATCGACGCCTCGATCGTGCCGGGCCCGAGCCGCACCGTCGGCCCGAACAGCAACGGAGTGAGCGCAAGCGTCACCGCCACGACCCAGAGCGCGAAGGCCACCGGGGAACGCCGCAGCCGCTGCCAGACCTGCCCGACCCGTTCCCGGCGGCGGGGGGCTGCAGGCGCTTCGGCTGCGTCCTGGTCGACCGCGCCCGGGCCTGCTGCGTCGTCGGTCACGGAGATCGCTCGTAGGTCCAGCGCGTTCCCATGACCAAGCGGTGCCGGGCGCCGGTGGCAGTCGCGTCGCCGGTCTCGTAGCCGGCGTCACCGTGGTAGAGCGCCACGATCGCGTCGTCGAGCGACGCCACGCGTGTCGCGAAGTGCTCGACCTCCTGGCCGCGGCCGACGCCGTCGCTGAGTCGCGCGGTCGAGTCGAGCGCCGACAGCTGCGTCAGCGTGATGAACGTCGGCGGGGAGAGCGACACGGAGCCGTCGGCGTGCAGCTCGAGCACGTCGCCGGGCTGTTGCCATCGGTGCTCGCGGATCTCGGAGCCGTCGACGCGCACGGGGTGGTCGTCGTGGACCGCGGTCACGAAGAACGCCGTGCTGAACCGCCGGGGCGCCTCGGGCGGCGGTGTCCAATGCGACCAGCGGTGCAGCGCCGACGGCTCGAGGCGCAGCCCGGCCTCTTCGGCGGCCTCGCGCACCGCGGCGCGCCGGGCTGCACGCTCGAGCTCGGCGTGGGCGTCGTCGTGGCCCTGCTGCTCGTGGCGGTGGTCGTCGTGGTCGGCGGGGTCGATCCGGCCGCCGGGGAACACCCACGCGCCGCCGGCGAAGGCCAGGTCCCGGTCCCGGCGCAGCATCAGGACCTCCACGCCGTCGGTCCGGTCGCGCGCCACCACGACGGTCGCTGCGGGGATCGCACCGGGGTCCCAGAGCGGACCGCCGGGCGAGCCCGGCCGGGGTGTCGCGGTCGTGCCCACGGTGTCGACGCTACCCGGCGTGGGCGCCGAGCACGCGGGGGCGTCCGAGCGTGGATCGGGGTCCGATCGGAGCCCGGACCGCCACGCAGGGTCGTCCTACCGCTACGTACAGCGAGTTCTCGGGATACTGTTGCGTCGCTGTAGTTACTCGGCTGTAATTACACGCTCGACACCAGATGTGGGGGCCGACGGGGCCGAGGACCCCCAGATGTGGTGGTCGTCGGTCCGCGGTGCGGGTCGGTGGCCGGTCGGCCAACACGCAACAGCAACACGAACGACAGCACGGGACAGGGAACGGGGAGAACACGGTGGCGCTTTCGGAGGATGTTCGCGAGGTCGAAGCTGATGACGGGATCACGGTGCTCGACGAACCGGATCGACCCGATGGGGTCGCTGCGGGCGTCGGCAGCGGCGATCTCGGCACCCAGATGCGGGTGCGCAAGCGCGACGGCAGTCTCGAACCGGTCGACCTCAACAAGATCGTCCGTGCCGTTGCCCGCTGCGCCGTCGACCTGGACAACGTCGACTCGATGCGCGTCGCGACGCGGACCATCTCCGGCCTCGTCGACGGCGCAACGACCGAGGACCTCGACAACCTGTCGATCCGCACCGCCGCCGCGCTGATCGCCGAGGAGCCCAACTACTCGCGGCTCGCGGCGCGGCTGCTCGCCACCGTGATCGACAAGGAGGTCCAGAACCAGGACGTCTACTCCTTCTCGCAGTCCGTGGCGCTGGGCCATGAGCAGGGGATCATCAGCGATGAGACCGCCGCCATGGTGGCGACCCATGCCCGCAAGCTGAACGACGCCATCCTCGGCGAGCGCAACTGGCGCTACGAGTTCTTCGGCCTGCGCACCGTGTACGACCGTTATCTGCTGCGCCACCCCGAGCGCCGTCACGTCATGGAGACGCCGCAGTACTTCCTCATGCGGGTCGCCTGCGGGCTCGCCACCTCGCCGGAGGAGGCCATCGAGTTCTACGAGCTCATCTCGTCGCTCGACTACCTGCCCTCGTCGCCCACGCTGTTCAACTCGGGGACGACACACCCGCAGATGTCGAGCTGCTACCTGCTCGACTCGCCCGAGGACAACCTCGACGCGATCTACGACCGCTACCGCGACGTGGCTCGGCTCTCCAAGCACGCCGGCGGCATCGGGCTGTCCTACACCCGCATCCGCTCGCGCGGCTCGCTGATCCGGGGCACCAACGGCCTCTCCAACGGCATCGTGCCGTGGCTCAAGACGCTCGACTCGTCGGTCGCCGCGGTCAACCAGGGCGGACGGCGCAAGGGGGCGGCGTGCGTCTACCTCGAGTCGTGGCACGCCGACATCGAGGCGTTCCTCGAGCTGCGCGAGAACACCGGCGAGGCAGCACGCCGCACACACAACCTGAACCTCGCCAACTGGGTGCCGGACCTGTTCATGGAGCGGGTCGAGCAGGACTGGCAGTGGAGCCTGTTCGATCCCAAGAAGGTGCCCCACCTCGTCGACCTGTACGGCGACGACTTCCGTGAGGCGTACCTGGCGGCGGAGACGGAGGGCCTCTACGAGACGCAGGTCTCCGCCCGCACCCTCTACAGCCGGATGATGCGCAGTCTCGCGGAGACCGGCAACGGGTGGATGACCTTCAAGGACTCGTCGAACGAGAAGTGCAACCAGACCGGCACCACGTCAGCTGACGGCACCCCGAACGTGGTGCATCTGTCCAACCTCTGCACCGAGATCCTCGAGGTCACGAACCAGTCGGAGACGGCGGTCTGCAACCTGGGTTCGGTCAACCTCGGCGCCATGGTGCGACCGGATGCCGACGGCGTGCAGCGCTTCGACTTCGACCGTCTGGCCGAGGTCGTCCGCCTCGCCGTGCCGTTCCTCGACCGGGTGATCGACATCAACTTCTACCCGACCGACGCCGCGGGCAACTCGAACTCGAAGTGGCGTCCGGTCGGCCTCGGCCTGATGGGGCTCCAGGACGTCTTCTTCAAGCTGCGCCTGCCGTTCGACACCCCGGAGGCCCGCGAGCTGTCGACGCGCATCTCCGAGGAGATCTACTTCCACGCACTGGTGGCATCGAACGAGCTGGCGAAGGCGAACGGTGCCCACAGCGGATGGTCCGAGACCCGCGCCGCGCAGGGCAAGCTGCAGTTCGACCTGTGGGGGGTCTCGCCGTCGGACACGGCTCGTTGGGCTGAGCTCCGGGAGAGCATCGCCGAGCACGGCCTGCGCAACTCGTTGCTGATCGCGATCGCGCCGACCGCGACGATCGCGTCGATCGCCGGCTGCTACGAGTGCATCGAGCCCCAGGTCTCCAACCTGTTCAAGCGCGAGACGCTCTCCGGGGAGTTCCTGCAGGTCAACGCCTACCTGGTGCGCGAGCTGCAGGCGCGGGGGCTGTGGACCGAGTCGGTGATCTCGGCGATCAAGCGCTCCGAGGGTTCGGTACAGGACATCGAGGAGATCCCCGAGGACCTCCGGGCCATCTACCGCACCGCGTGGGAGCTGCCGATGCGGTCCCTGATCGACATGGCGGCGGCCCGCGGTGCCTTCATCGACCAGTCGCAGTCGCTGAACCTCTTCATGGAGTCCCCGACGATCGGGAAGCTGTCGTCGATGTACATGCACGCCTGGAAGCAGGGCGTGAAGACCACGTACTACCTGCGCTCGCGGCCGGCGACGAAGATCAACCAGACGAGCGGTGCGTCGTCGAGCTCGGCCGACGGCCGTGGTCCGACGGGCGGCGGGACGACGACCTCGTTGCCCGCCCGTGACACCGAGCCGGCGGCCAGCGACGAGGTCACCGCCGAGACCCCGCTCTCCAGCGACGAGGTGGTCTCCGACGACGAGGCGGTCGCCTGCTCGCTCGAGAACCCCGAGTCGTGCGACGCCTGCCAGTGAGCACTGCGCCACCGGCGGCCGTTGGTCCCTGACCGGCGGCGACCGACCGGCCCGACGCTGACCGAACCGAACACCGACGAACCAGATCGACCGCGAGCAAGGACACACCACGATGGCACTGACCGAGAACGCCGCCTACGCCACAGATCCCCTCACCGATGGGCCCCTCACGACGGGCACGGCGCTCACCGAGCCCGCCCCCCATCCCGGCACGGGCGTCTCGCCCGTCACGGCGCCGGGCAACCTGCTGGACCCGGGCTTCAACCTGACCCTGCGACCGATGCGCTACCCGCAGTTCTACGACATGTACCGCGACGCGATCCGCAACACGTGGACCGTGGAAGAGGTCGACTTCTCCGACGACATCGTCGACCTGCAGCGCAAGCTGCTCCCCGCGGAGCGGCACCTCATCAACCGCCTGGTCGCCTTCTTCGCGACCGGTGACTCGATCGTCGCCAACAACCTGGTCCTGAACCTGTACAAGCACGTCAACAGCCCCGAGGCGCGCATGTACCTGTCGCGGCAGCTGTACGAGGAGGCGCTGCACGTCCAGTTCTATCTGACGTTGCTGGACACCTACATCCCCGATCTGTCCGAGCGCGCCGAGGCGTTCGCTGCGATCGAGAACATCCCCTCGATCCGCCGCAAGGGCGAGTTCTGCTTCCGCTGGATCGACTCGATCGGCGAGCTCGACGAGCTCAACAGCCGTGAGGACCGCCAGCAGTTCCTGCTGAACCTGATCTGCTTCGCGGCCTGCATCGAGGGGCTGTTCTTCTACGGGGCGTTCGCCTACGTGTACTTCCTTCGCTCGAAGGGCCTGCTGAACGGCTTGGCATCCGGCACGAACTGGGTGTTCCGTGACGAGAGCTGCCACATGAATTTCGCGTTCGGGGTCATCGAGCAGGTCCGTCGCGAGGAGCCCGGGTTGTTCGACGAACACCTGGCTGCTCAGGTCACCGAGATGCTGGGCGAGGCGGTCGAGGTCGAGTACGCCTTCGCCGAGGACCTGCTCTCCCAGGGGATCCCGGGCATGTCGCTGCGCGACATGCGCGAGTACCTCCAGTACGCCGCCGACCAGCGCCTCGCGACCCTCGGGCTCGAGAAGCTGTACGGCTCCAAGAACCCGTTCGCGTTCATGGAGCTCCAGGACGTCCAGGAGCTCACGAACTTCTTCGAGCGCACCGTGTCGGCCTACCAGACCGGCGTCGACGGCGAGTTCGCCCTCGACGACGAGTTCTAGGCGCCGGGCCGGTCGTCGCCCCGCCAGAGCTCCATCGGGGTCCGGGCGCGGTCACCGGTGAACGGCAGGTCGACCTCGACACCGTCACGTCCCGCGGACGCGTACGCAGCGCAGATCACCTCGAGCACGGCGCGAGCAGCGGCGAGGTCCTGACCGGGACCGTCGCCGGCGGTGTCGAGCAGCTGGTCGATGTAGCCGAGTGACTCCAAGCGGGGGTCGGGCGCGTCGTGGCGCAGCGGCACCCCGACCCGGTCTCCGTTCGCCTCGAGGGTCACCTCGGGGAGCAGCTCGAGTCGCAGCACTCCGTCGTCGCCCGCCGCCTGCAGGTCCCACTGCGCCACCTCCGAGCGCCAGGACACCTCCACCGACGCCGAGAACCCGGAGGCGAATCGCAGCCGCAGCGTCGCATGATCGTCCGCGCCGTCGTCGCGTCCTGTGCGCAGCGAGGCGGACACGGCGACCGGCGGCTCCTCGACCAGATCCAGCACCAGGCCCACGGGATGCGGTCCGAGGTCGTACAGGACGCCCCCCTCGCGCAGGGGCTGGGCGAAGTGGCCCCAGTCGGGGGTGGACTGCAGCGCCCGGACCGACAGATGCGACAACGCGCCGAGCGTCGGTCGTCGGCGGCGCAGTTCGCGCCAGGCGGGGGCGTGCAGCAGGTTCTCCGCCACAGCGCACCCGCGGAGCGCCGGGCGACGTCGCCGCCGCGACCAGCCGGTCGGCGCGCTCGAGGGTCGTGGTCAGCGGCTTCTCGACGAGGACGTCCGCGCCGGCCGCGATCCCGCGGAGCGCGAGTGTGTCGTGCTCCGGCGGTGGCGCTGCGACGATCAGGAGGTCTGCACCCGCTGGCAGCGCGTCTGGGGTCACCCGCCGGGCGTCGAGCTCGCCGGCCAGGTGACGTGCGGAGCGTCCGCCGCGTGACGCCACGGCGCTGACCCGCATGCCTGCCGCTGCGGCAGCGAGCGCATGGACCACGGCGATCGAACCGGCTCCCGCCAGGGCGACGGTGGGGATGCCGCGTGTGCGGCGGCGACGCAGCGATGCGATGGGCACGGTGGCTCCCGGGGGTGGGGCGGAGGGGCCCGGCGTCGGGCGAGGCCGATGCGTCCGGGCAGGTGTCGGCCGATAGCCTGTCAGCGTTTGCGGACCCCGGGACACCTCACGGGCCGCGCCGCCCCTGAGGATCCATGCAACGCGCCGTCTCCCTCCTGCTCAGATTCGCCCTGATCGTCGGCCTCGGCGTCGTGTCGCTCGGCGTGATCGGGACCCAGCTCCTCCCGAGCATCGGCGGCCTCGGCGACGCTGCGTCCTTCGAGCCGACTTCGAACCTCGCGCTGCCCGAGCTCGCGGAGGGAGCACGGTGCTGGACTCGGCCGGCGAACCGATGGGTCAGCTCGTCGGCTCCGAGAACCGGGTGGTGGTCCCCCTGGACGAGATGTCCGACGAGCTGCAACGGACCGTGCTGGCGGTCGAGGACGCCGACTTCTACCGCCACGACGGTGTGAGCGCCCGCTCGGTCCTGCGTGCCGTGCAGGCGAACAGCGCGGCCGGGGAGATCTCCCAGGGCGGGTCGACGATCACCCAGCAGCTCGTGAAGCTGTCCCTGGTCGGTGATGACCGCACGATCGGCCGCAAGATCGAGGAGGCGTCGCTCGCGATCCAGCTCGAGAACCAGTTCTGTCGTGACACGACCAAGCGGGACTGCAAGAACCGCATCCTCGAGCAGTACCTCAACCTCGTCTACCTCGGGCGGGGCACCTACGGGGTCGAAGCAGCGTCGCAGCTCTACTTCGGCATCCCCGCCTCCGAGGTCGGCTGGGCCGAGGCAGCGGTGCTGACCTCCCTGATCCGCAACCCGACGGGGTACGACCCGATCCGCTTCCCCGAGGTCGCGGACGAACGCCGCGAGATCGTGTTGGGGCGGATGGTCGACGAAGGACTCGTGAACTCCGACGAGGCCGAGCTGATCGCCGCGCTTCCGCTGCCGGACAGCGAGCAGGCCACGGTCTCCGCCGCCACGTCGGAGGACCTGTCCTACTGGGAGCGCAAGGTCCGCGACGAGCTGCTCGACGCCGACTGGCTGGCCCCGACCGAGGAGCTGCGCCGTTTCCTCATCTTCAACGGCGGTCTCACCATCACCTCGACGATGGACCCACGTGCGCAGCTGCTCGCGGAGGCGGCCTCGGAGACGAACCCGGCGGCCGCGCTCAACCCCGAGTCCGTGGCGGTCGTGGCCTCGGTCGAGCCGACATCGGGAGCGGTGCGAGCGGTCGTCGGCGAGACGGAGATCGAGGGTCGCGGCCTGGTCGAGGTCGCTGCCCCCACTGTCGGGCGGAGCCCCGGCTCGTCGTTCAAGACCTTCACGCTCATCGCTGCGCTCGAGGAGGGGTACGGCATCAACGACACGATCTCCTCGTCGCCAGCGCCCAGATCGTTGTACGAGGACTTCGGCCTGCCCGACGACGTGCGCACCTGGCCATCCGGCTGTCGCGGCGGGTCCTTGTCGCTGCTCCGGGCGACCGCGGGGTCGAACAACTGTGCGCTCGCACGGCTCCAGGCCGTCGTCGGCGGCGAGCAGGTCGTCGATGTGGCGGAGCGCCTCGGCATCAGCACGCTCTCCGAGGACGCGGCCACGATCCCGTCGCTGACGCTCGGTGGGGCGAGCGTCCGTCCGCTGGAGATGGCAGCGGCGTACGCAGCGATCGCAACGACGGGCGCTACAACGCCCGCACTTCGTGGAGAAGGTGACC
>CALNXV010000002.1:0-66334 GCA_942490665.1 uncultured Microthrixaceae bacterium
ACCGACAGCCATGTATTGGGTGGTCAAATGGGGCATGTTCCCCGCTTTCGGAATTCTCGAGAGTACTTACTGCTTTGTTCGGCTCCTTCAGTGAGAACGGTGTCGACCCGGACCAGCAGGACGGATCGCACACACCCGGACGCCGAATCAGTGGCACGATGATCTGCCCTCTATCGCCGGTCACGGGCTCGTTCGAGGACCCCGACGGCTGACCGCGGGGTTGAGACTCGGAGCTCTCCCATGACACGCCGAAACACGCGTCCACGACTTGCCTGGCTGTGAGGATCTCTGTCGGAGCGCGCTTGGCCGATCACTACAGCTGATAACTCGGCGCACAGCGCTCGTCGTCCCGCGGGTCGACCGCTGCGGTCTGCGGCCGGGTGGCACAGCGCTCAGTGCCGGATACCTCGTAATGAGCAGGTCAGGAGTTCGACTCTCCTCTCGGGCTCCATGTAGGTGCGCAACTGCTGATCGACTCGTCCCGCGGAGGGCTTGCCGGGCCTGTTCAGTAGTTGCAGACGCAGGGATACATGCCTAGGCTCGCGCAAGATGAAGTCGTGGATGGCCTTGGTGCTGGCCCTCGCACTGGTTGGCGTGGGCTGTTCGACTTGACGACGGGGCCGAGGAGCCATCGAGCACGACAGATCGGTTCCGAGTACGAAGCGGCGTACGAGGAGGTCAGCTGTGACAGGCGAGTGTTTGCGCCTCCACGGCTTCCATCGGATGTGGGCGAGGTTACCTGCGGGACCCTGACCGTGCCAGAGGACCGCGCGATCCGACTGGCAACTAGGTGGTTCTTCCCGTTGCGGTCGTGGCCGGCATGGACCCGGCGGCTGAGCCGTTGGTCTTCCTCCAAGGCGGTCCAGGCTCGACCAGCTTCAGCGAAGAACGGGTCACGCAACCTCGTCGAGGTTCCCGGAGGAGGAGACATGGTGGTGTTCGACCAGCGGGGCGTCCGGGTTTGCCGAGACCATCACTGGACTGCCCGGAGGTCAACGAGGCACTGCTGGTCACGCTCGAATCTGCAGATGATCCCGTCGACGAGTATGCCCAGTACGAGGACTCATTCGTCGCCTGCGCCGAACGGCTTCGTGAGGAGGGGATCGACCTCGACCAGTACCACACCGCAGCCACCGTGGCTGACCTTGTCGACCTGCGAGAAGCGCTCGGCATCGATACATGGAATGTCCTCGGCGTCTCCTACGGTTCGACCGTCGCCTCGAGGCACTCCGGGCTGATGCAGACCATCTGCGTTCGGTGATCCTCGACTCACCCTAATCCGGGTTCGTCGACGACACCGCTCCCGACGGGTACGTCGCCGAAGTCGGCCCAGCCCTACGGCGTCCTGATCGACACGTGTGCCGAAGACTCCACGTGTGCACAGGCGAACGGCGACCTCACAACGGCCATCGAGGACATGCAGTCCACGCTGAACGAGACCCTGCGACGGTCATCTGGACCGATCCCGACGGAGGCCAGCGGACCCTCGCGATCACCGGCGATGACTCGGTGTGGGCGATCCACAAGGGCCTCTACCTCACCAGCGTCCTGCCCGGTCTTCCCACCTTCATCACGCAGCTTGCCGCCGGCGACCCCTCCCCGGACGGATGTGTTCCTCGCCGAAGGGCTTCCGGGCTGATCGACACCGCAGATGGTGCCCGTGCCGTCGTCACCTGTGCCGACCGTGGAGCGTCCACCGCCTCGGTCGACCTGGACCAGCTCCGCTGCGACGAACCGGTGTACAGCGCAGTGCTCCTCGACCAGCCGCAGTACCCCGAGCTCTGTGAACGACTGGGGATCAGTTCCACCCTCAGGGACGTCGAGACCACCGATGTGCCGACCCTGGTGCTGGCGGGCGACCACGATCCAAGGCCCGACCCTGCAGATGCTGCGGAGACCGCCTCACGACTCGGAGACGGCCACCTTCGTGGAGTTCACGAGGAGTAGGTCACGAGACAGTTGGTGCTGCGCCGTGCCCGACGTCGCTGGCCGCCGCCTTCGTGGCCGATCCAACCGCCGAACTCGACCTCACGTGCGTTGACGAGGGGTTAGTCCAGCGCCGAGCAGTAGAGGCACCGCTGCCGATAGGCTCCCGAGGCGATGTCCTCGACCCCGCCGAGCGACTCCTGAGTCCACCACCGAGTGCTGCCGCTGATCGCCGAGTATGAGGCCGGTGGCCACTGGACCACAGGAGATAACCCTGCGCACAGCGCTCGCCGGCCCGCCCGCCCACTCGCTGCAATCTGCGGCGGGATGTCGCACAGCGCTCAGCGCCGGATACCTCGTAATGAGCAGGTCAGCGGTTCGATTCTGCTCTCGGGCTCCATCGGTCGTGGTCCCAGCGAACAAGGGGACTCGACTGCACGACTCCGCTGCCGAGTGCCGCATGTCTGCCACGACGTTGCGGGTGGGCGTCGCCGCCGCTGGAACCGGCTTCGAACCGGTCGAGCTGTCAGCGGGCGGTGGCGGCGAAGAGCCGCCACGGCTCATTCACGCCCTTCATCAGGTGTTCGCCGCGATCATCGAAGGTGATCCCGGACCCGGCGACGAGATCCGTCACTGTCCGCGACACCAACACCTCTCCCGGACCTGCCAGTGCCCCCACTCGGGCAGCGATGTGGACGGCGAGCCCGGCGATGTCATCGCCACGGCGTTCACACTCCCCCGTATGCAAACCGACCCGAACATCAAGGCCGGACTGCTGCACCGCCCGCACGACCGCGCTGCCGCAGTCGATCGCATGGGCCGGGCCACTGAAGCAGGCGAGGAACTCGTCGCCGGTCGTCTTGATTCTTGCTCGCCGAAGCGGAATTCGGGATCTGCTTCCTCCACCAGCCGGTCGTGGTCATCGAGCCGCGGAGTGCCACTCGGCGTCACCCAACGCCACGGCGGTCTCGGTCGATCCCACGATGTCGGTGAACAGCACCGTCGTCAGAAAACGCTCGCCACCCACTGGCCGGCGTTCACCGGTGATGAACTCAGCCACCTCACCAAGGACGGGGCATGGTTGCCCGCAAACAGGTACTGATCCTCCCCGGGAACCTCGACCAACACCGATCCATCGATCCGGTCTGCCACGTATCTAGCCATCTCCGATCCGCCGATCGAGACCTGAGAGTGGTTCTTGAGGATGAGCGTCGGAACGGAGATCAAGTCGAGCGCTCGACGCGCGTCGAGCTCCTCCCAGACGTGCCGAAGCTGAGATACGCCAGAGCGAGGCGTGGCTGCGGCGCGTGACAATCGGGCGAGCGCCTGCAGCTCAGAAGGAGCATCCGCCAGGCTGGGCATCACTGCGGCAAGCAGCTCGGGAGTGCCCCATAGCGTGCCGACCGTCTCTGCCAGTTCCTCCGCCTCCTCCGGGGATCCCGAAGGGGTAGTCCTCAGCCCACCCGAATCGTGCGCCGGTGTTTCCCAAAATGAGCTTCGACACGCGTTCGGGGTGCGCCGCAGCGAACAACAGGGCCAGCGGTCCCGCCTCGCCCTCGGCGAAGAGGGCCACCGCTCCGGCACCCACGGCTTCGAGGACGGCGATCAGGTCGACGCTCCACTCCTCCCACGTGGGGAAGCGACCCTGGGGCACCGGGTCCGAGGCTCCGCTGCCGCGCCGGTCGAAGAGGATCAGCCTGCTGAACTCGGCCAAGCCCTGCATGAACGCTTCGACGCCACGTCCCACTGGAGATCGATGTGACAGAACCCATGGTGGAAGACGAGGTCCGTCGGCCCCTCACCGAGCACGGTGTAGGCGACTTGGGCGTCGCCAGCAGTCGTGTACCTGGTAGGGGGTGCGTCCACCGCAGCAGTATCGCAGTCTTCTCCTGTTCATCGACGGGCTGTCGTCCACTTGCGGAGCGTGCGAGCACTCGCCGCCTCGCCCGGACCCGCGCCGCTCTCCTATCGGACCCGCGCGCCTAGCCTGTCCGTATGGCCCAGACCGATCTCCGGCCACTGCGATCGCTGGTCGAGAGTCGTCGCAACGACATCCGCTCGGCCGCCTCGAAGCACCGCGGCCGTCGGATCGCGATCTTCGGATCGGTGGCTCGTGGTGAAGAAGCCTCGGGCAGCGACATCGACTTCCTCGTCGAGTTCGAGCTGGGGAGTTCGTTGTTCGACCTGGTGCGGCTCCAGGACGAACTCGAGACGCTGCTCGGTCGCCGCGTGGACGTCGTGTCGCTCGGCGGCTTGTCGGATCGCGACGATGACGTGCGTCGGGACGCGGTCTGGCTGTGAGCCGGAGCGACGACAAGCGCCTCGACGACATCCGCGACGTGTGCCGCCAAGGTGGCGTCGCTGGTCGAGCGGGGTCGACCGACCGTCGAAGCGGACGAGTTGCTCTGGCTGGCGCTGGAGCGGGCGATCGAGGTCGCGGGCGAGGCGGCGACCCGAGTGAGCGACGAGACCACGGCCTCGTTGCCAGCAGTGGCCTGGAAGGAGCTGAGCGCCGTACGGGTCGTGCTCGCTCACGCGTATCACCGCGTCGACCTGGACCTTTGTGGGGAATCGCGGCTGACGACCTCCCGCAGGTCGCCGAAGCACTCGGCCTCCTCGGGGCGGGGCGGAGGACGACAGGAGATAACTCGGCGCACAGCGCTCGTCGACAGTCCGCCTGACCGCTCGGGCTCGAACCAAGGGGGTCGCACCGATGGGCTGCCCGTACCAGCTGGCTGTCCACCTGGGAATCGAACGCGAGCCGCCAAGCCGAAGACCTGACGTCAGCTGCTCCGAGCCACGACGAAGGCACTCGGCAGAGCTGCAACACCGAGGTGCGTCTGGGAAGGGTTCCCGCTCCTCGACGTCTCCCAAGGTCCGAGCGCTGAGGCGTCGGATCTAGATCGACCACGAACGGAGACCCACGCCCTCCCCGACGTCGAACAGCTCCCGACGGCATGTCCAGGCTCGGCTGTGGGGCTCAACCGGGAGGTCGTGCAGCCTGCCGCAACGCGAGGGCGTTGCACGGGACCGATGGGCAAGGCAGAGTTCTGCTTCGCAGCTCTGGCCGAGAGCCGCAAGATCGGAGGGGCTGGAATGTCAGATCTCAAAGCGACGATGGCGCGGATCATCGACGAGGGATTCAACCAGGGCGACATCGACGCACTCGACGAGCTCATCTCGGACGACTTCGTCGAGCACGAGGACCTCCCTCCAGGCGTGCCGCCCGGCAAGGCGGCGCTACGGGCGATGATCACCATGATGCGCGCCGCCTTCCCCGACCTCCACGTGACGGTCGAGGACATGCTGCAGGACGGGAGCAAGGTCGTCACCCGATCACGGTTCTCGGGGACCCACCGGGGTGACTTCATGGGCATTCCCCCGACTGGCAACGAGTTCGACATCCCCGTCATCGACATCATCGAGTTCCGTGATGGCCAGGCCGTCGCGCACTGGGGCGTCATGGACAACGCGGCGATGCTGGAGCAGCTCGGCGTCGCCGGACCGCCCGCGCAGGCGGTGCCGTCTGGGGCCTGCGCCGGCCGGAACAGCGACGTCTCGTCGAGGGAGACTGGAATCCATGAATCGCGGGGCGCACAGCGTTCGTCGCGCGTCTGGCTGTCCCTTGGCCTGTTGGCGGGTCGCAACGTGTTCAGTGCCCGATACCTCGGAGCGAGCAGGTCAGTGGTTCGGATTCTCCTCTCGGCGCTCCACAGGCCGGCATGACCGGCCGGCAACGGACCGTGGCAAGCATGTTGCGGGCGCCGTGCGCTGCGCAGCCGGCTACTCCACGACGCGGAGCGTGGCGGGGATGTCCATGCGGCGGAGCTGGCGCAGGATCAGGATCGGCGCGAGCGACACCGCAACGACGCCGAGGAGTCCGGCGATCAGGAAGGTCCCGGGTTCGATCGCGGTGACGAGCTGGAGGTCGGGCACGGTGTCGGCGAAGAGCACCTGCACGAGCCACCACGTGAGACCGATGCCGGCCAGCACCCCGATGGCCGTTGCGAGCACGCCGATGATGGCCGATTCGACGACGGCCAGCCACAGGACGGTCCGGGTGGGCAATCCGAACGCGAACATCGTCGCGTGTTCACGCGAGCGTTCATCCGCGCTGATGCTGGACGAGTTGAACGCGATGAGCACGGCGAGCAGCAGCACCGCCCACACGATGACCTGGAGGATGCCGACGAACTCGTCCATCGTCGCCCGGATGGAGGCGATGGTCTCCGCTGCCGGGGTCACCGAGCCGACCCCCTCGAGGGAGAACAGCGCTCGGCGGAGCTCGGTCGGGTCGGCGCCGGGTGCCGGTTCGACCTCGACCTGGTTGACGATCCCGGTGAGGTTCATGAGGTTCGCGTGGCTGGAGTCGATGAAGGCCTGGAACCGGTAGGGGGTTCGGATGGATGGCACCCCCACGGGCAGCTCGCTGGTCACCCACCGGTACCCCGCCCCGTCGCGCACGGGGTGACGGAACTGCACGAGGTCGTCGACCCCCACCCCGAGGTCCGACACTGCCTTGCTGGACAGCACGAGCGCCGGCGCCGACGACTCGAGCGACCCCTGTGACGGAGTGGGCGTCCACACGCCGCGTTGCAGGTCGACGACGTCGAGCAGCAACGGGAAGCTGTCCTTCGACGCAGTGGCTGATCCGTCGTCGAGCGGATCGACCGAGGACAGGTCGACGCCGAGCCGGGCGATGGTCCCACCGATGCGCAGACCCTGGGATGAGCGACCGACGCCCGGGGTGGTGTCGATGGCGGCGAGCGTGGGGGAACCGTCGGGTGCGAAGGTCTGCAGCGACACCGTCATCCGGTCCGGACTGCGGGCGAGGAGCTCGGTCTCGCCCGTGTCGATCGTCGCGTAGACCGAGTCGATCATGCCGAACACGCCGACGACCGTCGCCACCGCGGCTGCGATCCCGAGCGCCGTGAACACGGTGCGTCGGGGCCGTCGCAGCACGTCGCGCACCGGCATGGTCGCGACCACGGATCCAGGCAACGGCAGACGCTGGACCAGCGGCGCCAACCCACCCCGGGCCGTGGTGCGCGGGCCGGTGCGGATGGCCTCGATCGGCGGGACGCGCACCGCTCGGATCACCGGCCAGATGCTCGCCGCGAGGACGAGGCCGACTCCCAGTGCCGTCGCCCGGAGGTACGGCCCGAGCTGGAACGGTCGTTCCCACACGGGCATCGGGAAGAAGGACTCGGTCACCGAGCACATCCCCGCCCCGATCACGTAGCAGACCACGACGCCGGCCACCGCGCCGAGCACGGCCACCTCCATCGCCAGCAGGAGGGGCCGCAACCCCAGCCACCTCCTCGGGACCCCGAGCGACATGCCCACGCCGATCTCGCGCCGCTGCGCCTCGACGATGCGTCCGACCAGGTTGAACGCCGCGAACGCTGCACCGGCGAGGATCAACAGCGCGAAGATCGTGAAGAACCGCTGGTCGTTGTCGATGTCGTCGTACAGGACGCGGTAGCCGCGCTCCTCGCTCAGCGGCACGACCTCGACTGCGGCCTGGGGGAGCTGCTCGGCGAGGGTCCGAGACAGCTCCGACCGTGCAGCGGCGAGGTCCACGTCCGGCGCCAGTGCGATCGATGCCTCGCTGACCTGGCCGGGAGTGCCCGCTTCGGCCTGGGCTCGTTCCAGCGACGTGAAGAGCACGGCGAAGCCGCGCGAGCCGAACAACGCCCCCGTCTCGGCGCCGGCCAGGAAGTAGCGCGGCGACTGGCCGGTGCCGACCCAGGGCAGCTCCTCGCCGCCACCGAGGCCCAGCACCCCGGTTGCGGGCAGGTCGTGGGCGGCGGCGAAGCCGGCGTCGAGCACCGCGACGTTCTCCCCGGTGTCCGCCGGGCCCAGCCCGCGACCGTCGGAGACGGAGAGCGTGTCGACCGGAGGCGTGGGCTCTCGGTCCGTCTCGACGCCCACCATCCGTCCTGGGACCAGGATCGTCTCGTCGGCGGTGGACGCGTCGACCTGCACGCTGACCGCCAGCGACGTGGTCAGGTCCTTCACCCACTCGGGATGGGGGCTCGCTGCGATCGCGGCGCGCAACGCGTTGCCGTCGACCGTCGTGTTCTCGGCGAGCGACACGAGCAGGTCGTGCGCGTTCGTGGCGGCGTACGAGGCGTCGTAGCTGACCTGGCGCCACGCCGCCGAGGCCGACAACCCGGCATAGGTCCCGGTCCCGAGCGCGATCACGATGGCGATCGCCAGGACCTGCACCCAGCGCTTCCGCAGGTCCCGCAGCGACCAGCGCAACCAGAAGCGCAGCGGCGGGCGCTCCGACCGGTCCGGACATCGCTCGCGTCGTCGACGCGCTCCCCGGGGCCGGCCACCTCGGGCGGTTCGATCACCATTGGAGCGTCGCGACCTCGCGCCGACCGCCGACGGGCTCGCCATCGGAGACCGCCCGACCGCCGCGCAGTTCGATCACACGGTCCGCGGCTCGTGAGATCTCCCGGTTGTGCGTGACCGCCAGCACGGCGCGTCCGGCGCGGGCCTGTTCCATCAGCAGCTCGAGGATCGAGACACCGGTGTGGTAGTCGAGTTCCCCCCCGTGGGTTCATCGGCGAGTACGACCGGGTTCCCGGTGGCCAGCGCACGCGCGATCGCAACGCGTTGCTGTTCCCCACCCGACATCATCGCCGGGAAGTGGTCCTCGCGGTCGCCCAGCCCGACCTGTTCGAGCACCGCGCGGGCAACGCCCACGGCATCGGCGCGCCCGGCGACGTCCGCGCCGAAGCGGACGTTCTCGAGAGCGGTCAGCCCGGGGAACAGGTTGAAGCTCTGGAAGACGAAGCTGACCGTTTCGCGCCGGTAGCGGAACAGCTCGGAACGGCCGGCCCGGGCGAGGTCGTGGCCCGCCACGACGACTCGTCCCGACGTGGGCAGGTCGAGGGCGCCGATCAGGTTCAACAGTGTGGTCTTGCCGCACCCGCTCGGACCGAGCACGACCACGAACTCGCCTTCGTCCACCACGAGGTCGATGTCCGCCAGCGCGTGCACGGTTCCGCCTCCCGTCTCGTACCTCCGGCCTGCTCCCAGCAGCTCGATCACACCCATACCCAGATCCTCGTCGGCTCGCCGGGACGCTGGCGAGGGTCGAAGGTCCTCCGATCCGGTGCCGAAGTCCGAGGGACGGCACCACGACGACGGGTCGCATCTCGTCCTGTTGGGGGGGCGTGTCTCGGCCGGCCTGGTCCACTGGGGCGCTGGTCGGGTACAAGCATGGTCATACGCGACCCGATTGGCTGCGACCCGTGTGCACGTTGTCCAACGCTCCAGGTGGCAACTCACCACAGCAGATACCGCAGCGCACAGCGCTCGCCGGACCGTCCCTGGGTCGCAATGGTCTAAGGGGTTCGCACAGCGCTCAGTGTCGGATACCTCGCAATGAGCAGGTCAGGAGTTCGATTCTCCTCCCGGGCTCGACAGTTGCAGCCGGTGGCCCCTCTCGGTGGGGCGACCGAGAATCCGAAGCCGCATGGGTGGTCCCGAAGACGGTGCCGCCGTTCTCCAGGTCGCGACGGTGCCCAGCGCGGCTGCGTCGAGTCAGAGCTCGGCTGTCGCGAGGCCGTCCCGGTCGACGCCCAGCGCGATGTACGAGCGGTGCAGCGTGTTCTCCACGGTCCGTTTCGAGATGCAGAGCTTCTCTGCGATCTCCCGGTTCGTCAGCCCGGCCGCTGCGAGCGAGCAGACTTCGCGCTGTCGGTCGGTGAGCGGATGCGGGTCGAGCTGATCGACGATGGGAGTGCGGGGGCCTCCGGATCGGTGCAGATCCGCGCGGGCCCGCGTCGCGGCACGCCGTCCAGCAGCATCCGATGGTCCGAGGTGGGCGCTTGCGAGGATGTCGAGCTCTGCGGCGAACAGGTCGAAGCCGCCGGCACGGAGCTCCGCTGCACAGCCCACCAGGCCGTCCGGATCCTCGTGGGCCATCGCTCGCGCCGAGTCGGCGAACATCGCAGGCAGGTAGCGGGCGGATTGGGTCGAGGCGATCTGGTCGAGTCGATCGACCGCTTCAGCGGCTCGTCCGTGGCGTGCCGCGTCGTGCAGCAGCCAGGCCGCCGCGCTCCGAGCAGGCCCCATGGCCTCCGCAAGGCTCAGCGCTGTCTCGGCGGCCTCGTCCACGCGGTGGTGTGCGGCGAGCAGCGCCACGCCGGCGAACGCTTCCAGGAATCCAGGGCCGGCCCGAAGGTGCGATGGCGCCTGCTGCAACTGGTCCCACAGCTCGTCCGCGTACGGATCCCGGCGTAGTGCCAGTTCCCAGACTGAGTAGATCCGTGTCAGCACGGCGTACCTGAGGCTTCCGGCGGCGTCGGCCTCGGCGACGAACGATGGCATGCCGGCACGGCAGTGGCCTCGGGCCTGTTCCATCGTGAGCGCCAGGGGCGCGTGGCCCACAGCGAGGTCGGCGATCTGTTGATCGACGGGGAGCGCAGCGCCGCGCTCGACGAGTTGCGAGGCCGCGACCGCGTCGCCCGAGAACAGCGCTGCGAGCGCGCCACCGAAGAAGCCGGCATCTTGTTCGTATCCCAGGACTTCGCCCTGGACGCTCTCCTGGGTCGTGGTGGCGAACACCTCGGCCTGCTCGACGTCGCCCAGCGCTGCCAACACGATCGACAGGGGGCCTTGCACCCGGACACGGTCGTCGGACCCGAGATCGCTCGACGACAGGAACTCGTCCGCAGCTGCGAGGTGTTCCTCGGGTGGTAGCGCCATGATTCCTGCGACGATCCGGATGCTCTCCAGCGGTCCGCGAAGGGCGGGGTCGTCGGCGAGGGACTCGGACAGGTCGATCACTCCGCTCGCTGCGACGAAGTCACCGGTCGAGCCGATGATGTGGAGGGCGATGGATCTGGTGGCCTCGAACAGACCGTCCGCCCTTGCCGCGGTCGCCAGGGCGCGTGAGATGGCCGGGGTCGCGTCGCCACCGACACTCACAGCGGCCAGCGCCGATGTGAGTGCCGCTGAATGGCAGTCGGGACGGGCGCGCAGTGCAGCTTCTGCGTGCAGCGCGGCGTCGGATTCCCTGCCGTGGCCGAGCGCCGAACGCGCGGCGGCGAGCTGGAGGTGATGTGAGGGACCATCTCTGGCGAGGTCCAGAGCGGCTGCCAGGGCGAGCTGGTCGGGATCCGAGAGGTCCGCCTCGCGCATCCCGCGGTGGAGGCGTCGCCTCGCGGCGGCCTCCACCTCGGGTTCGGCCATCGCAGTACTGACTTCGCCGAGGAGGTCGTGGGACCAATGGAGCCAGCTGCCCTCTCGGACGAGCAGACCCCGTTCAAGCGTCTCGGTGACGGCTTCGGTCGAGAGCGATGCTGATGCTGCCACCTCGGGGATCCGTCCCCCCGCCACAACCGTCATCCAGAGCACCTCGCGTGCCGGCTCCGACACATGTCCCAGACGTCCTTCGAACAAGGATTCGAGCGCCGGATCGGCCGCGATCGCCGGATCCCAGCCCCAATCACGTCCAGACAGCGGGACACCGGCCTCTGCGGCTGCCCGAGTCAGCTCCCGCACCAGGAGTGGTACGCCGCTGGTCTTTCGGTGCACCTCGGAGGCGGCGGTCGGTGCAATGGCTTCGCCCTGAAGTTCCTCGACCAGCGCGGCCGTGTGCGAGCGGCCGAGCGCTTCGAGGCGGATCCGCCGCAGGCCCTGCACGTCCCGGAGTGCATCGAGTCCGGCGGGCCAGGTCTCGGTCGACCTCGCGGTGAACACGACCGGCACCTGGTGGCTCTCCGACAGGCTCCGACACACCGCGATGCTCATCTCGTCGGCGTCGTGCGCATCGTCGATCACCACCGCGAGCCGTGGCGAGATCGCGGCGAGCGTGTTCCGTGCCCACCACAACACGGCCGCATCGTCGGCGGCGGGCGGAGCGCTGGGCAGGAGTGGGAGCAGCGTGCCGGCGCTCACCGTCGACGTACCGGGCTGAGCCTGCGCCGTGACGACGTCGAATCCGGCCTGGCGGGAGAGCTCGGCGAACTCGCGCGCCAGACGAGTCTTGCCGATGCCTGGTTCGCCCAGCACCAACCCGAGCCGGGCGAGACCGAGCGGCGACTCGTCGAGCAGACCCGCAAGCGTCCGCATTTCGGAGTCGCGTCCGACGAGCGACGGTTCCGCGCCCAACCAGTTCCTCCCCACGTCCACCCTGAGGATGAACGTACTCCAAGGGCTGCACCCGTGTCGCTGTCGATCGCGCCGCTCCGACACCCCGGGGCGTGTGGGATGCCGGAACAGCGGGATCGGCACCGACGGCGGGTCCGGTCGTTGGGCTGGTGACGGTTGGTGATTCTGTTGGCTCCTCGGGTGGCTGTCGTGAGTAGCCCCTACTCATGACAGCACCCGACGAGATGGTCAGACTCGCCGGCACGGGTGGCGTCTGGGGTGCGTCCGAGGGATGAGGGGAAGTTGGACTCGTATGACTCGTTCAAGAGGTGCTCTGACGGCTGTTGCCGTTCCTGGTGTGGTGTCTCGTGAGGTCGGCGGTGAGCTGGTCGCCTATGACCCGGCGACAACGCAGACCCACGCGTTGAACGCCGTCGCTGCTCAGGTGTTGGGCTGGTGCGACGGGTCGATGACCGCCGCGGAGATGGCGGACAGGTTGGATGGTCCGCCGAGCGAGGTGTCGGTCGAGGTCGTCGAGCTGGCGATCGCTGAGTTGTCCGATGCCGGTCTGGTCGTCACCGATGGGGCGTTGCCGACGGGGATGTCGCGTCGTCGGGCGATTCAGCGTGTGGCAGCGGTCGGCGCGGGTGCCGTTGCGGTGCCGGTGATCGCGCCGATCGTCGCCCCATCCGTGGCGGCCGCCCAGTCCGCCGGCGGCGGCGGTGGTGGCGGTGGTGGCGGCGGTGGCGGTGTTCTGGACACGGTGACCTCCACGCCCAACGGGGTACTTGGCTTCTCGGGCAACAACGGGTTCTTCGTTTTCGACACTGGGACCCTCAGCCTGGATTACCCGGTGTCCTCGACCAACACCGCTGTGTCGAGCGGGTCCCTCCTGCTGACTGTTCCCGGCCCCCACGACCCGAATGCGTTCCCTATCGAGCTGGGTGGAACGACGACGATCACCTGGAGCGACAGCTCGACGTCAGTGCACAGGTTCAGTTGACTGTTTCCGCGTCCACCAGGACCCCGCCACCTCGAGTTTCCCCTGCGTCGCTGAGCGTGACCATCAACTCGGGTCGGTTCAGCTCTGTCTTGGTCAACTCGTTCCCGCAGACGTCGACCGGCACGCTGCAGACGAACCCGCCTTCGCGGAGGGCGACGACCCGATCGATGGCACCCTCGACTTCACCACGCCCCTCGTCCTGGGTGGCTGAGCCGTCAGCAGGCGGGTTTCGTTCGGTGCCGGGGGAGCACGACATCGCCGCCTCAGCGGTCCTGGCGGCGTACGGGGCGCGGATCCGCACCAGCGGGGATGACGGGGCGGTCAGGGCCGTCCTGTCGCTCGTCGGTCCAGCCCTCACGATCGCTGGACTCCCGGGCGATGCCGTCGACGCGGGTGTGACCGTGACCCTGCCAGCTCCTCCGTCTCCGGGGGTGGTCTGCCGCGATGGCGAGGTGGTCGCACAGGACAGCGACTCGGCGGAACTGGTCCGCCGCGCGTTGTCCGAGCTGCACCTGGCGGTGGCGGTGCATGCCCGTGAGGGGGTGTTCGTGCACGCCGGAGCGGTGGCGTGGCGCGGGTTGGGGATCGTCGTGCCGGGCCGGTCGATGTCGGGCAAGACGACGTTGGTGCGGGCGTTGGTCGAGGCGGGGGCGGACTACTACTCGGACGAGTACGCCGTGCTCGATCCCGACGGTTGGCTGCATCCGTACGCGAAGCCGCTGTCGATCCGCGTGCCCGGCTCGGTGAGCGAGATGCTCCCGCCGGAGTCCGTCGGGTCCGTCGGAACGTCGCGGGTCCCGGTCGGGCTCGTCGTGTCCACCCGCCACCAGCACGACGCGGCGTGGGCACCTGAGCGGATCGGTGGCGCAGCGGCGACCCTGTCACTGGTGGACAACACCGTCGTCGCCCGACTGGAACCCGAGCGGATGCTCGAGGCGACCACCGCGGCGGCGGCACGCGCGGTGTGTGTGAGTGGACCACGCCCGGACGCTGGGCAGACTGCCGCGCAGCTCCTGGAGATGGCTGACCGCATCGCCGACCAGTGCGTCTCGTGATGGCAACGAACGAAACCGGCCAGGTGGAGTGGGATGCGGCGAACTGCCTGCGCGTCGACCACGCCACGGTCGAGGCGGTCGACGCGCTTCGTGCCGCTGGTGTTCGACCGGTGTTGCAGAAGGGACCGGTCATCGCCCAGTGGCTGTACGCCGACGATCCCTCCCAGCGTGCCTACAACGACACCGATCTGCTGGTTGCCCCCGATGACCTCGCTCCTGCCGCCGAGGTGCTGGACGGTCTCGGCTATCGGCCCGTGGCGGCGTCCGGGCTGCGGTTTCGTCACCAAGTCCCTCGCCAGGCCAGATGCTGGTTCCGCGATCGCGATCGCGCGGCGATCGACCTGCACCGAACGATCCATGGGACCGAACGCCTCGACCCGGCGCTCGTGTGGGGCGCTGCGGTCGAGCAGCCCGAGACCGTCGACGTGCTCGGTACCCGGATGGAGGTGCCGGGCGAGCCGTTCAGGCTGCTGCACCTCGTCCTGCACATCCGGCCGAAGGATCACCCCGGCTCGCGTGCATGGACCGACCTCGAACGGGCGGTCGACGTGATCTCCGACGATCGCTGGCGAGGGGCGGTCAGACTCGCCGAGCGACTTGGTGTCGCGGGGAGCACCGGTCCGTTGCTGCGACTGAGCGATCGCGGCGGCGAGCTGGCCGACCGGCTGGGTCTTCCTCGCCGATGGCCGTCGTATCTCCGGCTCCAATACGGCGGCGACGGGACGACGGCCGCCCGGTTCGCCGCGGACTTCCTCCAGATCGCCTGGCCAGATCGGGTCCGCCTCGCGGTCGAGTGGGTCGCGCCGCCGCCCGATCATGTGCGCCGTCGGTGGCCGCTCGCAGCGACCGGGCCGTCCGGTCTGGCGATCATCTACGTCACACGACTCGTGCTGGTTCCCTGGCGAGCGGTCCAGATGCTGCGCACCACCCGCACCCGGCCCCGCCGGAGAAGGACCGTGCCGAGCGACCGCAGATCTCGCAGCAGATGACCCGGCGCACAGCGCTCGCCGGCCCATCGCACGATCGTGGTGATCCCGTGGCGTGGCACAGCATCAAGTGCTGGATACCTCGTCATGAGCAGGTCACGAGTTCGATGCTCCTCCCGGGTTCGCACAAAGGCCCCGGTCTCGGCGATGTTGCCGATCGGCTTGGCCCTTCACCGAGATGGCCCTGTGGTCGCTACGGACGGGCGTCGCTGTGACCGAGAACGAAGGCTTCGACGTTTCGTTGCCCGAAGCAGTGCTGTCCGACGTCGAGTTCCCCGTCCCAGAGGCCGGTCGCAGCCGTCGGTTTTCCACAAGCTGGTCCGTACAGTTGAGTCATGTGGGAGAGGGACAGGGCTCGTCGAGGGGCCGCCGGCTTCACCTTGGTCGAAGTCCTCGTCGGCCTGGTGATTCTGGCGTTGGTCTTCGTGGCGGTCGCTGCGATCAGTATCACGGGCGTCGTCGGGATCAGCTCCAGCTCGCAGGAACGCCAGGCCGACGCGACCAGTGCTCAGTGGGCATCGCTGGTCTTCGCCCGCGATGTGCAGGGCGCGGCTGCAGTCGTCGCCGAGTGTGCCCCGGGGGTCGGCCAGCACCTGGTGACGGTGCAGGCGTCGGATGCCGAGCGGAAGGTCGAGTACCGCACCAGCGCCTCTGGCGGCACCCACAATCTGGTTCGTGTCGAGTGCGGACCCGGCGGGGCGTCTCGGGTGGTCATCGACGAGCTCGACTTCACCCCCGAGGTCACGTGCCAACAGGGCGACGGATCGTCCGGTCCCTGTGTCCCGGCGACCGCACCCCGGCGCATCACCTTGCGTGTCTCGCGTACCGCCGAGTTCGCGTTCGAGTTGGACGGCTCGCGGCGAACCACCGACGGAAACTCCTACGACCAGCCGCTCGAGGTGCCCACCTTCGTCGCCCTTGGCGGCGACACGCCGCTGGAGGCCGGTGGCAACAGCGCATTGGAGGTCGTGGGCAACGCGTACATCAACCTGCCGACGTCCTCGGCGGTGGCGGTGGACCTGTACGGCAGCTCCCAGCTCAGGGTCTCCGGTGACTTCGAGCTCCAACAGGGCGCCCTCTGCTCTGGCTGCGCGACCCGCTCCAACAAGCAGCCCGGTACCTACGCGACCCGCCTGCTGGACCCTCTGCGGTTCTTGGCCGCGCCCGACACCTCCTCCATGACGGTGCGGAGCGACTGCCCCGTGCAGGCCGGCGTGCGCGTCTGTCAGCCGGGCATCTACACCGCTGCGTTTCCCCCGTCCGGTGGGGGAGGGGGCGGAGTGAAGGACTACGTGCTGCAGCCCGGCGTGTACGCCCTTCGTGATGGCATCAAGGTCACGAACGGTTCCCTCACCGGCGACGACGTGCTGCTGTACAACGAGTCGGGCAACGTGAAGGTCAATGGCGCCGAGCTGGACCTGCAGCCGCCTGCTACGGGGATCTACACCGGAATCCTGTTCTTCCAGGCCCGCAGCAACGACGCCCAGTTCGAGATCGTCGGCAACGCCGTGCTGGCAGCGCTCACCGGCACCATCTATGCCCCGCGATCCACGAACGTGGTGTTGGGCGGCGGCGGAGGTGAGATGCGCGTCGGCCGCGTCATCGGCCAGAACCTGCAGACGTCCGGGGCAGGGACGGTGATCGTCGATGGCAGCTGAGCCCGCCGGTCGTCCGTGCCGCTGCGCCCACCCCCCGGGGCGCCGTCGCGATCAGCTCGGTGAGACGCTGATCGAGTCGCTGGTCGCGATCCTCGTCATCTCGATGGTCGCCATCGCGGCGTACAGCGGGCTGCAGACCGCGCTGCGGGTGTCGGTCCAGCACCGAGAACAAGCTGTCGCTGAGACCTTGCTGCGCAGCGCCGCCGAGCGCCTGCAGGACTCCGCCGGGCCGTACGTGCCGTTGGCCGGGTGCGCCGGCGCGGGCGACTACGCCGACCTGCCCACGGCCCCGGGGTACGGCCCGGTGACCACCGGGGTCAGGTTCTGGGTTCCGCCGACCGACGTCACCAGCGATGTGACGGCACAGTTCAGCGCAACCGGAACGTGCCCAGCGACCGATCCGGGACTGCAGTCGATCGAGCTGCAGGTCGTCACGCCGGCGGGGCATGTCGAGACCCTCGAGATCCTCAATAGGTCAGCGTGATGAAGGGTCGTCTACGGCGTCGCCGTGGTCAGCGGGGCGCCTCGCTCCTGGTCGTCCTGGCCCTCGTGGCATTCCTGGGCGTGATGGTTCCGGCGATCCTGGGTCTGGTGATGTTGGGCCCGAAGATCACCAGACCGGTGCTCGAGGATCGCCGTGAGCTCTATGCCGCCAGCTCCGCGATCAACGCCGCGGTCGAGCTCGGTCGATCGAACCCCGATGTCGGTGTCCCCGGCGGGCCCTGTCCGACACAACAGATCATGGTCGACTCGCTCGAGGCCACCGTCCAGTGCCGACAACACGCCTACCCCGAGGACGGATGCCTCTATCTCGATCGGTTCGTCAACTACACAGCGGAGGTGCGGAGACCCGGCGAGAGTGCGGTGCTGGCGCGGGCAGCGGCCGAGGTCGTCTACCGGTTCGACCTCTACGGCCCGCCGCGGGTGGAGATCCGCCAGTGGACCCCCGACGCCACCGGCCCGGTCACCACTTCGCCGTTGCCGCCGTGCGGCCCGGGCGCCTCGACGACCACGACGTCCACCCTGGTTCCGACGACCTCCACGACCACGACGACAACGACGACGACCACCACCACGACGACAACCGCACCGACGGGAGATTCCCGCACCCGCTGGACCGCCACTGCGGTCGCGACGTCGGGCAGCGACTGGAAGGCCGAGGCGGCGATCGACGTGACCAGCTCCTCGGGCGGCCCGATCGAGGCTGCGTCAGTGACTGTCCGGCCCGAGTATCTGGTGAACGGGTCGAGCACCTGGGTGGCCGCGGCGGACATCACCGGCACCACCACAGCCGCCGGGTCGAACACGTTCCATTCAGCCGCGTACCGGCGCACCGGCAACAGCCGCGTCACGCAGGTGCGATTCACCGTCGTCGCCGTGACCACCCCGCAGGGCCTGGGGTGGGACAGCGTCGGATCCGAGCCGATCAGCGTTGTGGTCAGCGCTCCCTGACCGGCCCGCCCGTGTCATCGTCAGCCCCGACGCTCGATGCACGCCACGACCGGCACAGCCCCGCAGGGGGCCGGTAGTCGGCGGGTAGCGTCCTCAGCATGGTGTCCGACAGGGCCATCTGGATGGAGCCACGGGCATGAGGGCTGTCGTGTACGACACCTATGGGTCGCCCGAGGTGCTGCGGCTCGCGGACGTGCCGATGCCCGAACCCGGACCGGATGGGGTGCTGGTCCGTGTCGTCGCGACGTCGGTGAACCTGACCGACTGGGAGTGCCTGCTCGGCCGGCCGCTGTACTCCCGAATCGGAGGGCTGCGTCACCCGGCCAATCAGACGCTCGGTTCTGACATCGCAGGCCGTGTCGTGGCCGTCGGTGCACGCGTCACCGCGTTCGACGTGGGCGATGAGGTGTACGGCGACAACCTCATGTCGAAGAGCGGTTTCGCTGACTACGCCGTCGTCGACGAGACGAAGCTCGCTCACAAGCCCAAGGAGCTGACGTTCGCCGAGGCGTCCACGATCCCCCAAGCCGGAGCCATCGCTCTGCAGGGAACAGCTGATGCCGGGAGCCGCGTGCTGATCAATGGCGGTGGGGGCGGGTCGGGGATGTTCGCGATCCAACTCGCGAAGCGATCGGGGGCGCAGGTGACCGGCGTGGACAACGCCGACAAGCTCGACTTCATGCGGTCGTTGGGGGCGGATTCAGTGGTCGACTATCGCCGAGAGGACTTCAGCCGCAGCGAAGCGGCCTACGACACCATTCTCGATGTGGTCGCCGATGGGTCGGTGTTCGCGTTCCGTCGAGCGCTCGCCCCTGGCGGGAGCTATCGCTGCGTCGGTGGATCGGTCTCCACCATGCTGCGGGTCGCGACGATCGGCGCGATCGCGGGAGTGTTCACGGGCCGAAGGATCGGCGTGCTCGGGGTGAAGGAGGGACCGGCGCATTTCGTTCCGTTGGCTCAGCGTTGCGTCGACAGGGATGTGGCCATCCACATCGACCGCACCTTTGCGCTGGAGGAGGTTCCCGCGGCGCTGGCCTACGTCGGCGGAGGTCGGGCGCTGGGGAAGGTGGTCGTCCAGGTCGACTGAGGAGGAGAGGGAGCGGCGCAGCACGCCGCGGCGTCCATGCGTCGCTGCGGTACTCGACCGTTCCGCTGCCCCAGGAGCCACTCGGCGATCGCTGCCGTCGGCCGCGGCGCGCGCTCAGTCGCGGACGATGACGGTCACGTCGAGCGTCTGGGCGGGCGCTTCGTCGTCCCGGTCGGTGGCGACCAGGTCGAAGCGCACGTTGGTCGTACCCGATTCCGTGGGCCGCAGGGTGAACGTCTGGGCCCTCGAGTAACCGCCGATGAACTCGTTCTCGTCCTCGGGTCGGGTCCCGCGAGCTTCGTCCAGCAGATCCATGGTGCCTGCGTCCACGAGGAGCCAGGTGAACGCCTCGGGGTCGTTGGACACTGCGCGATCGCTGCCGAGCTCGACCTCGAACGTCTGGTCGAGTGCCATCTCGACCGGCCGGCAGTCGATGCAGTCGGGCAGGCGCACCAGATCTGATCCACAGGCCACGGTCCACAGGAGGAGCGCGACGATCGTTGCGGCGCAGCCACCTCGCTGATGAGCGGAGATGCTCCTGGTCGACCCCATTGGTCGGACATGCTGCCAGTGATGAGGCCTGGACGGCTGCAGCCCCGGGCCCCAGCCGCGCGACTGCACATGACCCGGTGCACGGCGCTCACTCGCCCACCGCACGATCGCCGTGATCCCGTGGCATCGCAGAGCGTTCAGGGCTGGATGCCTCGTGATGAGCGGGCCAGGAGCTCGATGCTCCACTCCGCTCGACGCAACGAGTTCGGCGGTGGCCGGCATCTCGGCAGACCGGCCGGTGCTCGGGCGATCTCGGAGACCGTCGGATCCGTCGGGTCCGTCGGTAGAGTCCGTGACCGTGCCCGTGCCGATGCTCGCCGATGCGCTGCAGCTCGAGTCGTTGGGGGATGGGCGGTGGGCGACCGTGGCGCATCCACACCAGCAGTCGATCAGCGGCATGTTCGGGGGCTGGACCTCGGCGGTCGCCCTGAACGCCGTGTGCCAGGCCAGCCAGAGCGGGATGACGCCGGGGGCGCTGTCGATCAACTTCGTCAGCATGATCGACGGGGGTGCCGCCGTAGAGTTGCTGCCGGAACGGCTCGGCGGTGGCAGGTCCGTCGAGCACTGGCGGGTCGATCTCCGCGATGGGGTCGGCACCGTGGCGGCAACCGCGACCGTGACGCTCGTGAACCGGCGGCCGTCTGATGGTCATGTGCAGGCCGGGATGCCGGAGTCCCCTGACCCGGAAGAGCTCGAGACGAGACATGCACCACCCCCGCAGGGCGACCAGACGGTGATCCGGCCGGTGAAGGGCTATCCATGGTTCGCGACGGGCGACACGTCCTCGTCGCACTGGGTGAAGGACATGTCTGGTCGA
Organism: uncultured Microthrixaceae bacterium; assembly: GCA_942490665.1. Taxonomy (GTDB): domain Bacteria; phylum Actinomycetota; class Acidimicrobiia; order Acidimicrobiales; family Microtrichaceae; genus SKRR01. The sequence goes on from CALNXV010000002.1 coordinate 20,650, forward strand.
TCGGTCGACCACCTGCAGCTCGCGTACTTCGCCGACCAGATGCCACCACGGTCCTTCTTCTGGCGTGAGGGACCCCATCCGTCGGCGTCCCTGACGATGTCGGTGCACTTCCTGGCAACCCCCGATGAGGTGGCGGCTGTCGGCGACGACTACGTGCTGGTCGAGGTGGACGGCACGCGGGGCGCGGACTCGACGTCGGGCCATCACGCACGGCTGTGGAGGCGTGACGGCGTCCTCCTGGCCACGACCGATCAACTCGCACTGTTCCGTTGAGGTGACCGGCCCCGTGGGTCAGGCTCAGAACATTTTGGGCTGAGCGCTCGCAGAGGCGGCCATCCACATCGACCGGACGTGCTCGCTCGACGAGGCTCCCGAGGCGCTGGCACGACGCCGTCCACCTCGCCCCGCTCTGGCGACGAACGGCCACGATGCGACCACGGTCGGCCGCAGCCAGAGGCCCTGACCTCGCACCCCGGCTCGCCCGGGGCGAACCGCCCGTGGGGACACACGTTGCGGTGGTCCGGAGATGCTCGGTCGCTCGAGCTGCGGGCGAAGCCTCAGTGTCGGGACCTGCCCGCCGATGAACCGATGTATGGACGCAGTCACGGTCAGTGCACCCGTCAGCCCGTCGATCAGCCGCTGGCTGATGATCGCGACCTACGCGGTGGGCGGGTTCGGTCTCGCCATGGCGTTCAACTCGCTCGGGAGCGGTGACCGCTCGGCCGCGGCCAGCTGGGCGGCGGCGGTGGCAGTCGGGGGTTCCGGTCTGCTGTCCTTCGTCCGACATGCCGTCTTCCACCGGAGCGACGCCGCACGCATGCACTGGGACTACGGCGGCCGCAACGACTTCCAGATCGAGGTGGGTCTGGCCAACTTGTCCTGGGGCCTGGTCGGCCTGGCTGCTTGGATGCTCGACTGGGGTACGAAGGCAGAAGGCTCGATCACCCTGGTGTTCGGTCTCTACCTGCTGGGGGCGGGCATCCTCCATGGAACCGAGTTGCGCGGGTCCGAGGAGTCGGGCGGAGGTCGGTACGCGCCGACCGTTGCCACCGTTGCCTTCGCCGTCGCACTGTTGGTCTGCGGCGTGGCGGCGGTCACCGCGTGACGAGGACGTCCGAACCGCTCGGGTCGTCGGCCCCGTAGCGCCATCGAAGCTGCTCCCGCCCGGTCAGCGGGGACTCGTGACTGCACGAGCGCGCTGACGCCCTCGCGTGACGGGCCACGCTTCAGCTAGGTTCCCGCCCGTCCCGCCGGCCGGGCACGACCCTCCCGGCGATCGGGGAGACCCCCCACTTCACGACGGGAGGCCGCGACAGTGACAGCCACGATCAGCCCACGGTCGGGCGGCGGCAACCCCGCCTTCGACCGACACGAGGTCCAGTCCGCGCTCGCGACGCCGAGTACCGACGCATCGATGTCGGTCGGGGGTGTGTTCGTCAAGTCGCTGGCGTTCCTCGTCGTCCTCGTTGCCGCCGGGCTCTACGGCTGGAACGCCACGGTGGATCCGCTCACCGCGGACGCAGCAGGTGGCTACGCCACGGTGACCGTCACCGTGCCGGGTGGGTTCTGGCTGGCGTCGTTCCTGGCCTTCGGAGTCGGCATCTACACGTCGCTCAACCCGCGGCGCGCGGCGGTGTCCGGCCTCATCTACGCCGCCCTCGAGGGGTACCTCCTCGGTGCCATCTCGGCCATGTTCGACACGCAGACCGATGGCATCGTCGCGGCCGCCATCCTCGGCACCGTGTGCGTCTTCCTCGTCGCACTCCTCCTCTACGTGACGCGGATCGTCCGGCCGACCGCCAAGATGGCCTTCGGGGTCAGCGCTGGACTGGGCGGGCTGTGCCTGCTCTACCTCCTGGTCTGGGTGCTGTCCATCTTCGACGTCGGGTTCCTCTACTCCGAGCAGTTCCGGACCGTGGGGATCGCGGTCACGCTGATCGCCGTCGTGCTCGCCGCCCTGACGCTGACGCTCAACTTCGGCGCGATCGAGGTCGGCGTGCAGACCGGCGCCCCGAAGTGGCTCGAGTGGTACAGCGCCTACGGACTGCTCGTCACGCTGATCTGGCTCTACCTGATGATCCTCCGGCTCCTGGCCGTCGCCAACAGATCCTGACCGGCCGGGGCCAGACCGGTTGGCGGGAACGTGAGGTCGACGCCACGCCGCCGCTCACGCCCGACCGACCGCAGCCGACCGACCGCACGAGCTCAGGGCGTGGAACTCGGTCGCTGGACGTGGATCCGCTGGACCTCGTTCAGCCTGTGAAGCGCAGTGGTGCGGCGCTCCGCAGTGCTGTCTCCCCGTCGCCCTGCGCTGCTGTCGGGGCGGGTACTTGCGGCGTGGTCGTCGTCGTGGTGGTCGTCGTGGTTGTGCTCGTGGTGGTCGACGTGGTGGCAGCGACGATGTCGAGGTCGGTGAACTGGTCGAAGGTGTTGCCGACGGCTGAGCCGACCTCGAACGAGGACCCTGCGGGTGTCTCGGGCGAGACGTCGACCGTGAGTGTGATGACGACCTGGCCCGGTCCGGCGGGATTCCAGTCGCAGCCGTACGCGCGGAGGGTCGAGTCCAACGCACAGTTGGTGAGTTCCGCCACCTGACCGTTGTCGGTCAAGAACCCGTTGCCGTTCGTGCCCAGGAGCCCGGCGCCGATCCGGATCGAGTCCGGTCCGTCGGTCGTGAACGTGAAGACTGCGGTCGCCTTGGCGCCCGGGTTCGTTGGATTCGGTGTGACCGAGACGGTGGAGGTCACCGCCGCGGCATCGACATCCTGCGCCCCCGCCATCGCTGATGCGGGCAACAGGAGCAGTGCGAGGGCGAACAGGACTCCCATGGGCGCCTTCATGCCAGCGAGCCTATCGGGGGCGATGCCGCACACGCGTGACGAGCCCGGCAGTCGATCGGTGGCCGAGTGGCCGCTGCACTCCCAGGACCTCGCACGGCGTCCGGTGCGGGACACCTCGTACTGGGCAGGTCAGGAGTTCCGCTCTCCTGCCGGGCTCGACCCGACCCGACCCGTCCGGCGCAGCGTGCCGTAGAGGTACGTGCGGACGAACAGCCGGAGCAGCACCTCCTGGGCCAGCCAGCGGGGAACCCGGATCCGCTTCCCGTCCGGCTGGAGGAGGACGAGGCCGTCGTCCTGCACGCCCAGCACCGAGCCCCACCGGTAGTCGGGGGCCTGGAAGGCCCGCAGCTTCCGACCGCTGCCGGCGATGAGGCGGTGGAGGTTCGCGACGACCACCCGGTAGCCGAAGTTCCGCGCCGAGCTCCGGTTGGGGTCCGAGGCGGCGACGTCACCGACCGCGAAGACGTCGGGATGGCCCGGGAGCCGCAGGTGCCGATCCACGAGCACGAAGCCGTCCGGGTCGAGCACGTCCGCCGGGAGGAACCCGCTGTGGGGCCGGACGCTCCCGACGGCCCAGATGATGGCGTCTGCCGCGAAGGGTTCCTGGCCGGTCGACCAGTCGACGCGGCCGGACGTGATCCGGTCCCCGGTGAAGTCGTCGTCGGTCCGTGCCCGATGGTTCGGATGCACGCGCACACCGTCGAGGTGGAGTCGCTCGGCGACCCACTGTCGGGCCCGTGGGTGGTAGCCCGGCAGCGGCAGCTCGCCGGAGTGGAACAGGTGCACGTCCTGGGATCCGAGCCGGGCGAGGTTGTCGGCGACGCTCACGCCGCTCGGCCCGCCACCGACGACGGCGACGGTGGTCGCCGCGGCGAGCTGGTCGCCCACGCCGTCGTGGTCGGCGAGCACGTCGGCGAGGTCCTCCACGCGGTCGTGGCGCCAGAACCCGTTCGACGCGCCGGTCGCGACCACGAGCCAGTCGTAGGGCTCGCTGACCATCGCGCCCGATGCGTCCTCCACCTCGACCTGGCGGCGCTCGAGGTCGACCGACACGATGCGCCCGTGCAGGAGGCGCACCCGGTCCAGTCCCCGGAACCTCGCGAAGGGGACGAGGTAGCTGGAGCGCCACTGCTGTGGCTGCGAGAGCCGGGTCCCGAGCTCCTGGCCGCTCACCAGCGCCGGACGCGTGGAGATCCCGACCACATCGCAGCGACGGGCGAGCCGGACCGCGATCGGTACTCCCGTGTCGCCCATGCCGGCCACGACCACACGGGGCCTCGCCGCGCTGGGACGACCCGTCACGGAACGCACCGACCTGCAGATCTGTCGCACCCTGTTGCTGTCCACCGTGTTCCCGGGCCCCCGTTCCTCGACCCCGTCCGACCCCCGGCGATCGGGCAGCCGAGGGAGACAGGATCGCACGGCCGCCGTGGTCGGGACGGCGCGGACATCCGGTCGGGGCGACCGGTGGCCGGACCCGTCAGGCGCCGTCGGACTCGCTGTCGCCGTGAGGGTAGGGTTCCGCCGTCAGTCGATCGGTTCCCGCACAGCGAAGGATGCACATCATGGTTCGAAAAGGTCTTCTCACCGCAGCAGCGGTCATCGCAGCAGTCGCCGTGGGGTTCATGGCGCCCGCCGGCGCCGCTGACGACCTGGTCATCCAGATCGACTACGAGGTGGTGCGGGGGAGCGGGACCGTCGAGGTCGCGCGCGCCACGGTCCCCGCCGACCTGGTCGGCGACTCGTGCGAGGCCACGCTGGTCGCGGACAACAACGAGTCGATCCACGACGGCAACAACCTCATCGTCTCCACCGGTGGTGAGTCGGTGACGTTCACCGACGTCGAGTCCGAGGCCTTCCAGGAGACCACGGCGGAGGGTGAGGTCGTCCTCGGTGAGGCCGTCATCGTCGAGCTCCAGCTGGGCGAGGACGGCATCAGCAGCGGTGGGTTCGTGCTCTCGTTCGACTGCAGCCAGGACGTCACGACGACGACCGTCGCGCCGACCACCACCGAGGTCCCGGCCGAGGTCCTCGGTGAGACCCAGCTCCCGGCAGCCCAGCCGCAGGTGGCGCCGCAGCCGTCGGCAGCCGCGCAGTCGACCTCGGCCCCCGCGCCGATCAGCTTCACCGGCTGACCCGTCCGACCGCAGCGGGCGCGGAGCTCGCCGCGACAGCGACCTGAACCGCCGGCGGACGAGCCGGCCGCTCGACCCGGTCGACACTGGAGTCGATGTCGAGCTCGTGCGGCGGTGGTGACGGCGCGCTCCGGGAACCGGCCGCCGACCGCGTGCACAGCATCGCTGCGATCAGAAACGATCACAACGATGCTGGCCTCGATCGGATCGTGCCCTACGGTGCTCCCGCGGCGTAGCTGTGCGCCGCTTGGCAGGGGGATTTTCAGAATGAAGCGTTTCTTCACTGCGGCGGTGCCGCTGGCGGTACTCGTCGTCCTGGCAGCGGCGTGCATGCCGCAGCCGCCCGGCGGCACCACGACGACGACCAGCACAACCACGACGGCGGTACCCGTGGCGTGCGCGCCCGGCACGTTCAGTGCGGTCGACGGCAACGAACCGTGCACGCCCGCACCGGCCCGGCAGGTTCGTCAGCACGGCGGGAGCGCTCCAGGCGACGAACTGTGCGCTCGGGACCTATCAGCCCGACGCCGGGCAGCAGTCCTGTCTGGTCGCCCCGATCGGCACCTTCGTCGACGTCGAGGGCGCGATCGCCGCCACGGACGCCCCCCCGGGGTTCTTCGTCGACATCTCGGGTGCGGCGCAGGCGTCAGCGTGCCCGCTCGGTCGGTACCAGCCGCTGTCCGCGCAGTCGTCGTGCGTCATCGCCGAGATCGGCACCTACGTCGACCAGGTCGCGGCGGCCCAGGCGACGCCGTGCCCCGCCGGGACCACGACCCTCGCCGCCGGAGCCACGTCATCGGCGGACTGCGTTCCCGTGGGCGTCGAGACCGGCGTCTGTGACGCCGGTGCCGGCTCCCTCGACTACGACCCGGGCATCCTGCTGGCCGATCCGAGCGGACCGGTGGCGCAGCAGACGACGGTGAGCTTGGAGCTGTCGGGGTGCACGTCGTCCGAGACGGCGGGCGGGTTCACCGGGACCTACACCGGCACCGGTGACACCGTCCCCCTCTACGTCAACGACACGACCGACAACTCCTTCCTCACGCTGCCGATCGGCACGACCGTGTCCGTGGACACCGGCCCGGTCGCCTGGAGCGACGGCGCCACGTCGGAGGTGGAGGCCGAGGTGGTGCTGGTCGCCGATCCGGTCGATGGTCGGGCCTACGAGCTGCGGTGGAACATCACGTCGGGCCGGTTCTCCGGAACGAGCCCGGTCGGGTCGCTGGAGGCCTCGGATGTCCTGGACCCTCCCAGCCTGACCTTCACGGGCGCGGACCTCATCCTGGGCACGGTCGACTTCACCTGACCGTGCACGCGGGCCGTGGCGCCCTCCTCGCTGCTCGGTCTCGACTGCGGGGAGGGAGCGCCACCACCCGGTGCCCCCTCAGCGGTTCGCCGAGCCGGCAGGTCCGACTCAGCGGTGACGGATGTCGTCGCGCCGGCCGCGGTGATGGCGGCGCGGCGGTGTCGCCCCGCTCGCCCACGCCAGGCGGACCACCCGATGTCGGTGCGGTCGGAACGGCTCGAGCAGCTCCGCCAGCCGGGCGTCGTCGGCGCGCTGCTCCCCGGCGAGCAGCCACGACACCATCGAGGGGATCCCGTCGTCGCCGAGGATGACCGTGTCGGGCTGACCCCAGGTCTGCACCGCCATGCAGCTCCGGGTCCACGGCCCGACGCCCGGCACCGACGCCAGCGCAGCTGCCACGTCCTCGGTCCGGTCCGTGCCACGCCCACCGAGTCGGACGGCGAAGCGCGCGGCTGCGATCAGGTGCTCGCTGCGCTGTCGCTCGATGCCGAAGCGATGCAGGTCGTGGTAGCTGCACCGGGCGATGGTCTCGGGGAGTGGCGGCGCCCGGAGTCCCTCGCTGCCGGGAGCCGGCGCGCCGAGTGCGTCCACCAGTCGGCGCCACTGGGTGGCGGCGTCCTCGCTGGTGACCCGCTGTTGGACGATGAACCAGGCGAGGTCGTGCCACAGCGTCCCGGTGCGCGGGATCCGGTCGCCGGCGTGGCGTCGCCAGAGCTCGCGCACCACCGGGTGGGGCGGGTCGAACCCCGTCGGGTCGTCGAGCAGGCCGAGCAGCCCCGGCGCGCGTGCGCGGAGCCATGCGGCCGCGTCGCCGTGGGTCGAGACCCGTGCGACCTCGTCGTCGCCCCACTCGACCCGGACGGTCCCGGTGCCCTCCGGCGTGACCGTCGCCCGCTCGAAGCTCGCGGGGGTCAGGCGGACCGTGGGGTCGCCGGGCAGGAAGGCGATGGTCCGCAACGTCGAACGGAGATCGATCCCGTCGACCTGCACGTGCACCGGATCCCGATCCATCGGCGGAGGATACGGTCGGGTGGCCGCGCCACGATCTCGGTCGGACCGCTCCGCCCGGCGAGCGTCGCCCCGACGACGCGGTGGGTCCGGGTCAGCCGGCGTTGCGGCTGATGGCGACGTCGCAGCTCAGGTTCGGGCTCGGGCCGACGCCGGAGTAGCCGGTGCCGACCAGGTCCTCGACGGCCGACCCGGGATCGAACTCGATGGTGGTCGGATTGGCGAACCACCCGCCCTCGACCGGGCATTCGATGTCGTAGGTCAGGTCGTCGCCACCGTCGTCGGTGCCCTGCAGCACGTGCACGACGCCCTGGGTCCCCGGTGGGATCTCGTTCGTGTTGTCCATCGTGTACCGGTAGGAGAGCGGCCGGTCGGGGTCGTCGTCCTCGACGGTCCCGGTCATGGTCCCCGGTGCGGCCGGATCCATGGTCATCGAGGACGCGAGCGTCATCGGGACACCGAAGTCGGCAGTCGCCTCGGCGAACTCGGCATTGTCGGTCTGGAACGCGACCGGGTGGAAGTAGTCCGTCGGCGACACCGATGCGTCCGGGACTCCCTCGATGGTGCGGAGCTCGTCGGGGCCGGTGATGCGGATCCAGGCGGTGTTGAAGTGCCCGGCTCCCATCGAGGCGCCATCCACGACCAGGTCCTCGCAGTCCTTGGAGATCAGGGTGAAGCGCGCGTTGCCCTCGTCGTCGAGGTAGACCTCCTGCCCGTCGTCCACGCGTGCCTCGGCTGCCGCCGGCTCGATCCCCGTGGGGAAGCCCGCCTGGTGGCATCCGACGAGCTCCACGAGCAGCTCGTCGGCACGGTCGACCACCGTGGTGGTCGAGTCCGAGTGTGGTCCCGGTGTCGGCCCCCTCGTCGTCGGTGCCGCAGGCAGCGGTTCCGACGACGAGGATCCCGACGAGTCCGATCGCCGCTGCAGCGGTGGTCCTCATCTGACACCTCCTGGTCCGGCCCGGACGCTACCAGGCACTTGTGAGGGCAATCACGTGTGAGGGCAATGAAGTAGCGGTCCAGCGACCTGCGCCGCACACGGAGGTCGGGCCGGTCGCCCGTCAGCCGAGACGCCGTCAGGACGCGGCGTCGGCCTCGATCGTCTCGGCGTCTCGCGCTGCTGGACGATCTTCACCTTGCCGTTCTCGGTGCGTTCGACGATCGCCGCGTCGTACGCGTCGACCCAGACCGGCCTCCGTGCGGAGGTTCTCGACCGCCTCGTAGCCGGCCGTGGCCGTCCGGACGTCGGCGTCGACGCCGATGAACGCGAAGTAGGTGTCGGTGGCCAGGTGTGCTCCTCGGGTGTTCGAGCGACTCGGTCGGCCGCAGCACACGTCTTGCGCCGGTGTGGTCGACCGATGGATCACCCGGTGCGGGCGATTCGTGACCGGGTTCGTTGCGGTCGCACCGCTGGCTACGATCGCAGCCACAACGACCGGCCGGGGGCTGACGATGGACCGCATGAGCACGCTGGACGCCGAGTTCCTGCACCTCGAGGACGCCAGCTCGCACATGCACATCGCGGGGGTGTGCACGTTCGCCGATCCGGCGCCCGCCTTCGACGACCTCGTGGCGATGATCGCGGCCAAGCTGCACCGGATCCCCCGGTACCGCCAACGGGTCCGCCAGGTCCCCCTCGAGCTCGGTCGTCCCGTCTGGGTCGACGACCCCCACTTCAACCTCGCCTACCACGTGCGCCACACCGCGCTGCCCGCGCCGGGCGGCGACGACGAGCTGCACCACCTCATGGGTCGGCTCATGTCCCAGCCCCTCGACCGGTACCGGCCGCTGTGGGAGACCTGGCTGGTGGAGGGCCTCGCCGGTGACCGCTGGGCGCTCCTGTTCAAGTTGCACCACAGCATGGTCGACGGCATCGCCGGCGTGGGGCTGCTCGAGGTCCTCCTGGATCTCGAACCGGACGCGCCGATCCCCGAACCCGAGCCGTGGGAACCCGAGGCCGAGCCCTCGGGCGCAGCGCTCGTCGTCGACGCCTGGGCGGGGGCCGTGTCCGACGCCGCCTCCCTCGCGAAGCGTGCACCGGGAGCGTTCACCGACCCGCTCGGCGCCATGCGCAATGGGGCCGAGCTGGGCCTGGGCCTGGTGCGCCTCGGCAAGCGGCTCGGGTTCACCCCGGCGTCGTCGCTCGAGGGCACGATCGGTCCACACCGGGTGTGGTGCCATGCCTCGGCCGATCTCGCCCAGGTGAAGCGCATCGGCAAGGCGCTCGACGGCACCGTCAACGACGTCGTGCTCGCGGCGGTGACCGCCGGGTACCGCGACCTGCTCATCGAACGGGGCGACGACCCGGCCACCACCACCGTGCGCACGCTGGTGCCGGTGTCGGTCCGCTCCGGCGAGGCCTCCGGCGAGGTCGACAACCGCGTCTCCGCGCTGCTGTTGGACCTGCCCGTGGACACCGACGACCCGCTCGTCGCGTTCGAACGGGTCCATCGGGACATGCGCGAGCTCAAGGGATCCCACATGGCCGAGGCGGGCGAGTTCGTCACCGACATCGGGAACCTGGCGCCGCCGCCCATCGTGGGAGCGATCAGCCGACTCGGGCTGCTCTCACAGCACACGATCACCCAGCGCTCGGTCACCACGGTGACCACCAACGTGCCCGGGCCGCAGTTCCCGCTCTTCTGCCTCGGCAGTGAGCTGCTGGAGTACCTGCCGTTCGTGCCCATCAGCTACGGCGTCCGGGTCGGCACCGCCATCCTGTCGTACAACGGGGCGCTGGCCTTCGGCGCGACCGGCGACTGGGACAGCGCACCCGACGTCGAGATCCTGGTCGACGGCATCGTGGCCGGCGTCGACCGGCTGGCCGAGCTGGTCTGATCCGCAGGTGTGAGGGTCCGAACGACCCGCACTCTCGTTGCGCTGAGCGCAGCTGGGTAACCTGCACGCTGAGCGCCGGATGCAGGCGCTCGTGGACGGGAGACAACACATGAACGCACCCCACTCAGGGCGCGGCCGCACGCCGTCAGCGATGCGGTCGGTCGCCGCGCTGTCGCTCGCTGCCGGCGCGCTGCTGATCGCCGGCCCCCTCGCCGGAGCGGTCGAGGCCGACGAGGAGGTCCCGGCCGACGAACCGACCAGCGCGGTGACGATCACGACGACACCGTCGGGGGTCGGGGCGCCGTGTCTGCCGCCGCTGCTCGCGCTGAGCAATACGCCGAGCAACACCGACGAGGCGTTCACGCTGCGGATCGACGTCTCCGCCCCGCTGTGCTCACCGATCGACGCGGCGGCAGTCGTCTACGCCATGCCCGACAACGGCGAGGCGTGGCCCCAGACGCTCCTCGAACGGGTGGACTTCCGCCTTGACGTCGCCGGGGTGACCGAGGTGCGGTTCGCCAAGGAGTGCGACCCCGTGCAGTTCGACGTGATCACCGGGGTGTCGCCGCAGGTCATCTCGCCGCTCGGCGAGTTCCACGGGCCGCTGCTGTTCCCGTTCGACGTCTCCACGTCGCTGCAGTTCAACGGTGACGGGTCGCGAGTGCAACCCGACGTGGGCCACCACCACGACCGAGGCCACCACGACGACGGAGTCGACCACCACGACGACGGAGTCGACCACCACGACGACGGAGGCGACCACCACGACGACGGAGTCGACCACCACGACGGAGTCGACGACGACCACCACGACCGCCGAGGTCGCGGGGACGAGCACCATCCCCGCCGAGGTGCAGGGGACCAGCACCGTGCCGGTCCAGATCACCCCGGAGCCGCCCGCAGCAGCCGCAGCGCCGGATCAGGTGCTCGGCACCCAGCAGCATCGCAGCAGCCACGACTGCTGCGGCGCGGGCGATGCTCGCAACGACCGGCTCCACCTCGTCGCCGGGAGTCGCCCTCGGGGGCCTGCTCCTCATGGCGGGCGCCACCATCACGCTGCTGGCCAGGCGGGCCAAGGGCTGACCGACGCCGATCGAGCCGCGCCGTGCGGCTCGTCGACGAGGGGATGACCGACGGGCCTGGTCGAGCGACTGCTCGACCAGGCCCGTCGCTGATCCCGGGGGGAAGGATCAGCGTGCCTGCTGCAGGCGGGGGGGGGACCCGCACGTCAGGCGAGGATGCCGCGATTCCGAGAATCGATGCTCAGGGGAACTGCGGGGTGCGGGTGAGGTTGGCGACGTCCACGTTCGCCGCCGCTGCCCGATCGACCAGCTCGTCGTAGAACTCGTCGCTGACGGCCTGGTCACGGGTCAGGATGAAGCCGCTGCTGCCGGTCTGGTCGCTGACGATCGCCCAGCGGTAGTCGGGATCGAGGTCGACGATCCAGTAGTTCCCCGGGGGCGAGGCCGAGGTCGAGCCGGTGAACGAGACGTTCAACCGGGCGTTGGTGTCGTCGACCGGGGTGGCCGAGCCGACGATGCGTGACTGCGGGCCACCGTCGAAGAAGTACTCGCCGCGGTTCTCGACGCGGATGTTGCCGTCCGCACGCAGCGAGTAGTTCGCCGTGGTGTTCACGAGGCCGACCGAGAAGAACTGCTTGACGCTGCCCTGCTCGTACCAGGTGCCCAGGTAGCGCTCCACCTCGACGGACTCGACGGTGGAGGTCCGGACCGGGCCCATCGGGGCACAGGCAGCGGCCACCAGGGTGGCGAGAGCGGCGGCGATCACGAGCACGGGACGAATGGTGCGTTGCATGTCCTCTCTTTCGAGCCGTGTCGCTCCTCTGGATGCACCACCGGGTGTCACCCTGGTCACACCCGATCCACCGGGCGGTGCCCGTGGGCCCGGCTGTTGCTGGCCCGATGCCGCCCCTACACTGTCCCCATGCTGCTCGCACAGGTTTGGCACTTCTGGCTCGCCGTGCCGATCGCCATCGGCGCCATCATCGCCGTGGTGTCCGTGCTCGGCCTCTACGCCACACGGGTCACCAAGACCCGGTACCCGAACTCCGACGCCTGAGTCGGGTCGCCCGGACGTGAGCGACGCGGTCGACTGGGTACTGGCGCAGCGGGTCGCATCGAGGATCTCGGGCAACGACCCGTTCGCCGAGTCCTACCACGCTGCCGGACTCGAGACGGACTTCGCCGAGTTCACCGCGCAGGCACAGGTGCACGTCGAGGCCGAGACCGGTATCCGCTCACTTGCCGGTGACGCCCGTGCCCGCGTCGTGGATCGTGACGACTGGGTGGCGGCGAACCTCGCCAGCTACCGCCGGCTGCTGCGTCCCGTCCTCGAGCGACTCGATCACGTCGCGACCGGTCCGGTCGGTTCCTTCTCGGGCAAGGTCGCAGCGGTGGAGCTGGGCGGCCTGCTCGGTTGGATGTCGACCCGCGTGCTCGGCCAGTACGACCTGTTGGTGCTCGAGGAGGAGGACCCCGACGACCAGGACCTCGTCTACTACGTGGGCCCGAACATCCTCGCTCTCGAGAAGCGTCACTCCTTCCCGCCCGACGAGTTCCGCCTGTGGGTCGCGCTGCACGAGGTGACCCACCGCACCCAGTTCACGGGGGTGCCGTGGTTGCGCGAGTACTTCCTCGGCCTCGTGGAGGAGCTCGTCGGAGCGGCGGAACCCGATCCCAAGCGGCTGTTCAGCGCCGTGGGCCGCCTCGCCGAGTCGGCGCGGACCCGGACCAACCCACTGAGCGACGGTGGGGTCGTGGCGTTGTTCGCATCGCCGGAGCAGCGCGAGGCGATGGAACGCGTGGGCGGACTGATGAGCTTGCTCGAGGGCCACGGCGACGTGACGATGGACCGCGCGGCGCTCGAACAGGTGCCCTCCGCGGATCGTTTCGCCAGGGTGTTGCGATCACGACGGACCGAGATGAACCTGGCGACGAAGCTGCTGCAGCGGCTGATCGGCCTCGAGGCGAAGCTCGCCCAGTACGAACAGGGCGAGCGCTTCATCGCCGCGGTCGAGGACGTCGGCGGTCCGGCGCTGCTCAACCGGGCGTTCGAGCGCCCCGAGAACCTGCCGACCCTCGCAGAGATCCGCGAGCCCTCGACGTGGGTGACCCGGGTGGCGCCCGGCGCCGCCGCCTGAGCCCGAGCGACCGAGGCGGGCACGTGGACTCGCCGCATCGACCCGATCGCGCCGACCCGCACGTCGCTGCGCTGCTCGACCGGACGACGCTGCCCGCTGCGGGCACGTCGGTGACCGCAGCCGTCTCGGGTGGCGCCGACTCGACCGCGCTCCTGGCGCTCTGCGTCGCTGGGGGTCTGGAGGTCACCGCGGTCCACGTCGACCACGGTCTGCGCCCCGGCTCGGCGGCCGATGCCGACCGGGTCATCGCGGTGGCCGCTGCCTGGGGCGCACCGGCACGGAGCGCCTCGGTGACCGTCGAGCCGGGGCCGAACCTGGAGGAACGGGCCCGCGACGCCCGTCGCTCGGTCCTCCCGCCCGACGCGCTGCTCGGGCACACGGCGGACGACCAGGCCGAGACGCTGCTCGTGCGGCTCCTCCGGGGGACCGGACCGGGCGGTCTCGCGCAGATGGCGCCGGCGACGCACCCGTTGCTCGCCCTGCGCCGACGCGAGACACGTGCCCTGTGCGCGCATCTCGGCCTCGACCCGGCCGAGGACCCCATGAACACCGACCCTCGCTTCGTGCGCAACCGCGTGCGCGCCGAGGTCCTGCCGCTGCTCGACGACGTCGCCGGTCGCGACGTCGTGCCGTTGCTGTGTCGACTCGCACATCGGTCCGCTGCGCAGCGGGACCTGCTCGACCGCCTGGTCGACCCCCTCGACCCGACCGATGCGCGAGCGCTCGCGGATGCGCCCGCCGAACTCGCCGCGCTGGCGCTGCGACGTTGGTGGCAGGAGCGGAGCGGCCACGGCCACGGCCCGGACGCCGCGGCGACGGACCGGATGCTCGAGGTGGTCCACGGCGACGCACGGGGCACCGAGGTCGCCGATGGCTGGCGACTGGTCCGCAGCCGGGGTCGACTCGACCTGGTGCAGGTAGGGTCGCCGAGATGAGCGACGAGCACCCCGATCCGGCGCGACTGACCGACGACGATCGCCTCGGCCCGGTGCTGTTGAGCGAGGAGCAGCTCACCACCCGCATCCGCGAGATCGGCGCGCAGATCACCGAGGACTACGCCTCGCGGCGACCGCTGCTGGTCTGCGTGCTGCGTGGTGCGTACGCGTTCTTGACCGACCTGGCGTTCGCGATCGACCTGCCCGTCGAGATCGACTTCATCGCGGTGTCGTCCTACGGGTCCTCGACGCGGACCTCGGGTGTGGTGCGACTGGTCAAGGACCTCGACGTCGACCTCACCGACCGCGACGTCGTGCTGGTCGAGGACATCGTCGACACCGGGCTGACGCTGCGGTACCTGCGCCGCAGCCTCGAGGCGCGCGGTCCGGCGAGCCTCGAGGTCTGCACCCTGTTGGCCCGCGAGTCCGCGGACCTCGAGGGGCTCGGGGTGCGCTACGTCGGCTTCACGATCCCCGGTGACTTCGTGGTGGGCTACGGGCTCGACGCCGCCGAGCAGTACCGCAACCTCCGCTACCTCGCCGCCTACCGCCCCGACGCCTGAGCGGGTGCCATCATCGAGCGGGATGGCCGGCCCGACCGAGCCGCTCCCGAGCGCACCGCGTGCGCGGCGCACGGTTGCCCCACAGCATCGGTACCCTGACCGCCGGTGAAGACGAAGCTGTTCGGCAAGGTCCCGCTCTGGCAGGCGATCCTCGGGATCGTCGCGCTCGCGGCGATCGTCGTCGTGCTGATCGCCCCGTGGGGGACCGAGCCGACCCCGCTGCGCCTGGATGAGTTCTCCGAGCGGCTCGCCGAGGGTCAGGTCGAGACCGCCACGATCCAGAACGGCAGCTCCACCGTCGAGGGTCAGCTCACCGACGGTGAGGAGTACGTCACGGTCATCCCGCGTGACTACGGCGAGCGGCTGACCGACGAGCTGCTCGACGCCGGGATCGAGGCCGACGCCGACAACGGCGAGGGCTACACGCTCGTCGACTTCCTGTTCACCTTCCTGCCCACCCTGCTGATCGTGGGGGTGTTCGTCTGGTTCGTGACCCGCATGGGTGGCGGCGGTCGTGCGATGAAGTTCGCCCGCGCCAAGACGAAGCTGGCCGAACGGTCCGACGCCTCGGTCGACTTCGATGACGTCGCGGGCGCCGACGAGGCCGTCGGCGAGCTGCGCGAGGTGGTCGAGTTCCTCCGCGACCCGGAGCGGTTCGCAGCCCTCGGTGCCCGCATCCCCAAGGGCGTCCTGCTCGCCGGACCACCGGGCACGGGCAAGACCCTGCTCGCCCGGGCGGTTGCCGGCGAGGCGGACGTCCCGTTCTTCACCATCTCCGGGTCCGACTTCGTCGAGATGTTCGTCGGCGTGGGAGCGAGCCGGGTCCGGGACCTGTTCAAGCAGGCTGCCGCGAGTGCGCCCGCCATCGTCTTCGTCGACGAGATCGACGCGGTCGGTCGTCACCGCGGCGCCGGGGTGGGCGGAGGGCACGACGAGCGCGAGCAGACCCTCAACCAGCTCCTCGTGGAGATGGACGGCTTCGACGGCGCATCCGGCGTGATCCTCATGGCGGCGACGAACCGCCCCGACGTGTTGGACCCGGCGCTGTTGCGACCGGGCCGCTTCGACCGCCAGGTGCTCGTCGACCTCCCCGACGCGACGGGCCGGCTCGCGATCCTCGAGGTGCACGCGCGGGGCAAGCCCGTTGACGCTGCGGCCGAGCTCGACGTGATCGCTCGCCGGACCCCGGGCTTCACCGGCGCCGACCTCTCCAACGTCGTGAACGAGGCCGCGCTGCTCGCCGCGCGGCGCGGGGCATCCACGATCTCCCAGACCGACCTCGTCGGTGCGGTGGACCGCGTGCTCACGGGTCCCGAGCGGGCCAGCCGCGTCATGTCCGAGCACGAGCGCCACACCGTCGCGGTCCACGAGGCGGGCCACGCGCTCGTTGCGCACGTGCTGCCCAACACCGACGAGGTGCACAAGATCTCGATCGTCGCCCGTGGTGCGGCACTCGGGCACACCGTGATCCTGCCCACCGAGGATCGCCGTCTGCACTCACGCGCCCAGCTCGCCGACGTGCTGGCCATGACCCTCGGCGGCCGCAGCGCGGAAGAGGCAGTGCTCGGCGAGATCACGACCGGTGCCACCGACGACATCGAACGCGCCACCCAGGTCGCGAGGTCGATGGTCACCGAGTTCGGCATGAGCCCCCAGCTCGGCCCCCAGCGCTTCGCCGGCCGCGACGGCGAGCCGTTCCTGGGTCGTGAGCACACCCGGTCGGCCGACCACTCCGAGGATCTCGCCCGGCGCATCGACGACGAGGTCGCAGTGCTGCTCGACGAGGCACATCGGCGGGCGCGTCGTATCCTCGACTCGCACCGCGGGGTGCTCGATCGGCTCGCGGCAGCGCTGCTCGAGCACGAGACCCTGATGGACGACCAGCTCGCCGACCTGCTCGACGGTGTCGGGGACGAGACGGACCATTCCGAGACCATCGAAGCGACCACTGCGACCACCAGACTGGACGTCCCATGGCACAGATCCACGACGCCGACCACGTCGTCAGCAGCGACGAGCCCCACACCTCCCTGAGTCGGGCCGACTCCGGCTCGTCGGGTGACGGCTCGGACCTCAACGTCCCCGACGACCTCCCGCTCCCCGGTCCGCTGGCGAGCGAGGTCGACCAGGACCGGATCGCTGCGGCGGTGCGCGAGATCCTGATCGCGATCGGCGAGGACGTGGATCGCGAGGGCCTCGCCGACACCCCCGCGCGGGTGGCCCGCATGTACGCCGAGACCTGCGCCGGGCTTCACGAGGATCCCGGACGGCACCTCAAGGTGACCTTCGACGCCGGCCACGACGAGATGATCATGGTGCGTGACATCCCGATGTACTCGATGTGCGAGCACCATCTGGTGCCGTTCTTCGGGACGGCGCACGTCGCCTACATCCCCAACACCGACGGCCGGGTGACCGGGCTGTCCAAGCTGGCCCGCCTCGTCGACGAGTTCGCACGCCGGCCCCAGGTCCAGGAGCGGCTCACGACCCAGGTCGCCGACGCGATCGAGGCGCACCTCGATCCCCGCGGAGCGCTGGTCGTCATCGAGGCGGAGCACATGTGCATGGGGATGCGCGGCATCCGCAAGCCCGGCGCGTCGACGGTCACCTCAGCGGTCCGGGGCGTGTTCCGCAGCGACGTCTCGACGCGCAGCGAGGCCATGCGATTCATCGGCACCAATCGCTGACGTGCCCGAGCCCCGGGTGATGGGGGTCCTCAACGTGACCCCCGACTCCTTCTCCGACGGCGGGCGCTGGGCCGACACGGACGCTGCGGTGGCCCGAGGTCTCGAGCTGATCGTCGAGGGCGCCGACGTGATCGACGTCGGCGGCGAGTCGACCCGACCCGGCGCCGAAGCGATCGACCCCGCCGAGGAGTGCCGTCGGGTGCTGCCGGTGCTCGAGGCCCTTGCGCCCGAGGCCGCCGGGGCCGGCGTGCGCCTGTCGATCGACACGCGCAACGAGGTGACCGCGCGAGCTGCGGTCGGTGCGGGCGCCGAGCTGCTCAACGATGTGTCGGCGTCGCTCTGGCCGGTCGCCGCCGAGCTCGGCGTCGGGTGGGTCGCGATGCACATGGCCGGCGACCCGCAGACGATGCAGCGGTCCCCGCACTACGACGACGTCGTCGCCGAGGTGCTCGACTTCCTCCTCCACCACGTGGAGGTGGCCCGTGGCGCCGGGGTCCGCGAGGTCTGGATCGATCCGGGGATCGGGTTCGGGAAGACCACCGAACACAACATGGAGCTGCTGGCCCACCTGGACCGCTTCGTCGACAGCGGCACGAGCGTGCTCGTGGGTACCAGCCGGAAGCGGTTCACCGGCGAGCTGTCGGCCCGCTCCGACGCCGCAGCGGGTGAGGGCACGGTCGAGCCGCTCCCGGTCGGCGACCGCCTCGACGCGTCGCTGGCGACCGCGACGTGGGCCATGACCCAGGGCGTCCAGATGGTCCGAGCCCACGACGTCGCCGCCACCGTCGCTGCAGCGACCGTCGTCGCCGGCGACTTCGACCCTCGCTGACATCCTCTACGATCGGTCCGCTGTCCCAACGGCCGTCGGGGCGCGAACCGCTCCCTTCGGACCGTCCGGACCGCGCTGGGACCGACCACCGGAGGAGGTGACGTGATGGCGACGAAGGGCAAGTGGGCCCAGGGCATCGAGCCCCGGCACTTCCACTGGATCATCAGGGACCAGCTCGCCATCTGCGAACGCCCCGGCGGATTCGCGGCGAACCACCGCAAGGTCCGCCGCCAGGAGGAGATCATCTGGATCCGTGAGCAGGGCTTCGACCTGGTCATCTCGATGTCCTCGGCGCCGAACAACCTGCACAGCTACGACGACATGGGCCTCGCCCGGCGCCACTGGCCCTTCCCGGCCGGCGAGGACCAGCAGCGGTTCCTGGCGGACTCCTACGGCGAGCTGCGACGGTTGCTCGCCGAGCGGCGCAAGCTGATCCTGCACGCCGACGAGCTCTCCGAGCGCCTCATCGGGTTCCTCGCCGGCTACCTGGTGTGGAGCGAGATGGTGCCCGAACCGCCCCGAGGCGGTCGCAGCGATCGAGCACATCACCGGGCGTCAGATCGGCGCCGACGGCCGCGAGCTCGTGGGCGACGCCGCCCGGCTCGTCGAGCGGTCCTGAGGCTCCACCGATGGGCGATCGGATCGAGCTGGGCGGGCTGCGCGTCGTCGCACTCGTCGGCGTGCTCCGCGAGGAGCGCGTCCGCGCCCAGCCGCTCGAGGTCGACCTGGCGCTCGAGGTCGACCTGGGGCCGGCGGGTGCGAGCGACGCCCTCGACGACACCGTCGACTACGGCGCCGTGTGCGACCGCGTCGTCGCGGTGATCACCGCGGAGCAGCCACAGCTGCTCGAACGACTCGCGCAGCGGGTCGCGACCGAGGTCCTCGGGCTCGACGAGCGCATCGAGGCCGTGGAGCTCGCGGTGCGCAAGCTCCGCCCGCCGGTCCCGCACGACCTGGCCAGCTCGGGGGTCAGGCTGACCCGCCGGGCGCGCCGGTGACCGTGCGGGCGTTCCTGTCGCTGGGCTCCAACCTGGGGGACCGACGGGGGCTGTTGAGCGATGCGGTCGACTCGCTGCCCGACGTGGTCGCGGTGTCACCGGTGTACGAGACGGAGCCGGTCGGTGGCCCCGAGCAGCAGCCGTTCCTGAACCTCATCGTCGAGCTCGCCACCGAGCTCTCCCCGAACGAGCTCCTCGGCGTGTGCCATCGGATCGAGTCCTCCGCGGAACGGGTGCGCGAGGTCCGGTGGGGGCCGCGGACGCTCGACATCGACATCATCTGGATGGACGGCGTCGAGCTGGACGACCCGCGGCTCACGATCCCGCACCCCCGGTACCGCGAGCGTCGCTTCGTGCTGGCCCCGCTGCGCGACCTGGCCCCGGAGCTCGTCGCGGAGCGTGAGCTGCAGCTCGCGGACGGGACGGTCCGCCGGGTCGACGACCTGTGAGCGGCCGCGACCCGGCGACGTTGCGCCGCGTCGCCGTGATCGGCGCGGGTCGCGCCGGCACGTCGTTCGCCACCGCGTTGGCGCGCGCCGGTCTCGACATCGCCCTGGTCCACCACGACGACCCCGAGGCCGGTCGACCGCGGGTCTCGGGTGAGGATGCGGACCTGGTCCTGTTGTGCGTTCCCGACCCGCAGATCGCCGCGACCGCCGCCCGGCTCGAGGCGGACCTGCCGGCCGTCGTGGCGCACTGCGCCGGCTCGGTGGGCCTCGACGTGCTCGGGGACCACGCCCGGCGGGGGTCGATCCATCCGCTGGTCGCGCTGCCCGACGGCGAGACCGGCGCTGCACGGTTGCGCGGCGCGTGGTTCGCGCTGTCGGGGGATGCGTCGCTCGTCGCCGTCGTCGAACTGCTCGCCGGGCGCACCGTGGTGGTCCCCGACGACCGGCGGATGCTGCACCACGCCACCTGTGTCGTGGCGTCCAACCACCTCGTCGCGCTCCTCGGCCAGGTCGAGCGACTCGCGGCGGCGCTCGACGTCCCGGTCGAGGCGTACCTGGCACTCGCCCGCGGCGCGCTCGACTCGGTGGAGGAACTGGGACCGGAGCGGGCGCTGACCGGGCCGGTCGCCCGCGGCGACCTCCACACCGTCGCCCGACACCTCGACGCGTTGCCCGCCGACGAGCGCGACGCCTACCGGGCGATGAGCACGGCGGCAGCACGGTTGGCCGGCGGGGAAGCGACGCGGCGGTCCCCCGGAGCGGCGTCGTGAGTCCGCTCACGTAGGCTCCCGGCGATGATCACGCCGGCGACCATCGCTGCGTTGCGCACCGAGCTCGACGCGGCACGGATCGCGGGTCGCAGCGTCGGGGTGGTCCCCACCATGGGCTTCCTCCACGACGGCCACGCGGAGCTGGTGCGCAGCGCCGCTCGCGAGTGCGACGAGGTGGTGGTCACGGTGTTCGTCAACCCCTTGCAGTTCGCCGAGGGCGAGGATCTCGACGCCTACCCGCGCGACCCTGAGGGCGACGCCGCGACCGCTGCTGCGGGCGGTGCGACGGTGCTCTTCGTGCCGGAGCCTGACCGAGATGTATCCGGACGGCCGCGACGGTGTCCTGACCCAGGTCAGCGTCGAGGAGCTGAGCTCGACGATGGAGGGTCGCTCGCGCCGGACGCACTTCGCCGGGGTCTGCACGGTCGTCGCCAAGCTCTTCAACATCGTCGGTCCGTGCCGCGCCTACTTCGGGGAGAAGGACTTCCAGCAGCTCGCTATCGTCCGGCGGCTCGTCGCGGATCTGTCCTTCCCCGTCGAGGTGGTCGGCTGTCCCACGGTCCGGGAGCCCGACGGCTTGGCGTTGTCGAGTCGCAACGCCTACCTGAGCGACGAGGAACGCGCCGTCGCTCCGGTGCTCCAGCGTGCGCTGCAGCTCGGCGCAGCGGCGATCCGGTCGGGAACGACCGACGCCGACGAGGTCCGCACGTTGATGCGTTCGGTGATCCAGGCGGCACCGCTCGGTGAGCTCGACTACGTCGAGGTGGCCGAGCCGGCCACGCTGCGTCCCCAACGGGTCGCAGGGCGCGGGTCGCGGCTGTTCGGTGCGGTCCGCTTCGGTCGGGCGCGGCTCATCGACAACGTCGGCGTCGGGTCCGGGGATCCTGGAGCGGAGCCCGACGTGCTCCGCCTGCTGCGATGAACGACCCGGCGCCCGCCGCGCGACGTCGGCTCCGCCGCGCGCGCAGCAGGTGGCGGCGATGAGCGACGCGCTGGATCTCGTCGTGCTCGGCTCGGGCGTCGCCGGGTTGTCCGCAGCCGTCCGGGCTGCAGGGATCCACGGGTTGCGGACCGGGGTGGTCACCAAGGGCGGACTGGACCTCGCGACCACCAGATGGGCCCAGGGTGGGGTCGCCGCAGCCCTGTCGGGCGACCCGGAGGAGATCGACCTGCACCTCGCCGACACGGTCGCGGCCGGTGCCGGGCTCTGCGACGTCGACGCCGTCCGGGTGCTGGTGGACGAGGGCCCGCGCCGGGTCGAGGAGCTCATCGCGCTGGGCGCCGAGTTCGATCGCGACGCTGCGGGCAACCTCGAGCTGGCACGCGAGGGCGGCCACTCCGTGGCGCGGGTCGTGCACGCCGGGGGCGCCGCCACCGGCGCCGAGATCGAACGGGCCCTCGTCGCGGCGGTGCACGCGACCGCAGCGGTCGTCCACGAGCACACGTTCGCGCTCGATCTGGCACTCGACGACGGTCGGTGCGTCGGTGTGATCGTCGCGGGGCCCGATGGCCGGCGTCGGCGGGTCGACGCGCGACATGTCCTGCTCGCGACCGGCGGCGCCGGCCAGCTGTTCGAGATCACCACCAACCCCGCCGTCGCGACCGGCGACGGGGTCGCGATGGCCCTGCGCGCCGGCGTGGCGGTCGCGGACCTCGAGTTCTTCCAGTTCCACCCGACCGCGCTGCACCACCCGGCCATGCCACGGCCGTTGCTCTCCGAGGCGCTGCGCGGCCACGGCGCGCTGCTGCGCGGCCCCGACGGCGAGCGGTTCGTCGACGAGCTCCTGCCACGCGACGTGGTGTCCCGGGCGATCCTGTCGACCATGACCTCGAGCGGCGCCGAGCACGTCTGGCTCGACGCGACCGGCCTGGACCGCTTCGACGTGCGCTTCCCGACGATCCACGCCGACCTCGCCGCGTTGGGCCTCGACCCGCGCAGCGACTGGCTGCCCGTGGCGCCTGCTGCGCACCACCAGTGCGGCGGCATCGTCACCGACCTCGAAGGCGCCACCTCGTTGCCGGGGCTGTGGGCGGCGGGGGAGACGGCGTGCACCGGCGTGCACGGCGCCAACCGCCTGGCGTCGAACTCGCTGCTCGAGGGCATGGTCTTCGGTCCGCGCGCGATCGAGGCGCTCGCCGACGGCGCCGACGGCCCGCTCCCGACCGGTGCGATGCGGCCCCTCCTGGAGCCCGCCAGCTCGGCGTCCGGCTCCGCGATCGCGACGCAGGCGCTCGAGGGCGCCGGTCCGGGTGCGGAGCTCGACGAGCCGCGACGCGCCCGGCGCGCCACGCCGGGCGAGCTCGGCGCCGGCGCAGCGCCACCCGGCCCGGACGTCGCGCCCGCCGCTACCGACGTGGCGATGTTGCGCGCACGGCTCCAGCACGCCATGTCGGTCAACGCCGGCGTCCTGCGTTCCGAGGGGCGGCTGATCGACGTCGCGGCGACCATCGAGGCGACCGCCGCGGCGATCGCTCCGACGGGCGAGATCGAGCCACGCGAGCGCGTCGACACCGCGATGGCCGAGCTCGACAACCTGGTGACGATCGCCCGTGTGCTGGTCGCGGCAGCGCGGGAACGGACCGAGAGCCGGGGGACCCACGCGCGGTCGGACCGGCCCGAGCTCGACCCGACGCAGACGCACCGCCTCGTCGTCGGCGGCGCCTGAGCCGTGCCGCGTCCCGGGTCGGGCGTGCCACACTGCCCCGATGGACTCCGACCCGATGGACTCCGGCTCGATGGGCTCCGAGCAGATGGACGCCGGCTGGTTGCACCCTCCCTTCGCCGCGGTGCGCGACGTGGTCGCACGTGCACTCGCCGAGGACCTGACGCCCCTCGGCGACCTCACCTCGGCCCTGCTGGACCGCACCGACGGCGAGGCGCGGATCGTCGCCCGTGAGCCCGGACGACTGGCCGGGACCCGCGCGGCGACCGAGGTGTTCGCGCAGCTCGACCCGGACGTGTCGATCGTCTGGTCGGCCGGGGAGGGGGCGCGGCTCTCGGCCGGACAGGTGGTGGCGACGTTGTCGGGCCCGTTCCCGTCGATCCTCACCGGCGAGCGCAGCGCCCTCAACCTGCTCGGGCACCTCTCGGGGATCGCGACCCTGACCGAGCGCTACGTGCAGGCGGCGGCCGCCGCCGGGGGCGCACGCATCTGGGACACCCGCAAGACCACGCCCGGCCTGCGGGCGCTGGAGAAGGCCGCAGTGCGTGCCGGTGGCGGCCGCAACCATCGCGGCAACCTGTCGGACTGGATGCTCGTCAAGGACAACCACCTCGGCGAGGTGTCCGTCACCGAGGCGGTGCGCCGACGGTCGGGACCGGTGGCCCGGGCGAACGGTGCACGTCGAGTGCGACTCGTTCGAGCAGTGCATCGAGGCGATCGAGGTCGGCGCCGACGCGGTCCTGCTCGACAACATGCGCCCCGACCAGGTGCGCGACTGCGTCGCGGCCGTCGCGCAACGCCAGGCCGACGCGGCGCGCCGCACGCTGCTCGAGGTGTCCGGCGGGGTCTCCCTCGACACGGTCGGGGACTACGCCGCGACCGGCGTCGACATGATCTCGGTCGGTGCGATCACCAACTCGGCGCCGGTGCTCGACCTGGGCCTCGATCTGGCCTGAGCAGTGTCCGGCCCGTCTCCGAGCGGTGCCTCGCTGCGACCACCGCTCGCGGCGACCACCGATCGCATCGACAGAATCCGGGGTCCGATCGGCGAGACGTGCACCGGTGGTGGCGCGACGGCCATCATGGCGGGAACCGCACTGCCGGGGCCCCACCGAGCCGGAGGGCCACCGGTCAGCGCACCGACCGAGGAGCAGCATCGTCGTGATGTCCGCCGGAGCCCGAGGAACACGATGCTGCTCGTGATCGACGTCGGCAACACCCAGACCGTCGTCGGGCTCTACGACTCCGGTGTCCGCAGCCATGAGCTGCTCGAGCACTGGCGGCTCGCGACCCGCGCCGACCAGACCGGCGACGAGCTCGCGCTGACGCTGCGCCAACTGCTGAGCGGCCGGGACCTGGACCTGGTGGACGACGTCCGAGGCGTCGCGGTGTCCTCCGGCGTTCCGAGCATCACCTACGAGCTGCGGCGGATGTGCGAGCGCTACCTGACGGTGGAGCCGGTCATCCTGGGCACCGGGGTGCGCACCGGTATGCCGGTGCTCTACGACAACCCCCGCGAGGTGGGAGCGGACCGCATCGCGAACGCGGTGGGCGCCTACGACCTCTACGGGGGCCCGACGGTCGTGGTCGACTTCGGCACGGCCACGACCTTCGACGTGATCTCCCCCGACGGCGAGTACCTGGGTGGAGCGATCTTCCCGGGGATCGAGATCTCGATGGACGCCCTCTTCGGCCGCGCAGCGGCGCTGCGGCGCGTCGAGCTGACCGAGCCGCGCAGCGTCATCGGGAAGACCACGATGGAGTCCGTGCAGTCCGGCGCGGTCTACGGCTACTCGGCGATGGTGGACGGCATGTGCGACCGCATCGAGGAGGTCATCGGCGAGGCGACGGTGATCGCGACCGGCGGCCTCGCGTCGTTGATCTCGCCGATCGCCGAGTCGATCGAGCACGAGGAGCCCTGGTTGACGTTGCACGGGTTGCGTCTCGTGTGGGAGAAGAACCAACCCCGTGGCTGACGACGAGCGCCAGTCGCCCGACGCGGCACGGGTCGGGGACTTCGACCAGCCCTATGCCTACGAGGTCACCGCGCGGACCGGGGACCTCGTCGAGCGCTTCTCCGACCTCGATGCCGGGGTCGAGACCGAGACGCAGGTGTCGATCGCCGGTCGGCTGATGCTGCGCCGCGTGCAGGGCAAGCTGGCGTTCGGCACGCTGGCCGACTCGTCCGGTCGGATCCAGCTCTTCGCCCGCGCGGCGGCGACACCGGCGTTCGAGCAGTTCTGCGAGCTGAACCTCGGTGACTGGATCGGCGTCGAGGGAGTGGTGATGACCACCCGCCGGGGCGAGCTCTCGGTCCGCGTCGATGGCTGGACGCTGCTCGCGCCGACCCGTCGGGTGTTCCCCGACAAGTGGCACGGGCTGAGCGACACCGACACCCGCTACCGTCAGCGCTACGTGGACCTGTGGGTCACCGACGAGGCCCGCGCAGCGTTCCTGCTCCGCTCGAGGATGCTGTCGCTCGTGCGTCGGTTCCTCGAGGACCGCAGCTACCTCGAGGTCGAGACCCCGGTGCTGCACCCCATCCCCGGTGGGGCGCTCGCAGAGCCGTTCACGACCCACCACAACGCGCTCGACCAGGAGATGTTCCTGCGCATCGCGCCGGAGCTGTACCTGAAGCGTCTCGTCGTCGGCGGGTTCGAGCGGGTCTTCGAGATCGCCCGGGTGTTCCGCAACGAGGGCACCTCGAACCGCCACAACCCCGAGTTCACGATGCTCGAGGCGTACGAGGCCTACGGCGACTACCACGTGCACATGGAGCTCGTGGAGCAGCTCGTCGCTCACCTCGCGACCGAGCTGTGCGGGTCCACGCAGGTGAGCTTCGACGGCCGCGAGCTGGACCTGTCCGCCCCGTGGCGTCGCGTCACGCTCGCCGAGGTGACCTCCGCGGAGCTCGGCGAGTCGGTGTCGGTCGACACGCCGATCGGGCGACTGCGCGAGCTGTGCGATGGCCACGAGGTGGCATGGACCGAGTCCCAGGGCCCTGGGAAGCTGCTGCTCGAGCTGTACGAGAAGACCACCGAGCACACGTTGTGGGAGCCGACGTTCGTGATCGACTACCCGACCGAGGTGTCGCCGCTGTCGCGCGCGCACCGCGAGCACCCCGGCCTGGTCGAACGGTTCGAGGCGATCGTGGTCGGCCGCGAGCTGTGCAACGGGTTCTCGGAGCTCACCGACCCCGCGGAGCAGCGCGCACGATTCGCGGAGCAGGCGGCCCGCCACGAGGCGGGCGACGAGGAGGCGATGCTCGTCGACCACGACTACCTGCGGTCCCTCGACTACGGCCTGCCGCCGACGGTGGGGGTGGGCATGGGGATGGACCGCCTCGCCCAGCTCCTGACCGACACGCACACGATCCGCGACATCGTGCTGTTCCCGACGCTGCGCCCGGAACAGGACCCCGGTGCCTGACCCGGCAGCGGGGCTGGTGGCCTGCGGATGAGGTCGCACCGGTCGGCGGTGCGAGCGTCGCGGCCGAGGGCGTGTCCAAGTCCTTCGAGGACGATGTCGTCGTGCTCGACGGTGTCGACGTCGCCGTCGAGGCCGGCGCCACGCTGGCGCTGCTCGGTCCCAGCGGCTGCGGCAAGACGACGCTGCTGCGGATCATCGCCGGGCTCGAGGTCCCCGACGCCGGGACCGTCACCGTCGGCGACACGGTCCTGACCGGCCCCGACGACCTCGTGCCGCCCGAGCGACGCCGCATCGGCATGGTGTTCCAGGACTGGGCGCTCTTCCCGCACCTGTCCGTCGCCCGCAACGTGGGGTTCGGCCTGCCCCGTGGCGACCGCCGTGCCTCGCCGCGCATCGACCAGGCGCTGGAGCTGGTCGGTCTCGGGGGGCTCGGCGACCGGATGCCGGCAACGCTCTCGGGCGGCCAGCAGCAACGGGTCGCGCTCGCACGAGCGATCGCGCCGCGGCCCTCGGTGCTGCTGCTCGACGAGCCGTTCTCCAACCTGGACGCCGCGTTGCGGGTCCAGGTGCGCACCGAGATCCACCAGCTGCTCGTGGAGCTGGGGATCACGACGGTGTTCGTCACCCACGACCAGGACGAGGCGTTCGTGCTCGGCGACCGGGTCGCGGTGCTGTCCGACGGCCGGGTCGTGCAGGCGGGAACACCGACCGAGCTGTACCAACGCCCCGAGACCCGCTGGGTGGCGGGGTTCGTCGGCGACGCGAACTTCGTGCCGGCGGTCGCGAACGGTGCGTCGGCGACGACCGACGTCGGCTCGGTCGAGCTCGCCGAGCCCGCCGCGGACGGCGATGCGATCGAGGTGATGCTGCGTCCCGAGCAGCTGGAGATCGCCCCGGTCGCCGGCGTCGCCGAGGACACGTCGTCGGGCGGCGATGTCTCGTCGGGCGCGGAGGTCACCGTCGAGTTGGTCGAGTTCGTGGGCCACGACACGACGTATCTGGTTCGCCTCGGGGAGCTGGAGCTGCGGGTGCGGCGACCGTCGCTGCCCACGCTGCGCCGCGGCGACCGGGCGGTGGTGCGGGTCGCGGTGCCGTCAGAACCTGTCGTCTGGTTCTCGCCGGAGACCGAGCTGACCGAACGAGGGCTCCCGGTCCCGGCGTGCGGAGCGGTCAGACCTCGGGGCGCGCAGACCAGCACCGCGAAGTCGCTGTCGATCGCCCGCTCCGCCATCAGGCGGTCCTCGCGTTCGAACGCCGCAGCGAGCAGCTCCATCGCCTCGGGGTCGTCCTCGGTGAAGTGCTGGGAGATGTCGGCGAGGGCGAGGTGCGAGGAGCGCCCCGCCGCCGTAGGGCGGGGTGGCGTTCCTCGAGGCGACCTCGAACACGTCGTGGAGAACCGGGCGGATGCGCGCCGAATCGATCGCTTCGGACGGGTCGGTGAGGTACATCCACAACCGGCTGGGCCGGATCACCTCGTCCTTGGACCTCGTCGCGTCCAGGGCGCGCAGCAGCCGGGCCGGGAAGGTCTCGAGGACGGCTTGGGCCTCGGCGAGTTGGCGGTCGGGCCACTGGAAGCGGTCCGGTCCGACGTACTCGTCGACGAAGAACAGTCCGTCGGGCTCCAACAGGCCGGCGATCGTGGACACCACCTCGGGCATCGGCGCGAGGTGGTGCAGCGAGTGCTCCGCGATGACGACGTCGTAGCGGACTGCCCCGACGAGCTCGGTGAAGTCCTGGACCCGGAAGTGCACCGTCTCGTCGAGCCCTCGCTCCACCGCGGCCGCCCGGGCCACCTCGATCGCGCCCGGGGAGATGTCGAACCCGTCGAGGCGCTCGAAGACGCCGAGCTCGGCCCATCGAAGCTCGCGCGCGCCCGTCCCGCAGCCCAGCGACAGCGCCCTGAGCCCCGCCCGACCCTCGAGGTAGGTCGCGGCCAGATACGCCGGGGCGTCGACCTGCTCGTCCCCGGAGACGAGCAGGTTCCAGCGTCGCCGGACCGCCGGGATCGAGAACCACTGCGTCGGCTCGCGGTCGGTGGTGTTCCCCTCCCGCACGACGCGCTCGGTGCTGACGCAGGTCCCGCGGAGCTTGGCCACGACGGCGCCGAGGTCGCCGCTGGTGAGCTTTCGTCGCAGTCGTGCTGCGTCGTGACGGTTCACGAGGTTGTCGAGCACGGCACCCCCAGGGCTGGCGTGCACGGTAGCGGGTGCGCCGTCGCCATCGGCAGCGGGGCCGAGCCGCCCGTGCGCCGCCGCGGTCGCAGGTGTCCGGCTCAGTCGAGGTGGGTCACGTCGTTGAACCGGCGCAGCACCCACCGGTCGATCGGCGGGGCCAGGCGCACGATCTCGCTGACCGAGGTGTTGTCGGCGCTCACGAACGCGAAGTTGCGGGCGTTGGTGACGTGTGCGAGCAGCGCGGCGATCACCCCGCCGTGGACCACCAGCACCACGCGTTCACCCGGATGCGCGGCCACGATGCGGTCCAGCGCGGCGACGCAGCGCCCCGGAGAAGTCCTCCCAGCGCCTCGGCGCCGGTGATGACGTCCCAGCGTTCCTGGGCGTAGACCTCTCGCACCGACGGGGTCGCCCACGGCGCCGCGCAGGCGCAGGAGCCCGCCCTCGTACTCGCCCAGGTGGACCTCTCGCAGGTCGGGTTCGACACGCACGTCGATGCCGGTGGACTCGACGAACACCGCAGCGGTCTCGTGGGTGCGGCGCAGGCTCGTGACGTACAGGGCCGAGAACGGCTTGATGTCGTGCTCGGCCACCAGCCGTCGGCAGAGCCGCAGCGCCTGGTCGACACCCTCGGGGGCGAGCGCCGGGTCGCCGTGCCCGTCGCGGGTCGCGAACGGCCGGTCGGGATGGGCGGGCTCCGTCGCGCCGTGGCGGACGAGGTAGATCGTCGTCGACCCCGCGGGCGCCTCGAAGCGGCGCTGGGGGACGCCACCGTCGGGGTCGAACCGGTCGACGGGGCTGGCGGATTCCTGGGTGGGCGGCTCGGACTCGCTCATCGGGGCGCAGGGTACGCCGAGGTGGCGGCGTGGGGCAACGCCGCCCGACATCGAGGGGCGGATAGCCGACCGATCCGGTCGGGATCCGGCAACGGCCGGGGCGGACAGCGTCGTGTGGCTCGGCGCTGTGTGGCTCGGCGCCGTGTGGCTCAGCGACCGGGCAGGTCGCCGGGGCTCGCCGTGGCGGCACCGGCCGCAGCGACGCCACGAGCGTGCCGGCGATGCCCCGCAGCAGCGACCGGGTGATGTCGAGGTAGTCGAACGAGTCGCGCCACACCGTGATGCGGCCGTCGTGCACGTCGAAGCGCCCCCACACCCAGAACTGGGTCCGCAGCCGGCCCACGACGATCGCGTCGGTGCGCTCGGTGAGCACCACCGGTCCGTCGGCCGAGACGGCATGCAGGTACGCCTCGAACGAGGAGTCGGAGCCCTCCAGGCCGCGGAACACCTGCTCCACCCGGTCGCGTCCGTGGATCGTGGGCAGCCCGACGTTGGTGTACGCGACGTCGTCGGCCAGCAGCGAGAGCGCCCGGTCCAGGTCCGGCTCGGCCAGTGCAGCGAGGAAGTCCTCGACGACCTCCTTCGGGTCGACCGGGGCGGTTCCGGGTTCGGCGGCGGTGGGGAGCAGGCCGGTGGGCATGACCGCCATGCTCGCGCGGGTCAGCTGTCGCCGTCGCCGAGCTGCTGGGCCAGGTAGTTCTCGATGCCGATGCCGGAGATCACGTTCAGCTGGGTCTCGAGCCAGTCGAGGTGGTGCTCCTCGCCGAGCAGCCGCTGCTCGCACAGCTCACGCGTGCCGTTGTCGCCCTTCTCGCGGGCGAGGGCGATGCCGCGGTTGTAGCGCTCGACGGCGGCCTGCTCGGTGCGGAGGTCGAGCTCGAACTGCTCGGGCACGGTCTCGCCGACACCGACCGAGCCGTAGCGCTGCAGGTTCGGGACGCCGTCGAGGTACAGGATCCGCTCGATCAGCTTCTCGGCATCGCGCATCTCGTCGAGCGACTCGTCGTAGTACGTCTTCGCGAGGCGCTCGTAGCCCCAGCTCTCGTTCATCTTGGCGTGGATGAAGTACTGGTTGATCGCCGTCAGCTCGGCGGTCAACGCCTCGTTGAGGAACTCGATGATCTCGGGGTCGCCCTGCACGGTGTCTCCTGGTCGGTCGTGACCGAGACCCTAGGCGGCGGGCGCGGATGCCCCGTCCAGCGTGCGGACCTCGAGGATCTCCTCGATGAGCGGCAGGCAGCCGCCGCAGCGTGCGCCCGCACCGCAGCGCTCCCCGAGCTCGTCGGGATCAGCCGCGCCCAGAGCGGCCTCGCTGAGGATGTGTCGGTCGGTGACCTCGGAGCAGTGGCACACGATCACGAGGACGATGTTAAGCATCCCGAACCCGCGTTGTCCAGAGGCGTTGTGTGGACGGGGCGCAGCGTCGGGCGGGTCGCTCGCCGGCGGTACGCTCCCGGCATGCTCATCGTCTCCGGCATCATCTCCGTCGATCCAGCCGACCACGACCCGATGGTCGAGCTGATCGGTCCGCTCGTCGAGGCCACCCTGGCCGAGGAGGGCTGTCACACCTACGGGTTCTGGGCGGACCCGGCCATGCCCGGGCGCTTCCGGGCCTACGAGGAGTGGGAGTCGGGCGAGGCGATGGGAGCGCACATGGCCAGCGCGCACATGGCGACGTTCCTCGGTGCCATGGGGTCGCTGAAGGTGACCGGCACGGAGCTCTACCAGCACGACGTGGCGGAGACGACCCGCCTGATGTGAACGGCCGCCCGTTGGGGGCCGCTCACTCACGTGATCTGTGCCCGGGGCGGTGCCGACCGTCCCTGGCCGCGTGGTCGGCTCAGGCCGCCGCAGCGCGAACGCTGTCGAGCAGGTAGTCCGCCGCGGCGGTCAGCCCGACCACCCCGGGGCTGTCGGGCAGGACCGCCAGCGCGGTACGACCGGCATCGGCGAACGTGGTCGCCCGTGCGATCGCCCGGTCGGTCCCATCGCCGTCGCGGACGATCTCCGCAGCGCGGTCGCGCTGGTCGGGTTCGACCGGCCCGCCGATGACGGCGCGCAGCTCGGCGCCCCGGGGGCCTGCGAGGGTCGACAGCACCGGCAGGGTGTAGATGCCCTCCTCGATGTCGTGGCCCGCGGGTTTGCCCAGGTCCGACTCGTTCGAGACCAGGTCCAACACGTCATCGACGATCTGGAACGCCATGCCGTAGCTGTGCCCGAACGTCGTGAGCGCCTCGACGTGATCACGTGGCACGCCGGCGACGATCCCGCCGATCCGGCAGCTCGCACCCAGCAGGGATGCGGTCTTCCCGTCGATCGCCCGCAGGTACAGCTCTTCGCTCCGGCCGACGTCGAAGGCGTGGCGCAGCTCGAGCAGTTGGCCCTCGCAGAGCCGTCCGATCGTCGCGGCGAGCAGCCCGGCGACCTCGACGCCGAGCGACGCGGCGAGCTCGGAGGCCCGGGCGAGCAGGAAGTCGCCGGCGAGGATCGCCTTGAGGTTGCCCCACCGGGCGTTGACGCTGTCCACGGTGCGGCGCACATCGGCCTCGTCCATGACGTCGTCGTGGTAGAGCGAACCGAGGTGCACCAGCTCGACCGCGACGGCGCCGGTGACGGTGTCGTCGCTCGCCGGAGCGTCGACGTTCAGCGCCGTGGCGGCCGACGCGATGCCGAACCCCGGTCGGACCCGCTTCCCACCTGCGGCGATCAGGTGCGTCGCGATCTCGGTCAGGAACACGTCGTCGGCGCTGGCTGCGTCCCGCAGCCGCTCCTCGACGCGCAGCAGGTCGTCGGCCATCGACGGCATGACCTGCAGGGGGTTGGTTCCGCTCACGGCACGAAGATACCCGTCCCCGGGACGCGCGCCCCATGCGGCTGCCGTCCGGTGGGCTCTGAGCGGGCTCGGGAGGTCCATGACGGCGTGCGTCCCGCATCGGCGGGCGGGGCGTCGGCGACGTGGGTCACATCGGGACCCGCAGCTGTGCAGATCGCAGGGTTCGCGACAGCAGCTCGGACGAACCGGGAACGCCATGTCACCGCCCGGCGTTACACTGATCCGCACATCGTTCTGGGAGGCAGCAACGTGTTCGAACGCTTCACCGACCGAGCCCGTCGGGTGGTCGTGCTGGCTCAAGAGGAGGCCCGTCTCCTCAATCACAACTACATCGGGACCGAGCACATCCTGCTCGGGCTCATCCACGAGGGCGAGGGCGTGGCCGCGAAGGCCCTCGAGTCCCTCGGCATCTCCCTCGAGGCCGTCCGCCAGCAGGTCGAGGAGATCATCGGGCAGGGTGGGTCGTCCCCGTCCGGCCACATCCCCTTCACGCCGCGCGCGAAGAAGGTCCTCGAGCTGTCGCTGCGCGAGGCGCTGCAGCTCGGGCACAACTACATCGGGACCGAGCACATCCTGCTCGGGCTGATCCGCGAGGGCGAGGGCGTGGCCGCACAGGTGCTCGTCAAGCTCGGCGCCGACCTGTCGCGGGTCCGCCAGCAGGTCATCCAGCTGCTCTCGGGCTACCCGGGCGCATCCGGACAGGCTCCCCAGGGTGGGGAGAAGGCCGGTGCCAGCACCGGTTCATCGGGCGAGACCCCGTCGGGCTCGCTCGTGCTCGACCAGTTCGGGCGCAACTTCACCCAGCTCGCCCGTGACAAGAAGCTCGACCCGGTCATCGGCCGCGATCGCGAGACCGAGCGGATGATGCAGGTCCTCAGCCGCCGCACCAAGAACAACCCGGTCCTCGTCGGTGAGCCCGGCGTCGGCAAGACCGCCATCGTCGAGGGCCTCGCGCAGGCGATCGCCAACGACGACGTGCCCGAGACGCTGCAGAACAAGCAGCTCTACACGCTCGACCTGGGGGCGCTCGTCGCCGGGTCGCGCTACCGCGGCGACTTCGAGGAACGCCTCAAGAAGGTCCTCAAGGAGATCAAGACCCGCGGCGACATCATCTTGTTCATCGACGAGATCCACACCCTCGTCGGCGCGGGCGCGGCCGAGGGAGCGATCGACGCTGCCAGCATCCTCAAGCCGATGCTGGCCCGTGGCGAGCTGCAGACCATCGGCGCCACCACGCTCGACGAGTACCGCAAGCACCTCGAGAAGGACGCGGCGCTCGAGCGGCGCTTCCAGAAGGTCGTCGTCGACGAGCCGTCCGTCGCGCACACGATCGAGATCCTCAAGGGTCTGCGTGAGCGCTACGAGCAGCACCACCGGGTGACCATCACCGATCAGGCGTTGGTCGCGGCGGGCAACCTCGCGGACCGCTACATCTCGGACCGGTTCCTGCCCGACAAGGCGATCGACCTCATCGACGAGGCCGGCTCGCGCCTGCGCATCCGTCGGATGCAGACCCCTCCGGACTACCGCGAGATCGAGAACGAGCTCGCCGAGGTCGTCCGGCTCAAGAAGGACGCCGTGGAGTCCCAGGACTTCGAGGAGGCGGGACGTCTGCGCGACCGCGAGAAGGAACTGCTCGCCAAGAAGGACGCCAAGGACGTCGAGATGAAGGCGGCCGGCGTCGACCTCTTCGACGAGGTCGACGAGGAGGCCATCGCCGAGGTCCTGTCGCTGTGGACCGGGATCCCGGTCTACAAGCTCACCGAGGAGGAGACGGCGAAGCTCCTGCGCATGGAGGACGAGCTGCACCGCCGGGTGATCGGCCAGGAACAGGCCATCAAGGCCGTCTCCCAGGCGATCCGTCGCACCCGGGCCGGGCTCAAGGACCCGAAGCGGCCCTCGGGGTCGTTCATCTTCCTGGGCCCGTCGGGTGTCGGGAAGACCGAGCTCGCCAAGACGCTCGCCGAGTTCCTCTTCGGCGACGAGGCGGCGATGATCAGCCTCGACATGTCCGAGTACATGGAGAAGCACACGGTCAGCCGCCTGGTCGGGTCACCCCCCGGCTACGTCGGCTACGAGGAGGGCGGTCAGCTCACCGAGGCCGTGCGTCGCAAGCCCTACTCGGTGGTCCTCTTCGACGAGATCGAGAAGGCCCACCCCGACGTGTTCAACACGCTGCTGCAGATCCTCGAGGAGGGCCGTCTCACCGACAGCCAGGGCCGCTCCGTCGACTTCCGCAACACCGTGCTGATCATGACCTCGAACCTCGGCACCGCCGACCTGCGCAAGGCCAACGTCGGCTTCTCGCGTCGCGACGAGGCGGTCACCTACGAGCGGATGAAGGAGAAGGTCAACGAGGCGCTGAAGGCCCACTTCCGCCCCGAGTTCCTGAACCGCATCGACGACGTCATCGTCTTCCACGAGCTCTCCAAGGAGGAGGTCACCACGATCGTCGACCTCATGATCAAGCGGGTCGGCGAGCAGCTCGTCGGCCTGGGCATGGGCCTCGAGGTCTCCGACGAGGCCAAGATCCTCCTGGCCGATCGCGGCTACGACCCGACCCTCGGTGCGCGCCCGCTGCGTCGTGCGATCCAGCGCCTCGTCGAGGACCCGGTGTCGGAGCGGCTGCTGCACAAGGAGTTCCACGCCGGTCAGACGATCATGGTCGACGTGGCACCGGACCCGGAGGACGAGGCCGAGCAGATCTTCACCTTCACCGGGGTCGAGGGCTTCGTGCCACCCCCGATCGAGGAGCTCGTCGTCAGCACGACGGACTGATCGGGCCGGGCGGCCCGACGGGTCGCAGCGACCCGTCCCATCGACACCGGACACGGCGGCAGTAGCCTCTGCCGCCGTGTCCCGCGTCCGGCGTCGCTCCCTGATCGTGCTGGTGTCAGCCGTGGCGCTGCTCGTGTCGGTCGCCTGCGAGGTGGACGCAGTGGTCGCCGTTGACGTCGAGGAGGACGGCTCGGGTGTGGTGTCGGTCGAGGTGCTCCTCGACGCAGCTGCCGCCGCCGGACTCGGGGACCCGGGTGCTGTCCGTGTGGACGACCTGCGGGCCGCCGGATGGCGGGTCGATGACCCCGCCGAGCGCGAGGGGGGCGGGGTCCGCCTCGCAGCGGACCGGGAGTTCGCGTCGCCGGATCAGCTCGCCGACGTGCTCGCCGAGGTCGGCGGCCCCGATGCGCTGTTCTCGGGGGTCCGTCTGGACATCGACGACGGGTTCGCGACGACGAACTACGACTTCGCGGCAACGCTCGTGACGACCGGATCGCTCGAGCAGTTCTCCGATCCCGAGCTGGCCGCAGCGCTCGGTGGCCTCCCGTTGGGACGGACCCCCGAGGAGCTCGCCGCGGCGAGTGGCGAGGCGGGGTCGGTCGAGCTCGAGGTGCGTGTCGCCCTGCCCGGCGGGGTGCCCGAGACCGACGGCACCTTGGCCGAGGGCGCCGCGGCGTGGCGCGTCGACCTGACCGGCGGCAGCGCCGAGACCGTCGAGCTGTCGTCGTCGTCGGTGGTTCGCTCCCAGCGCACCACCGGCCTGCTCGCACTGGGCTCGGTGCTCGTCGCGCTCGGGGTGGCCGCTGGTGCCTGGTGGGCGATCTCGCGGCGACGCGAGGGGTGAACGTCGGTGTCGCAGGTGACCCGTAGGGTGCGCCCATGGCACGCACCCGGACCGTCTTCCGGTGCCTGAGCTGCGGCAGCCGACCGCCCCGAAGTGGTCAGGTCGGTGCACGGGGTGCGGCGAGTGGAACACGCTGACCGAGGAGCTGGATGCGCCGACCGGTCCGACCGCCCCGGGCCTCGCTCCGGCGGAGCCGGTGCCCATCACTGCGGTGCGCTCCACCGACGGTCGGCCCGTCCCGACCGGTATCGGTGAGCTCGACCGTGTGCTCGGCGGGGGGCTCGTTCCCGGCAGCGTCACCCTCGTCGGTGGCGAGCCGGGCATCGGCAAGTCCACCCTCGTGCTGCAACTGCTCGGCGAGCGTGCCCGCGCCGGCGCGACCGTCCTGTACGTCACCGGCGAGGAGTCCGCCGACCAGGTCCGCCTCCGTGCCGAGCGGCTCGGCGCGCTCGACGATCGGCTGCTGCTCGCAGCCGAGACCTCGCTGCCGTCGATCCTGCACCATCTGGAGCACACCCGGCCCGAGGTCTGCGTCGTCGACTCCATCCAGACCCTCCACGACCCGCAGTGGACCTCGGCGCCCGGGTCCGTCACCCAGGTCCGGGAGTGCGCGCATCGTCTCGTCCAGGCGGCGAAGGCAAGCGGCACGACCGTGGTGCTGGTGGGCCACGTCACCAAGGAGGGCCAGCTGGCGGGCCCCCGAGTGCTCGAACACGTCGTCGACACGGTCCTGGCGTTCGAGGGGGACCGCCACCACGCCCTCCGGCTGCTGCGCGCCCAGAAGCACCGCTTCGGCTCCACCGAGGAGCTGGGCCTGTTCGCGATGGCTGCAGGCGGGCTCGAGGCCGTGCCGGATCCGTCCGGTCTGTTCCTCGGCGACCGCCGCCCCGGCGTGCCCGGCAGCGTGGTCACCCCGGCCCTCGACGGCCATCGACCGCTGCTGGTCGAGGTGCAGACCCTCGTCGCCCCCTCGACGCTCGCTCACCCCCGCCGCTCCGCCCAGGGACTCGACGGTGGCCGCCTGGCGCTGTTGCTGGCCGTGCTGGACCGGCGCGCGGGCCTGGCCGTGCAGGCGCTCGACGTGCACGCGATGGCGGTCGGCGGTGTGAAGGTCACCGAGCCTGGCGCAGACCTCGCGCTGTGCTGCGCGCTCGCGTCGGCCGCGACGGACCGACCGCTCCCGGCCGATCTGGTCGCCTGTGGCGAAGTGGGCCTCGGGGGCGAGCTGCGCCAGGTCGGTCGACTCGAATGGCGCCTCGCCGAGGCGTCGCGGCTCGGGTTCTCCCGTGCGCTGGTCCCCCGGTCCGCGCCGGAGATCGACGCGCCCATCGAGCTGCTGCGGGTTCCCACGATCGAGGCGGCGATCGCACTGCTCGGCCTGCGGTCGTGAGCGCTGGGGTCGCTCCGCCGCGCTCTCCCGGTGGTCGGTCCACCTAGACTGTTCCGATGGAGCGCCGTTGTGACCTCTGGGGGAGAGGCCGGCCCGGAAGCCGGGGGTCCGCGCAGTGACCGAACGCAACAGCAAGGAGCTGCTCGCGGCGCTCGCAGCGGTCGCACCGGGTCGCCCGTTGCGCGAGGGTCTGGACCGCATCCTCAAGGCCGGGATGGGAGCGCTGATCGTCATCGGCGACGGCCCCGACGTGCTCAACATCTCCTCGGGCGGCTTCCTGGTCAACGCAGCGTTCTCGCCCCAGCGCCTCTCGGAGCTCGCGAAGACCGACGGCGCGATCGTGCTCACCTCCGACGCCGGTTACATCGCACGGGCGAACGTGCACCTGGTCCCGAACCCGAACGTCCCCACCGAGGAGACCGGCACCCGGCACCGCACCGCCGAGCGGGTCGCCCGTTCCATCGGTGTCCCCGTCATCTCGGTCTCCGAGGACATGGCGGTCGTGACCGTCTACACCAAGAACGAGCGCTACCAGCTCGAGCCGATCCCCGCGATCCTCGGGCGCTGCAACCAGGCGCTGCAGACCCTCGAGCGCTACAAGGTCCGCCTCGACGAGGTCTCCGCGAACCTCACGGCGCTCGAGGTGGAGGACATGGTGACGCTGCGAGACGTCGTCACCCTGCTGCAGCGGGCCGAGCTCGTGGCCCGCATCTCCGAGGAGATCCAGCAGTACCTGACCGAGCTCGGCACCGACGGCCGCCTCGTGCGGCTCCAGCTCCAGGAGCTCATGGCCGGGGTCGAGGACGAGCGTCGCATGGTCGTGCGCGACTACTTCCAGGCCGATGCCACCTGGGACCTCGAGCAGGCGATCGAGACGCTGTCGGACCTCGACATCGACGAGCTGCTCGCGGCCGAGGAGGTCGCGCAGTCGCTGCACCTCTCCGGGCAGACCGATGACCTCGACGCGTCGATCGAGCCCCGTGGCTACCGCATGCTGTCGCGCATCCCGAGGTTGCCGGCCGAGGCAGCCGAGCGGCTCGTCGAGTCGTTCGGTGCGCTGGGCAAGCTGACCCGGGCGTCCCTCGAGGATCTCGCTGCGGTGGACGGTGTGGGTGACTACTGGGCGACGACGATCAAGGACGCGCTGGGCAGGATCGCCGAGTCGAGCATCCTCGACCGCTACGCCTGAGCGGCGACGACGTGGGCGCTCATCCCGCCGAGCACAAGGGGCGTCGGGTCGTGGTCCTGCACACGGTCGAGCAGTGGCGGGACTGGCTCGGCTCGGAGGGACCGACGTCGGGCACGATCTGGCTGACGGTGTGGAAGCAGGCGGCCGGCCCGGGGAAGCTGAGCTACGACCAGGTGGTCGACGAGGCGCTGTGCCACGGCTGGATCGACTCGACGGTCAACCGCTTCGACGACACCAGCTACCTGCTGTTGCTGGCGCACCGCAAGCGCGGCGGCGTCTGGAGCGCCCCCAACAAGGCGCGGATCGAACGGTTGCAGGCCGAGGGTCGCATGCGGCCCGAGGGCCAGGCGGTGATCGACGCCGCGGTGGCGGACGGCTCGTGGACCATCCTCGATCCGGTCGAGGCGATGGTGGAGCCCGACGACCTGGTCGCGGCGATCGACCAGGCCGGGGTCCGCGGCGAGTGGGACCGCTGGTCGCCGAGTCGCCGCAAGCAGGTGCTCGCCGGACTCGCCCTGGCGAAGACGCCGCCGACGCGGGCCCGACGCATCGCCGAGGCCGTCACGGAGCTGGCCTCGGGGTGATCGATCGCTGGCGCCGTGCCCGCGGCACGGCGCGGGGCTGGGTGCGACGTTGCGATCCGGTGGGTGCGCACTGCTGGGTAGCCTCGGGAGATGGATGCCACCCTGCCCAGCGGCACACCAGCGACGATCCACACCGTCGACGGCGCGAGCCGCGGTCTGGTGATCATCCCGGACATCTGGGGGCTGCGACCGCTCTTCGAGCAGATGTGTGACGACCTGTCGGCCCGCACGGGATGGAGCACTGCGGCGTTCGAGCCGTTCCCGGGACAGGACCTGCCCGGCGCGGCGGATCCCGACGGTCCCCCGAAGCGGTTCGAGGCGCTCGCAGCGAACACCGATGACCGGCTCCTCGGCGACGCCGTGGCGGCGGCGGACGCCCTCGGATGCGACGCCGTGGGGCTGATCGGCTTCTGCATGGGCGGCATGTACGCCATGAAGGCGTCGGCCACCGGTCGGTTCGATCGCATCGGCGCCTTCTACGGGATGATCCGTGTCCCGGAGACCTGGCGCGGCCCGGGCCACGGCGAACCGCTCGACGCGCTCGCACGTCGCGGCGACACGGACGTCATGGCGGTCGTCGGCACCGCGGACGACTGGACGCCGGCCGACCAGGTCGCCGAGCTCGAGGCGGCGGGGGTGGACGTGGTGCGCTACGAGGGGGCGGACCACGGCTTCGTCCACGACCCGTCGCGACCGGTGCACCGACCCGACGACGCCGCGGACGCCTGGGAGCGGGTGCTGAGGTTCCTCGCCGGTTGATCCGCCGCCCCCATGGCCGGTCCCGCCGTCCCGGAGAGCGGCGCGGCGGTGCGGGCGGACCCGCTACTGGGAGCGGATCTCGAGCTCGCGGCGCTTCAGGATCCGGTAGGAGCGTTCACGCTGCTCGATCCAGCCGAGCTTCAAGAAGCTGGCGATCGCCTTGTTCACGCGCTCCCGTGACGCGCCGACGAGACCGGCGAGCTCCTCCTGGGTGATCGGGATCTCGAACTCGTCGTGCTCCCCGGCGAGCTCCAGCAGGTGCTTCGCGGTGCGGCCCGTCACGTCCAGGAAGAACGCGTCGGCGAGGGCCTCGTCGGTCGACCGGATGCGCTGGCTCAGCAGGCGGACCACGGACCAGAGCAGCTCCGGGGAGCTCTCCCAGACCGAACGCAGGACGTCGTAGGGGACCCGCAGGACCGATGACGGCTCGAGCGCTCGGGCCTCGGCGGAGCGGCCGATGCCGTCGAAGAGCCCCATCTCGCCGAACAGGTCGCCGCGCTCCATGATCGCCACCATCGACTCGCGACCGTCGAAGGACTTGTTGGAGATCGCGACCCGACCGTCGACCATGATGTAGCAGGCGTCGGGGTCGGCACCCTCGGAGAACACGACGTCGGAGCGGGTGAGCTCCACGGTGTCGGAGGCATCGGCGAGCTGGCGGAAGTCGTCGTCGCTGAAGCGGTCGAACAGATCGATCCCTCGGAACAGCTCCATGTCGGTCACGGCGTGCATGGTAGCGATCGACGTGACGGGCGTCGCACGCGGACCGGGAGGTCGTGGGGCTCAGCCGTCGGGTGCGCTCACCGGTACGGTGGCCCGGTGGACGCGCGCGACGAACGGACCGGGGTCTGGACGGTCGTGGTGGCCGGCGGGTCGGGCCGCCGTTTCGGTGCTGCGAAGCAGTACGAGCCGATCGCCGGGCGACGCGTCCTCGACCGCTCGGTCGATGCCGCTCGCTCGGTCAGCGAGGCGGTGGTCGTCGTGGTGCCGGCGGTCGACGTCGACGAGGAGTCCGAACGCAGCGCGGCGGACGTCGTGGTGGCCGGCGGGCCGACCCGGTCCGACTCGGTGCGAGCCGGGCTCGCTGCCGTGCCGACCGACGCGCCGGTCGTCCTCGTCCATGACGCTGCACGGCCGCTCGCGCCTGCCGCGCTCTTCGGACGCGGGCGGGCGACCGGTGCGTGCCGGTGCCGACCCGGCGGTCCCGGTGGTCGCGGTGGTCGACACCCTCCGTCGTCTGGACGGGGGAGTCGTCGACCGCGACGAGCTCGCGGGCGGTGCAGACCCCCCAGGGCTTTGACGCCGCGGTGTTGCGTGCGGCCCACGCCGGTGGCGGCGACGCCACCGACGATGCCGGTCTGGTCGAGGCGGCCGGGTGGACCATCACGCTCGTCGACGGCGAACGCCACAACCTCAAGGTGACCGACCCGTCCGACCTGGCGATCGCCGAGGCGCTGCTCGCCCGCGGCATCGCCGACGGGGGAGACTCCACCTGATGGACCTGCGGATCGGCAACGGCTTCGACGTCCACCGGTTCAGCGACGACCCGGCGCGGCCGCTGGTGCTGGGCGGCGTGGCGCTGCCCGAGCGAGACTGGGGCTCGCAGGGGCATTCGGATGCCGACGTGGTCGCCCACGCGGTGGCCGAGTCGTTGCTCGGCGCGCTCGGACTGGGTGACCTGGGATTGCTGTTCCCCGACACCGACGAGCGGTGGCGAGGCGCGGACAGCTTGGAGCTGCTCGCCGAGGTCGTGCGTCGGGTCCACGCCGGGGGATGGGCCGTGGCGAACGTGGACTGCTCGGTGATCGCGCAGCGCCCGAAGCTGGCCCCGCACGTCCCGGAGATGCAGCGGCGCCTGAGCGACGTCGTCGGTGCCCCCGTGACGGTGAAGGGGCGTCGCGCCGAGGAGCTCGGTGCACTCGGCCGCGCCGAGGGCATCGCGTGTCTGGCGAGCGCCCTGGCCGTCCGCCCCTCGCCGAGGGGCGCCGTGACGCGACCGCGGTGCAGCGCAGAGCCCCCGACCCGTGAGTGTCCAAGCGGGAACGGAGGGTGGTCGTGACTGGCCGCGGTTCGTGGACGCCCGTCGAAGCCGGAGCGTGCACCTGCAGGCGGGGGCCGGTCCTCGGGCGCGCCGGAGCGGCCCGAGCGGTGGGCGCAGGTCGGCCGAGCGGCGGTGGTTCGTCGCGAGGTGGACGCCCACCCGGTGATTGGTCGAGCGGGTGGTGCTGGTCGAGCGGGTGGTGCTGGTCGATCGGGCCGCGGTGGCGGGCGGGCGGCGCAACGCGGGGGAGGCGGCGAGCGCGGTCTCGGCGGAGCGCAGGTCGAGGGACGCCAGGCGGTCCGGGAGCTGCTGCTCGCTGGTCGTCGGCGCGTCCACGAGGTGCTGCTCTCGGCCGAGGTGGACCGGTCGGACATCGTCGCCGACATCGTCGACCTCGCCGCTGAACTGCGGGTGCCGGTGACGGAGCTCAGTCGATCGAAGCTGGACGCGGCCAGTCGCACCGACGCCCCCCAGGGGGTCGTCGCCCACGCAGCGGCGCTCCCCGAGTCATCGCTCGACGACCTGGTCGCCGAGCGATGGCGCGGGCTGCCGTTCCTGGTGGCCGTCGACGGCGTGACCGACCCCGGCAACCTGGGTGCGCTGCTGCGCATCGCCGAGTGCGCAGGGGTGACCGGGGTCGTCCTGCCCGCGCCACCGGGCGGCCCACGTCACGCCGACGGTCACCAAGGCGGCGGCCGGTGCCGTGGAGTACCTGCCGATGGCGCTGGTGGGGGGGCTGCCGGCGGCGATCGAGTCGATGAAGGCAGCTGGGGTCTGGGTCGTCGGGCTCGACGCCGGGGGCGACACCGTCGTGCACGACCTGCCGATCGACGATCGCCCGGTCTGCCTGGTGCTGGGGGCCGAGGGCAAGGGGTTGTCG
This sequence comes from uncultured Microthrixaceae bacterium, assembly GCA_942490665.1. Lineage (GTDB taxonomy): Bacteria > Actinomycetota > Acidimicrobiia > Acidimicrobiales > Microtrichaceae > SKRR01. Next base: position 63,568 of record CALNXV010000002.1, read on the forward strand.
CGGCTGGTGCGCCAACGCTGCGACCTGATCGCCTCGATCCCGCTGCACGGGCAGCTGGCGTCGCTCAACGTCGCCGTCGCCTGCTCGAGGTCGCCGGTGGCGCAGCTCCCCCGGCTGACGAGGTCGGCCCGTGAGCCGGACGCCGCGCCCTGGGTGGCGAGGTCACGGATATGGGTCTGGTGCCACCCGGTCATCCCGTCTGGGTGGCGGGTCGGAAGCGGTGCCCCGTCGCCGTGGAACGCCTCGCTATGGGTGGGGGGGTCGGCGTCGCTGGCCGGTCGGTCTGGCCGGTTGGTCTGGCCGGTCGGTCTGGCGAGCGGGGCTCCGGCGGAAGTTCCTGCTCAGGTGGCCGTGACCGAGATGGTGTGCCACCCGGTCGCACCGTCGGGCGCCACCTCGGTGCGGTCCTCGGTCTGGGTCTCGCCGTCGCCGTCGGTGGCCCGGACCTGGATGCGGTGCTGGCCCGGCGTCGGCATCCCAGTCCAGCTTCCACTGGCGCCACGTCGTGTCGGTGTACTGCTCCCCGAGGTCGGCCTCCTGCCACGTCGCTCGTCGTCGACCTGCACCTCGACCCGCTCGATCCCCACCATCGACGCCCAGGCCACCCCGGCGATCGGCACCTGTTCGCCGGCGGCGACCTCGCTGCCGCTGGCCGGCGTGTCGATGCGTGACTGGGTCTTGATGGGCGCCTCGACCGCCCAGCCACGCGGGATCCAGTAGCCCTCGAACTCGTCGAAGCTGGTCAGCTCGATCTCCGACAGCCACTTCGTCGCCGAGACGTAGCCGTACACACCGGGGACGACCAGGCGAGCCGGGAACCCGTGGCGGATCGGGAGCGGTTCACCGTTCATCCCGACCGCGACGAGCGCGTCGCGCCCGTCGAGCAGCGCAGTGGGGAACCCCGCGGTGAAGCCGTCGACCGAGCGTCCGACGATCTGATCGGCTGCCGGGTCGATGCCGGCCTCGGCGAGCAGGTCGTCGAGGCGGCACCCGAGCCAGCGTGCGTTGCCGACCAGGTCGCCGCCGACCTCGTTGGAGACGCACGACAGCGTGATGTCCGCCTCGATCATCGGCCGGTCCAGCAGGTCCTAGTAGCTCAACGACAGCTCCTGGTCGACCCGACCGACGACGTCAGCGTCCACTCCCGCGGGTCGACCTGGGGGAGGGTCAGCGCGGTGTCGATCCGGTAGAAGTCGGCGTTCGGTGTGACGAACGGACTCAGCCCGCGCACCTCGAGGTCCGCTCCGGCGGGCACCGCGGGGAGCGGTCGGGGCGCGCTGGGCAACAGCACGCGCGAGGCGTTCGGTGGTCGCCACGCTGCGTTGGCGCAGCCAGCGGCCGGCCGCCGACCATCACGACCGCGCCGGCGCCCAGCGCCGCAGCGGTGCCCAGGAACTGACGGCCCGCGCGCCGGTCATCGGTGCGGCATGGCCGTCGCCGCCGGTGCCCGGCGGTGGTGGATCGACGGCCGTGCCCCGAGCCGTGGTCCGTGCCTGCCTGGTGCACCAGCAGCACCAGCACCGCAGCAGCGACGACGCCGGCCACCAGGCTGGGCACGATCCCCGACCCGATCCGCCGCCCCGACCCAGCGCGGCGAGCACGCCGAGCAGCGACACGACGCCGACGCCGACGACCGCAGCCACGGGTCCGCGGCGCAGCGCCACCACCCCGATGGCCGCGGCGAACAGCGGCGAGCAGGATGCGCACCCCGCCGACCAGCACGGCCTTGTCCGAGGTGCCGAAGGTCGAGATCGCCCACTCCTTGAGCGGTGCGGGCACGTTGTCGACGACCCTGTCGCCGACGCTCACCACCGGCGAGACCCAGGCGCCGCTGCGGAGCCCGACGACCAGCTCGGCCGCGGCGAGCCCGGCGATCATGGCGAGAACACCCGCGAGGGCCCCGACCCAGCTCGGGTCGTCGCGCTGCGCGGGCGCAGCGGGGACGGCGGTCTCGACGCTCACCGGACCAGTATGCAGGCAGGCCCCTGCGCCCACGGGGTCGGCACCGGAGTGTTCAGCGGATCGTTCGCGCGTCCCGATCCACGCGCGCGCTGGCAGACTGCATCCATGGCCACACCTGCACTCGGACGGACCGGCATCTGGAGCATGGCGTTGCGCTACGGCGACCCCGGCGCCGTCGCGGACGCAGCGGCCGAGCTCGAGGAGCTGGGCTACGGCGCGCTGTGGGTTCCCGATGTCGGGGGCGATCTGTTCGCGTCGATCGAGGCGCTGCTCGACGCGACGACGACCGCCACGATCGCGACAGGGATCCTCAACCTGTGGCTCCACGAGCCGGCCGAGGCCGCTGCACGTTGTGCCGAGCTGACCGACCGCCACGGCCGGCGGCTGCTCGTCGGGATCGGTGTCAGCCACGCCCCGCTCGTCGAGGGCGTCGGCGCGGGGCAGTACACCAAGCCCCTGACCCGGATGCGCGAGTACCTCGACGGCCTCGACGCCGCCGCCACACCGCTCGCGGTCGAGGACCGTGTGCTCGCGGCGCTCGGCCCGAAGATGCTGGACCTCGCCCGCGACCGCAGCGCCGGCGCGCACCCCTACCTGGTCACGCCCGAGCACACCCGGATCGTGCGCGACGCCCTCGGTCCGGACCGCCTGGTCGCCCCGGAGCAGGCGGTCGTGCTGAGCACCGATCCCGACGCGAGCCCGGGCGCTCGCCCGGGAGCACCTGGCGATCTACATCGACCTGCCGAACTACGCGAACAACTGGCGGCGTCTGGAGTCGCACCGACGGCGGTATCCCGACAATGCG
>CALNXV010000003.1:0-95427 GCA_942490665.1 uncultured Microthrixaceae bacterium
TGTCAGTCGCCACTGGACGGCAGGGTGTTCGCGCGCAGCGTCGGGTCGGTCGTCACGCAGGTGACCTCGCCCTCGAGCAGCACGTACGAGCTCCCGGAGGGGCAGTCGAGGGGCTTGGCGACCCGGGTGACGATCCGCCCGTCGTTGCGGGTGTCACACGGCACCCGAACGGCGTTGCGGCCGTCGGTGCTGCGGACGCACTCCAGCGGCGACTCAGGCACCGCGTCGCCGCTCTCGCCCTCGCCCGTTCCGCCGCCGGCATACGCGGTCACGACGAAGAGCACCGCCGCCGCCGCCAGCGCCACCACCATCGGGCCGCGACGCAGGAGCCAGAAGTGCCCGGCGCTGAGCGGCGGTTCGTCGGGATCGAGCTGCTCGGCGCGCATCCGAGCGAACGCAGCGTCGGGATCCGGCTGATCCTCGGGCCGGTTCGAACGCGGGGCGGTCGATCGCGGCGCGCGGGCACCGGTCGGGGCGCTGGCGGTCGGACCGACCCGCTCCGCACGCAGGGTCCGGTCGTAGTCCAGGCGGCGAGCGGGATCCGACAGGACCGTCCAGGCCGCGTTGACCTCACGCATGCGCCGCTCGGCGAGGCGGCGCTCCGCGTCGGTGGCGCCGGCCTGGCGGTCGGGGTGCAGCACCCGGGCCAACTGGCGGTGGGCGCGACGGATCTCGTCGGACCCTGCCGCAGCGCCGACGCCGAGCACCTGGTAGTGGGTCCGCTGCGCGCCCGTGGCCATCGCCGACAGCCTACGACTCGCCGTCGGAACCGCTTGGGTCGGTCCGCTCCGAGCGGCGTAGAGTTCGCACCGTGGCTGTTCTTCGAGGACCGAAGTATTCGAGGGACGAACGATCCCTGCCGGTTCCGGGCACGCTCCGTTCGGCGCTCGCCAGCACGTCGTTCCGTCGCCTGTTCGCCGGCATGTTCGCATCCAACATCGGTACGTGGATGCAGAACATCACCCTCATCTCGCTGGCGTACGCGCTCACCGGCGATGCCTGGTTCACGGGGCTGATCACCTTCGCCCAGCTCGGACCGATGCTGTTCCTCTCCCCCGTCGGCGGCGCGCTCGCGGATCGGATCGACCGTCGCGTCCTCATGGTGACCCTCGCCAGCATCCAGATGACGCTGTCGTGGGTGCTCGCCCTGCTCGCGCTCGACGACTCCCCCAACCGCCTCGCCCTGGTGCTGATCGTCGCCGGCATCGGCTGCGCCGGGGCGATCAACGGCCCCACCGCGAACGCGCTGCTCCCGACGCTGGTCCCCCGCGACGACATGCAGCCGGCGATCGCCCTGAACTCGTTCTCGATGAACGCCTCGCGTGTCGCCGGCCCGCTGCTCGGCGGCCTCGTCGGTTCGCTGGGCGGCGCCTCGGCGGTGTTCGCCGTCAACGGCGCCACCTACCTGTTCGTGATCTGGGCGCTCATGAGCGTCAACGTCGACTTCTCGCCGAGCGGGCGAACGAACGACGGCCCCGTCGAGCAGCTGCGCATCGGGCTGCGGGCGGTCCGAGCGGATCGGATCATGACCCGCGTGCTGATGACCATCTCGTTGTTGTCGCTGTGCTCGTTGGTCTTCATCTACCAGATGCCCGTCCTGGCCGAGCAGTCATTGGGCCTGACCGGCTGGCGGTTCAACCTGCTGTTCTCGGCGTTCGCGCTCGGCGCTGCCTCGGGAGCGCTGTCGATGGGCTCGTTCCTGTCCGGCCGAGACCGGGCGTGGGTCACCAGAGCCGGCCTGGGCGTGTTCGCCGTGGCGTTGGCGGTGTTCGGGACCACCTCGATGGTCCCGGTGGCGTTCGTCGGCGCGTTCGTGCTGGGCGCGGCCTACTTCATCATCGTGACGGCGCTCAACACGACCCTGCAGATGCGCGTCGACGACGCCGTGCGGGGACGGGTGATGGGACTCTGGATGATGTCGTGGGCCGGGCTCGTGCCGCTCGGCGGGCTGATCGCCGGCCCGATCATCGACGCGATCGGCATCACCGCGGTGCTCGTGTTCGGCGCCGCCGTCGCAGCGCTGCTGGCCGCGTTCGTCGACCTGCGCGACCCCGAGCTCGTCGCCCTCGGCGCGGAGTGACCTCGCAGCTCCGACCGACCGGGCGACTCAGGACGTGGCGGCGCTGTCGGTGAGCGCCTCGGCCACGCGCTCCAGCCCGGCGACCCGACTGCCCTTGACCAGCACGGCGGTGTCGGACGCCACGCCCTCGGCTCCGCCGAGCGCGGCGAGCGCCGCGTCGGCATCGGGCACCGCGTCGATGCCGTAGAGGTCGGTGGCCACGGCGAGGAGCTCGACGCCGAGCTCCTCGGCCAGCTCGGCGATCCGGCGGTGCTCCGCCGGGGCGTCGTCGCCGAGCTCGGCCATCAGCCCGACCACCGCGATGCGTCGCGTCGCGTCCAGGGTCGCCAGCGATCGCAGGGCGGCAGCCATCGATGCCGGGCCGGCGTTGTAGGCGTCGTTGAGCACACGGGCACCGCTGGCGGTGCGACGCAGGTCCATCCGCCACGGCGACCCGTCCGCCACGCGAGGCCGGCGACGAGGTCCTCGAGATCGACGCCGAGCCACAGCGCAGCGCCGGCCGCAGCGAGCGCGTTGGCGACGTTGTGCTCGCCCCGCAACCCGAGGCGAACGTCGGCCGACCCCCACGGCGACACGAGCGTGAACGCCGCACGCAGCTCGTCGTCGACCGTGACCCCCTCGGCGCGCACGTCGCCCAACGCCCCGAAGGTCACCACCTCCGAGGTCGCCCGCGACGCCATGGCCGCCACGAGCGGGTTGTCGGCGTTGAGCACGGCCACGCCGTCCACAGGCAACGACTCGACCAGCTCGCCCTTCGCCACGGCGATCTGCTCCACCCCGCCCATGAGCTCGGTGTGGACCGCAGCGACGGTCGTGACGATTCCGACCGTCGGCGACGCCATCGAGCACAGCAGGGCGATGTGGCCCATCCCCCGCGCGCCCATCTCGACCACGACCGCCTCGACCTCATCGGGCGCGTTCGCGAGGGTGATCGGAACGCCGAGCTCGTTGTTGAACGACCGCTCGGACGCGGCGGTGCGCAAGGTGGTGCCGAGCGCTGCAGCGAGGAGGTCCTTGCAGGTCGTCTTGCCGACCGAGCCCGTGATGCCCACCACCGGCCCGTCGACCCGCGATCGAGCGAGTCGGGCGAGGTCGCGCAGCGCCATGGCGACGTCCGGCACCACCAGCGAGGGACCGGACATCGCACCGTCGACCGCTGCGATGTCGGCCTGCTGGGCGGTCGAGTCGCTCGACGAGCACCGCCGGGGCACCGGCGGCTCGGGCCGCGGCAACGAAGTCGTGGCCGTCACGTTCCGCACGCACCGCGGCGAACAGCTGCCCCGGCGCCAGCGAGCGCGAGTCGATCGACAGACCGTCGACCACGGTCGCTCCTGGCCCGTGCACGGTGCCGGAGAGCGCCGTGGCGAGCTCGTCGAGGGTGAAGCGCATGGGCGGATTCTCGCACCTGCCTACACTCAACCGGTGCCCCCGTCCGACCAGGCGTCCCCTCCGACGCCGCTGCCCGAGCGGATCCGGCTGGTCGTCCTGTTCGGTGGGCGCTCCGCCGAGCACGACATCTCACGGGTCTCGGCGAGCCACGTCCTGCGCGTGGTCGACCCGGAGCGCTACGACGTCGTCCCCGTCGGCATCACCCGTGACGGCGACTGGCGCCACGCATCGGCTGCGGCAGAGCTGCTGGCCGGGGGCCGGGCGCACGAGCTGCCGGCCAGCATCGAGATCGACGGACCGCGCACCGACCGCGAGGGTGCGCTCGTGGCGACGACAGCGGCGCATCCGCCCACCGTCGTGCTGCCGATCCTGCACGGCCCCAACGGCGAGGACGGCACCATCCAGGGACTCCTCGAGATCGCCGGGGTCCCCTACGTCGGCGCCGGGGTCCTCGGCTCGGCCGTGGCGATGGACAAGGCGATGGCCAAGACGGTCCTCGCCGCCCACGGGATCCCCCAGCCCCGCTGGCGCGAGCCCTGCGCCACGCCGAGCGTTCGAGCGACCCGTCGAGGCTCGCCGATGCGCTCCTGGCAGAGCTGGGCCCGACCGTGTTCGTGAAGCCCGCCAACATGGGCTCCTCGATCGGTGTGTCCAAGGCGCCGAGGGCCGAAGCGCCCGAGCTGCTCGCGCTCGTCGAGGCGTTCCGCTTCGACGACGTCGTCGTCGTCGAAGCGGGCGTCGACGCCCGGGAGCTCGAGTGCGCCGTCCTCGGCAACGCGGTGGACGACCACGTGCGCCACGGGCGAGGTGGTCGGCGAGATCGTCCCCGGCGCCGACTTCTACGACTTCGACGACAAGTACGCCGCCGGCGTCGCCCGCACCGATCGTCCCCGCCGATCTCGACCCGAGTCGACGAGCGAGGCGGCCGGCGCTGGCCCTGCGAGGTCTTCGGGGCCCTGCGCGCCGAGGGCATGGCCCGCGTCGACCTGTTCCTGACCCGCGACGGGGAGCTCCTGGTCAACGAGATCAACACCATCCCGGGGTTCACGCCGATCTCCATGTACCCGATGCTGTGGGCGGCGTCGGGTCTGGGCTACGGCGAGCTGATCGACGAGCTGGTCCGACTCGCCCTCGAACGACACGAACGGCGTCGTCGCCACGCGACGCGCCCTGTCGGACGCCGAGGAATGAGCATCGAGGGGCTCGCCGGGCGTCGGGTGTTCGTCACCGGCGCGACCGGCTTCGTCGGCACGGCGCTGGTCGAGCGGCTGCTGCGGTGCGTGCCCGATGTCCGCCCGGTGCTGCTGGTGCGCGACGGCCGCCGCTCCTCGGCACAGCGGCGCGTCGAGCGTGAGATGCTGCGCAACGACTGCTTCGACCGGCTGCGCTCCGAGCTCGGCGACGATGGGTTCGCCGAGGCAGCGTCTCGCATCGAGGTCGTCGCCGGCGATGTCAGCACCGACGGGCTCGGCCTGGACGAGGCGGGGCGCGCCGCGCTCGCGGACTGCGACGTGGTGATCCACTCCGCCGCGACCGTCGCGTTCGACTCACCGCTGGACCGAGCCGTCGAGGTGAACCTGCTCGGTCCCGTCCGGATCGCCCGACTGCTCGGTGAGCTGGATGTGACACCGCATCTGGTCACTGTCAGCACCTGCTACGTCGCCGAGGCAACCGCCGCGGCCCCGCTCCCGAGGAGCCGGTCACCGACAACCCGTTCTTCGTCGACTCGACTGGCGGGCCGAGGTCGACTCGGCACGCGCACACGCGGCCGACGCCGAGGCGCAGAGCCGCGAACCGGAAGCGGCTGGCGGAGTTCTCGGGCCAGCGCCCGCCGCGAGCTCGGCCCCGCGGGCGGACCGTTCCTGGCCGAGCGGACCGAACGGCTGCGGCGCGACTGGGTGCACGATCGCCTCGTCGAGATCGGCCGGTCGCGCGCGGCCTCGGTCGGCTGGCCCGACGCCTATGCCTTCACCAAGGCACTCGGCGAGGTGGCCCTGACCGAGACCGTCGCCGGCCTCGTCCGCCCACCGCGCGTCAGCGTCGTGCGACCCTCGATCATCGAGTCGGCGCTCGAACACCCGGTCCCGGGGTGGATCCGTGGCTTCCGCATGGCGGAGCCGATCATCCTGTCCTACGCCCGGGGCCTGCTGCGCGAGTTCCCCGGCGTGCCCGAGGGCATCGTGGACGTGATCCCCGTCGACCTCGTCGTGGCCGCCATCCTCGCGACAGCGGCCTCTGAGTCGCCCGAGAGCTCCCCGGACCGCGCCGGACGACACCACATCGTGCAGGTCGCGAGCGGCGACGTGAACCCGCTGCGCTACCAGCGCCTCGTGGACCGGGTGCGCGAGTGGTTCAGTGATCATCCCCTCTACGACGAACGCGGCCAGCCGATCGTGGTGCCGGACTGGAGCTTCCCCGGCCGTGGTCGTGTCGAGGCGCAGCTCGGGCGAAGCGCCGCGGTGCTGCGCGCCACCGAGCGCGTCGTGTCATCGCTGCCGGTACGTGGCCGCGCGGCGGAATGGGGCGCGACGATCGAGGAGCGGCGCAGCCAGATCGAACGGGCATCGACCTACGTGGAGCTCTACGGCGCCTACACCGAGTGCGAGGCGGTGTACCGGGTCGACCACCTCCTGGACCTCGACGCCCGACGTTCCGACGCCGAACGCGCGGCGCTGCCCGTCGATCCGCGCGCCATCGACTGGGACCGCTACGTCACCGAGACCCACCTGCCGTCGGTCGTGCACCACGGGCGGGTGCGATCCACGCCGTCGCGCTCCGGGGGCCCGAGCCGCACCGACCGGCTCCGAGCCCGGGTGCTGGCCCCGGAACGCCAGTTCGCGGCGTTCGACCTGGAGAACACCCTCATCGCGTCGAACGTCGTCGCCTCCTACTCATGGCTCGCGACCCGTCGGCTGGCGCCCGCCGAACGCGCCCGGTTCGCGTTGCGGACCCTCGCCGAGGCGCCGCGCCTGCTCGCCCAGGACCGGGCGGACCGGTCGGACTTCCTGCGTGCGTTCTACCGTCGCTACGACGGCGCCCCCGTCGACCAGCTCGACGAGGACGCACTGGAGCACTTCTCCGAGGTGCTGCTCGCGCGGTCGTTCCCCGCCGCGATCCGTCGGGTGCGTGAGCACCGCGCGCTCGGACACCACACGGTGCTCATCACCGGCGCCCTCGATGTCGTGATCGAGCCGTTGCGTCCGCTGTTCGACGACGTGGTCTGCGCCGAGCTCGGCCGCGCCGTCGACGACGACGGCACCGTGGTGCTGACCGGCCAGCTCGAGACCGTGCCGCCGACCGCCGAGGCCCGCGCCCAGATCCTCGCCGAGCACTGCGCAACGCTCGGGCTCTCCCTCGACCAGGGCGTCGCCTACGCGGACTCGTCGTCGGACCTGCCGCTGCTCGAAGCGGTCGGCTTCCCCGTCGCGGTCAACCCCGAACCCCGGCTCGCCTCGATCGCGCGCACCCGCGGCTGGCTCGTCGAGGACTTCCGCCCGGCTCCCGGGTTCCGCCACCCGCTCGTCCCCTTCGGGCCGCGCTGGCGCGACCGCTCAGCGCGAGGCGTTCCACGATGAGAGCCCTGCAGATCGACCGGGATGTCGTCCGCTTCGGCGCGGCCCGTGTGGCGAGCGCCTGGCGCAGCGGCGCCGGCGCTTCTCGGGGGCCGCTGCGCCTCGTCGACCTCGACCCGCCGGACCTGCCCGGTCCCGACTGGGTGCGCATCAGCCCGCGGCTGTCGGGCATCTGCGGATCCGACCTGGCGACCGTCGACGGTCGGTCGAGCCGGTGGTTCGAGCCGATCGTCTCGTTCCCCTTCGTTCCCGGCCACGAGGTCGTCGCGGACCATCCCGACGGGCGTCGCGTCGTGCTGGAACCGGTCCTGGGCTGCGTGGCACGCAACATCGAGCCGGTCTGTGACGCATGCACCAGCGGCCGGCTCGGCAACTGCGGCCACCTCGCACACGGCACGCTCGCCGCCGGGCTCCAGACGGGCTACTGCTGTGACACCGGCGGCGGCTGGTCCACCGAGATGGTCGCCCACCCGAGCCAGCTGCACGCCGTCCCCGACGAGCTCGACGACGCCGCAGCGGTCCTGATCGAACCGATGGCGTGCGCCACCCACGCGGCGCTGGCCGCGCAGATCGCACCCGACGAACACGTCGCGGTGATCGGCGCCGGCACCCTCGGGCTCGGCTGCATCGCAGCGCTGGAACGTTGGAGCCCGCCCGCCTCGCTGCTCGTCGCCGCCAAGCACCCGCACCAGCGCGAGCTCGTGGGGCAGCTCTGGCAGCGCCGTGACATCGAGGTGCGCTGCTGCGAACCCGGCCAGCTCGCCCGCGCGGCACGCCGGGCGACGGCGACCTCGGCGATCGGTGTCCCGGGTGAGGGCAGCGGCCGACTCACCGGTGGCGTCGACGTGACGCTGGACTGCGTCGGATCGAACGAGAGCATCGCGGCGGCGCTGGCGGTCACCCGGCCCGGTGGTCGGGTCGTGCTCGTCGGGATGCCCGGCGAGTCGGCACCCGACCTGACGCCGCTGTGGCAGCGCGAGATCTCGCTGCAGGGGGTCTACGCCTACGGCACCGAGACGGTCGCCGGCGAACGGGTCCGGACCTTCGACCTCGCGGCCGAGCTCGTCGCCGCGGCGGAGCTCGGGCGGCTCGTGAGTGCCACCTACCCCCTCGAACGCGCCGCCGACGCGCTCGCCCATGCCGGTGCGGCGGGACGGCGGGGCGCGACGAAGGTCGCGTTCGCGCTGAGCGATCCCGACCACCCCGCCGTCCCGACACTGAGAGGCCGACGTTGAGCCCCCCGCCATCCGCCCCCCGGCCGGAGCGCCGCACACCACCCGAGCATCCCCGCCAGCACCCGCCGCGACGGCGCAGCGCCCCGACGCGGACCCCGCGGCCGGGGCTGGTGCTCGACGTCGACCGGTCGACGCCACCGGTGCTGTTGCACCACGGCGAGCAGTTCCGCCTGGAACGCCTCCCGGCGGACCGCAGCCGCATCATCTACCCGCCCGAGCCGCTGCCGGGCATCGACGACCCCGACGCGGCGATCCGCCGGGCGCTCGAGGAGCCCATCGACGCCGAGCCACTGCGCTCGTTGCTGCGCCCGGGCATGCAGCTGACCATCGCGTTCGACGACATCTCGCTGCCGCTGCCGAAGATGCGGCGCCCCGACATCCGCCAACGGATCATCGAGGCCGTGCTCGACCTCGCAGCCGAGGCAGGGGTCGACGACGTCCACCTCATCGCGGCGCTGGCACTGCACCGCCGCATGACCGAGGCGGAGCTGCGCCACTGCCTCGGCGACCGTGTCTACGACGCGTTCGCGCCCCGCGGTCAGCTCTACAACCACGACGCCGAGGACCCCGACGCCATGGTGATGATCGGCGAGACCCGCCACGGCGAGGAGGTCCAGATCTCCAAGCGGGCCGCCACGTCGGACCTGATCGTGTACGTGAACATCAACCTGGTCTCGATGGACGGCGGCTGGAAGTCGACCGCGACGGGCCTGTCGGGCTACCAGGGCCTGCGACACCACCACAACGTCGCCACGATGCGCGCCACCCGGTCGTTCATGGACCAGGAGAACTCCGAGCTGCACCGCAGCAACTGGCGCCAGGGCGAGGTGCTGCGCGACGCCGGCATCGAGGTGTTCCAGATCGAGACCACCGTGAACAACGACCTGTTCGGCGACGGTGCGCTGTCGGTGCTCGCCAAGCGAGAATGGGAGTGGACCGCCCGTGACCGGGCGACGTTCCTCGGCGTCCGGGCGGGGCTGGACCGGATGTCGCCCGCCGCTCGTCGCCGGATCCTGCACGGCTGGGAGGCGCCGTACGGACTGACGTCCGTCCAGGCCGGCGAGGTCGAGGCGGTGCACCGCGTGACCACCCAGCACGTCTATGACCAGCAACTCGTTCCCGTCGAGGGCCAGACCGACGTCGTGCTCTACGGCCTGCCCTACGTCGGGCCCTACAACGTCAACTCGATCATGAACCCGATCCTGGTCATGTGCCTGGGACTCGGGTACTTCTTCAACATGTACAAGGGTCGGCCGGTGGTCCGCGAAGGCGGCGTGCTGATCATGACGCACCCGACGACCAACGAGTTCCACCCGGTGCACCACCCCAGCTACATCGACTTCTTCGAGGAGGTGCTCGCCGAGACGACCGACCCGATCGAGATCGAGCAGCGCTACGAGCACCGCTACGCGACCGACGAGTGGTACCGGCACCTGTACCGCACCAGCCACGCCTACCACGGGGTGCACCCGTTCTACATGTGGTACTGGGGAAGCCATGCGCTCGAGCACCTCGGTGGCGTGATCGTGGTGGGTGGGGACCCGGCCACCGTGCGCCGCCTGGGGTTCCGTCCGGCGTCCACGCTGCCCGACGCGCTCGAGATGGCCACCGACGTCGTCGGCCCGTCACCGAGCGTCACCTACGTCAAGAACCCCCCGATCGGCATGGCGGACGTGACGTGACCGAACTGGCCCTCCCCGCTGACCCCCACGACGAGATCGGCGGACGTGACGTGAAGGCGACCGACGTGCCGACCGGCCCGGCTGCGACGGATGCGGATCGCTGCGGGTTCCCCTACACGCGCGGCGCCGTCGCCGCAGGGGTCGAACCGCCGGCCGTGGTCGACGAGCTCGGTGACGCCTACGACACCGACTGGGCGCGGCGGCCCGTCGCCCGCTGGACCCGCCAGGCGGCGCTCGCCAGCGTCGGACGGGCGGTGACGACCGCCACCTGCCGGCCCGAGCTGCGCAACGTCGATCGGATCGACGGTCTCGTCGGACCAGCGGTGTTCGTGGCCAATCACCACAGCCACCTCGACACCACGCTGCTGCTGACACAGTTGCCGATGCCGTGGCGGCGCGAGCTGGTGGTCGCCGCAGCAGCGGACTACTTCTTCGACACCCGCACCAACGCGGCGCTCGCCGCGTGGGCGTACGGCGCGGTGCCGATGGAGCGTCGCCGTGTCAGCCGCCGATCGGCAGACCGCGCGGCAGCCCTGCTCGACGACGGGTGGTCGATGCTCATCTTCCCCGAGGGCGGGCGCTCGCCCGACGGGTGGGGCCAGGAGCACAAGGGGGGCGCCGCCTACCTGTCGGTCCGCTGCGGTGTGCCCGTCGTGCCGGTCCACCTCGACGGGACGGGTCGGATCCTCCCTCGTGGCACACGAGTCCCGACGCCGGGCCGGGTGGTCATCAACATCGGCGCACCGATCCACGCCGGCGAGGGCGAGGACGCCCGGCACCTGGCGGTGCGGATCGAGCAGGCGATCGCGACCCTCGCCGACGAGACGACGACCGACTGGTGGGATGCGCGCCGCCGCGCACGTCGCGGTGACGTGGCGTCGCTCAGGGGGCCGGAGTCCGACTCCTGGCGGCGTGACTGGGCTGCACCGGATCGCCAGCCGCGCCGCGACGACCGGCGTCACTGGCCGAGCTGAGCGCGCGGCCGTCTGGCCCGGGACCGACGGTCACCGCTGCGGGCCCGACGCCGGAGGCTCAGCTGCAGCGCTCGGCGAGCTCGGCGCGGCAGAACACCGCGAACCGCCCGGCGTCGCCTGCGTCGAACCACGCGTCGTCCGCGGCGAGCTCGACGCTCAGGGGCTCTTCACGCTGCCAGAGCACCACGTCGGGCCGGGCACGCTCGAACGCCGCCTCCCAGCCGTCCTCGAGCAGGAGCAGGTCCCGGTAGTCGATGAGCGTCTGGGCGGAGGGTCGGTCATCGACGTAGGCGTGCGCGCGGTCGCCGTAGCGCCACTCGAGGTAGTTGCCGACGTAGTCGTGGGAGACGACGTTGGTGCCGTTGGCGACCAGGTCCCGCTGCTCGAGCCAGTCGATCGCCGCGACCGGGTAGCGATCGAAGCGATACCCGGGGCCACTCAGCGAGAACACGACGGCGACTACAGCGAGGAGTCCCCCGGCGAGCGTGGTGAACCGCGCTGCACGACCCGTGGGCAACGAGAGCGAGCCGAAGGCGCTCAGCCCGGCGGCAGCGAGCGGCACCAGGCTGATCGCTGCGATCGGCAGCACCCGCGCCGCGCTCATGCCGAGCGCCACCAGCCCCACGGCCAGGAGCCCTGCGCCCCAGCTCCGACGGCGCACCGCGCCGGCGAGGGCGCACACGCCGAGAGCGACCAGCATCCAGAAGCCCGCCATGTCGGGCGTGACCGGGCTCCACTCCGCGTAGGCACGCAGTGCCTCGCGTTCGATCGGGTCACCGAACTGCCGGGTCGGCAAGACGATGAGCGCGAACCGCTCCGGGTAGAGCGCTGCGCCGGCGACGAGCCCGACCACCCCGGCGAGGAGCGCCCGGACGTCGTAGCGACGGATGCGACGCTCGTCGATCGCAGCAGCGACCGCGAACGCGCCGAGGACCGCCAGCCCGTAGGCCCACGTGCCGTGGACGTTCACCCAGACGGCGAAGACCGCGACGAGCCACCACGGCGAGCGACGCTCAGCGCGCACCACCAACGCCGCCGCGAGCAGCACGAACCCGCCGAGGTGAGGCCGGCCGTTCAGGAACGGCAGCACGCACACCGCGGCGAGCGCGACGGGGACGACCACGGCCAGCAGGCCGAGCGGTTCGACGTCGCACCGAGCGCGGAACTGGCCGCCCGGCCCACGAGTCCGGTCGGCGGACTGCGCGAGTCGCACGAGGAGCGCACCCAGCACCGCGGCGAACACGGCGGCCATCAGCCGGATCGCGCCCGCGCCGCCGAGACCGTCGGCGACGGCGAGCAGGATCGACCACCACCAGCTCGGGACCGGGAAGTCGGTGCTGGTGTACAGGAACGGGTTCGTGGTCGGGACCCCGGACTCGACGATGATCCGCCCGGTGGCGAGGTGCGTCAGGAGGCTGTTGTCCGTCAGCGGACGCGCTGCGATGAGTGCGAACAGCGCCGCGGCAACCGCAGCGACCGGCGCTGCTGACGCCGGGGCACGGTGCGGGGCCGGCTCGTCCGCGGTCGAGTGGTCGGGGGGGGTCGTGGGTCCGCCGGGCCTCGGCGCGTCGGTCGATGGGTCGGGCTCCGGCGCGGCCGGGCCCGGCGATCCGCGGTCCTCGGGAGCGGACGCTGCCGCGTCGACGACCGCCATCGCCGGATCAGAGGCTCTGGCTGATCGAGATCATCGCCGGGCCGAGCACCACCAGGAACAGGGCCGGGAAGATGCAGAACACCATCGGGATGAGCATCTTCACGGGTGCCTTCTGGGCTCGCTCCTGGGCGAGCTGGCGGCGCTTGATGCGCATCTCCTCGGCCTGGCCACGCAGCACACGACCGATCGACACGCCGAACTGGTCGGCCTGGATGATCGCCAGGACGAACGAGCGGAGCTCCGGTGCGTTGCAGCGCTCGTCCATCGCACGCATGGCGTCCGCACGGGACGCACCGGCGCGGGTCTCGCCCAACATGCGGGAGAACTCCTCGGTGAGCGGGCCCGGCACGGCGTGGATCACCCGGTCGAGCGCCTGTTCGAAGCCGAGACCGGCCTCGACCGAGATCGTCAGCAGATCCAACACGTCGGGCAGCTCGCGCTGGATGCGCTTGAGGCGATCCTCGACCTTGCGGTTGATGACCGAGTCGGGACCGACGAGGAACAGCGCCATCACCAGACCGCCCGCCGCCAGGCGCATGGTTCCGCTGAGCGGGGTGATGTTCACGATGAACACGAAGAAGAACGTGAGGATCGCCCCGACCACCGTGGCGACGCGCAGCGCGAGGAAGCGATCGACCGCGGTGGGGTCCGGGTTGCCCATGTGGACGAACTTCTGGCGGACCTTCTCCACGTAGCCGACCGGCGTGAAGCGCTGGCCCAGGCCGGTGAGCGTGCCGACCAGGGGCTTGATCGCCCGGTCGCGCAGCGGGTCGAGCAGCTCCTGGTCGCGCTGGTTCTCGACCTCGTAGCCGTTCAGCTGGCGCAGCGACTCCCGCACCGTGTGGCGTTCGTCGAACTGGTTCAGGACCGTGTAGATCAAGGTGCCGACGGCGCCGGCGATCAGCACGGTGGTCATCATCACGACAGGGGACATGAGCTCACACCTCGATGGTGATGGTCTTCTTCATCCACGCGAACCCGATCACCATCGACACGAGCGCGACGCCGATGAGCAGGTAGCCGAGGCCCGGGCTGAACAGGACGCTGATGTAGTCGGGGTTCATGACCCACATCACCACGGCGAGACCCGGAGGGAGCCCTCCGATGATGATGGCGCTGATGCGACCCTCGGCGGTGAGGGTGGAGACCTCACGACGGAGACGCTCGCGCTGGGTCATGGTGTCGGCGACGGTCAGGAGCAGCTCGGCGAGGTTGCCGCCGACCTCCCGCTGGATCCGGATGGCCATGACCGCCCAGCCGAAGTCCTCACTGTCCATCCGCTCTGCGACGGCCTCGAGCGACTCCTCGAGCGACCGCCCGAGTCGGGTCTCGCTCACCACACGACGCAGCTCACGACCCATCGGGTCCGCGACCTCGCCGGACACCGACTCGAAGCCCTGACCGATCGAGTAGCCGGCGCGCAGGGTGCCGGCGAGCAGCGTGAGCATGTCGGGCAGCTGACGCAGGAACACCTTCTGGCGGGAGCGGATCCGGAAGTTCAGCGCCCCACCGGGGAGCATCACAGCGATCACGCCCACGACGAGGGTGGCGATGAGGTTGCCGGTCAGCAGGAAGGTGAGCACCACCACGATGGCCGCTGCGACGACCGTGAAGAACATGGCCTCCGGCGCGCGAAGCGGCAGGTTCGCTCGCTCGAGCATCACCTCGACCTTCTCGCGGAAGCCGCGGCGTTCCGCGACGTCTCCGGTGAACTCGACCGCCCGCTTCAGGAGCGGCACCGTCATGTTCGAGGCCTCGTCGGCGAACTCGGGCGGAAGCTCGACGCCGAAGTCCTCGTCGTAGGCCTCGAGGCGACGCCCGAGATCGCTGCGGTCCGGCACCACGAGCGACACGACACCCCAGGCCAACAGCAGGACGGCGACGATCACGAGGAGCACCGACAACCACTTGACCAGCCCGTTGGCGAAGAACCCGCCGCCGCCCGACTCGATCGGAGCCAGGCCGCTCGACCCGATGCTGATGCCGTCGGCGTCGAAGGCGACCTCCGTGCTGGCGTCACCGGCGCTGAGCGTCAGCGGAACCAGCTCGCCGGGCGACCCGAGCGCAGGCACCGTGAGTCGGAACGTCCCCGAGATCGCGGCGGCGGTCGTCTCGTAGGCCTCGGCGATCTCGGCGTCGCTGCTGATGACCTGCACCGAGCCGCCGACGTCGCGGACCATGCGGTTGAACGTGTCGACCTCGGCCCCCATCGGCAGCGCGATCACCTGCAGGCTCGCGCCGGCGCGTTCCAGCGCCGCCTCGGCGCGGGCCGGGACCGACGTCGCGGCGGTGGCCGGGGATGCGCTGAAGAGCACCACCGTGCCGAGCGAGCGCGAGGAACGACCCTCGAGCAGCTCCGCTGCACGCACGATTCCGTCCCAGGTGGCGGACCCGCCCTCGGGTTCGATGCCGGCGAGGCCCGCCTCGAGCCGCGCCACCGACGACGTGGGGCCGACGTCGATCGTCGCCTGTCCACCGGTGCTGACCACGCCGAGCGTCGTGGCCGCCCCCTGTCCGGGGAAGAGGGGGTCGAGCCCCTGCTTGGCAAGCTGCACGACGGCGTTCCCGAGCGCTTCGGCGTTGTCGATCACGGCGACGACCTCGTGGTCGAGGTCGTCGGTGCCGACGGTCGCTGCACTGGTCACCTCGACCGCGTCGTCGCCGGAGGTGACCTCGATCGTGGCGGGGTCGACGCCCGGCGCGACGCCCTCGATGACGACCTCGTCACCGCGGGCGTCGACCCGCTCGACACGCAGTGTCGACTCCTCGGAGTCCTGGGCCGAGACCGCACCAACCTGCACCACGGCGGTGCCGACCAGCGCGATCGAGGCGACCGACAGCCACCAGCGAACGCGCCTCACAGGCGACTCACCGCCTTGCGTTCGCCGTCCTCGGGTGAGAACACCTCGGCGCCGAGCCGGATGCCCTGGTCCGCGAGCTTGTCGGCGAACTTCGGCCGGACGCCGGTCGCGCGGAGCTGGCCGCGGTAGCGCCCGTGCTCGTCGACCCCCGCAGCGAAGTCGAAGAGGAAGACGTCCTGGAGGATGATCACGTCGCCCTCCATGCCCTGCACCTCGGTGATGTGGGTGACTCGCCGGCTGCCGTCACGCAGGCGGGTGAGCTGGACGATGACGTCGATCGCGGAGGCCATCTGCTCGCGGATCGCACGAACCGGAAGGTCGAACCCGGCCATCAGCACCAGCGTCTCGAGGCGGGCGAGCGTGTCACGCGGGCTGTTGGCGTGCACCGTGGTGAGCGAGCCGTCGTGGCCGGTGTTCATCGCCTGGAGCATGTCGAGCGCCTCGCCCGAGCGGCACTCGCCCACGACGATGCGGTCGGGCCGCATGCGCAGGCAGTTCTTGACGAGGTCGCGGATCGTGACCTCGCCGCGGCCCTCGACGTTCGGCGGACGCGACTCCATGCAGAGCACGTGCTCCTGGTGCAGCTGGAGCTCCTTCGCGTCCTCCACCGTCACGATGCGCTCGGTCTCGGGGATGAACCCCGACAGGACGTTGAGCATCGTGGTCTTGCCGGTACCGGTACCGCCGGCGACCACGCCGTTGAGGCGGCCGACGATGCAGGCCTGCAGGAACCGTGCGGAGTGGGCGTTGACCGACCCGAACCGGATCAGGTCATCGATCTTGAGCGGGTCGGCGGAGAACTTCCGGATCGTGAGGAACGGTCCACCGATCGCCAGGGGCGAGATGACGGCGTTGACGCGGGAGCCGTCGGGGAGGCGGGCGTCCACCATGGGGGTCGACTCGTCGATGCGTCGGCCGATCTCCGAGACGATCTTGTCGATGACACGGCGAATGTGGTCGCTGTCGAGGAAGCGGACGTCCGCGTCCTTGGTCAGCTTGCCGTTGCGCTCCACGAAGACGTTGTCCGGACCGTTCACCATGACCTCGGTGACGTCCTCGTCCTTGAGCAGCGCATCGATCGGGCCGTACCCGAGGATGTCATCGGAGACGTCCTGGATCAGCCGGGCCTTGTCCGCCGCGGACAGCGGCATCCGCTCGAGGGCGATCGCGGCGTGGAGCTGCTCGTTGACCCGCCGGCGCAGGTCGTCCTCGGAGAGGCGCCGGTCGAACAGGATCGGGCCGAGCTCGTCGATCAGCTGCTGGTGGATGCGGTGACGCAGCTCGGTGGACGCGGTGTCGGCCCGTGACGGGACCGACCCCGACGAGACGCGCCCTCCAGCGGGGCCGCCGCTTCCCGCTTCAGGTGGCGGCTGCTGACTGTTGATGCGCTCGGACAGCGACACGGATCACTCCTGGGACGGGGACGGGAAGAGGAACGGGAGACGGAAGGGGCTGGGCCAGGACGAGCCGGCCCGTCAGCGACGTCGCTTGGTCTCGACGCGAGGCAGGAAGGTCTCTGCGAGCTGTTGGATCGACTTGCTCACGCCGGACTTCGGCGAGTGCAGCACGACCGGCTCGCCCTTGTTGACCGACTGGGGGACGACGATGTCACTGGGGATCAGCGCGTCCGCGTTGATCTGCAAGGTGCGCTCCACCTCACCGATGTCGAGCTTGACCTTGGAGTTCGCCCGGTTCAGCACCAACAGCAGCTTCTCCATCGGGGTGTTCAGGAGCCGGAGCGTCTGCAGGCCGATCTTGACGTTCTTGATGTTCGGGATGTCCATCCCGGCGACGAGCATGACCCGATCGGAGACCTCGACCAGGCCGAGCACCACGTCGTTGAAGTACGCAGGCGTGTCGACGATGACGAAGGAGCAGAACGATCGCAGCATCTCGACGATCGCGACCATCTCGGCCGCTCCGACCTGGTCGGCGAACGCCGGCTCGAGCGGAGCGGGGAGCACCCGCAGACCCGACGGCTCGTGGGTCACGAGCAGGCTCTCGAGCAGCGATGCATCCATGCGGTCCAGGACCGAGACCGCGTCGACGATGGTGTGGTGCGGCGTCAGCTTGAGCATGACCGCCACATCGCCGAACTGCAGGTCCGCGTCGACGAGGCAGACCGGCTTGTCCGACCGCTGGGCGAGCGTCACCGCGAGCGACGTCGCGAGCACGGACTTGCCCGCCCCACCCTTGGTCGAGAACACGGTCAGCACCTGTCCGTCGACCACGTCGAGGGGCGCCGAGCGGTCGACCTCCGCGGTGTCGGTCGGACCGTCGGAGTCGATCACGGCCGGAGCGAGGCGGGGTGCGGTGTCGAGGGACACTGCGAGTCGCTGCACCGCTTGGGCGAGCGCGTCGACCTCGCCGTTGAGGGCGAGCACGTCACGGACCCCGGCCCGCAGCGCCTGCTGCAACAGGGTGGTGGTGAGCTCCTCGACCACGAGCACGGTGGCGAGCATCGAGTACTTCGCCATCACCCGCTCGGCGATCGCGAGCGAATCCTCGTTCGCGCACGACGGTCCGAGGACGATCACGACCGGCACGGTGCCGGTCAGGCGGGCCGTGAGCTCCTCGATGGTCGCGAACGGCGTGACCCCGTCTCCGAGGAGCGCGACCATCCGTTCACGCGTCGGCGGGTGCTGCTCGACCACCGCGACCGAGACGCGGATCGACGCCGAGGTCGGCTCCGCCGGGGTCGGCTCCGCAGGGACCGGCTCCGGATCGCCGGCCGCCAGCGGATCGATGTGGCTCGAGGTCATCATGAACTCACTCACTGTCCGTCGTTCTCCGCGGACTGCTCCGGGTAGGGGGACACGCCGAGCTCGCCCGGCAGGGCCGGCACGACCGGCGAGAAGGGCACCGGGACCGGCTCGTAGTCGGGGCGGTTCAGCGTCAGGTAGAGCGAGGCGTCGCGGATGCCGGCGAGCACCGCTGCCTCGGCGGGGGGAAGCTGCACGGTGATCATGCCCGACCCGCCCTGGGGTGCCTCCTCACCCTCGGCGACAGGCTCGCCGAGGCTCTGGCCCACAGCCAGGACGTTGACCGCCTGGAAGGCGTACACCGACGGGATCGAGAGCCCGTAGCCGCCTGCGACGCTGCCGAGACCCGCCTCTGCGGACTCCTCGGCGTCCTCGGCGGGTTCGACCCGGGCGAGGATGTTGATCGAGTCACCCGGCTGGATCAGGTTCGCCACACCAGCCGCCTCGTCCACCGAGATCGTGATGGCGACGTTGCCCTCGTCGAGGCTGACCGCCTTCGATCCGGACGTGTCCGACTCGGAGGCGAACATCGACGTGGTGATGATCTCGCCGCCCTGCAGGTCCACCGTGGAGACCTGACCCTGGATCTCCGCGGCACGCGTGACCGCACCCACCGGCAGGTCAGCTCGGCGCCGTTCCGCCGGGGCGACGGCGTTGATGTCGAGTGCCTCGTCGGCGGAGGTGCCCTCGGGGATCTCCTGGGCGGCCACGAGGACCTCGACGAGTTGGTTCTCCTCGGCGTTCTCGCTCTCGACGCCGCGCACATAGTTCAGCGTCAGGAAGGCGGCGAGCGCCCCGATGACGACTGCACCGATCAGGATCAGAGTTCTTCGTGAGCTCACTGGTTGTCTCGCTCCGTGGGCGTAGGGATCCTCGGACGACGGCTGAGCCCCGGCCCGCCGGCGGCGCCGACGGGAGCGGGAACCGGGCTCGATGCCCGGCGTGCCGTCCGTTGGGGAGTCCGTCGGCCGAATACCCCTGGGTCTTGAGAATCACGCGCGAACTCCCTGGCCGAATCCCGAACGCGACGTGACCCCGCCCGAGGGGCGGGGTCACGTCACATGGATCGTGGTCGAGTGCCGCCGCGCGGCGCAGGCCGGATCAGCCGGCGGGATCCTCGCCCGCCTCGGACGCAGCGTCCGGCGTCGGGGCGTCGCCGGCGGGAGCACCGTCGTCGACGGAGGTCTCGGCGGCCACTTCATCACCGGACGGGGCGGGCAGCGGGTTGCCCTCGGCATCGAGTCCCTGCTCGGCGTAGTACTCGGCCCACGCCTCCTGGCCCTCGGACGTGCCTTCGGACTCGAGCGCCGGGCCGACGTAGTTGCCCTCGGCGTCGTAGTTCTCCTCGCCGAAGTGCTGCTGGTACTCCGCAGCGACGACACCGCCCTCGGCTGCCTGCTTGATCGACAGCGAGATGCGCCGGCGGTCGAGGTCGAGGTCGATGATCTTCACCCACAGCTCCTCGGCGGGGGTGACGACCTGCTCGGGCAGGTCCACGTGGTGCGCCGACATCTCCGAGATGTGCACCAGGCCCTCGATGCCGTCGCCCACCTGGATGAAGGCGCCGAACGGCACGAGCTTGGTGACGCGGCCGTAGACCAGCTCGCCGACCTGGTGGTTGGAGGCGAACTCCTGCCACGGGTCCTGCTGGGTCGCCTTGAGCGACAGCGAGATGCGCTCGCGGTCGAGGTCGACCTCGAGCACCTCGACCTCGACCTCGTCGCCGACCGCGACGACGGAGCCGGGGTGGTCGACGTGCTTCCAGGACAGCTCCGAGACGTGGATGAGTCCGTCCATCCCGCCGAGGTCGACGAAGGCACCGAAGTTGACGACGCTCGAGACGACACCCTTGCGGCGCTCTCCGGGCTTGAGGTTGGCGAGGAAGTCCTCGCGCTGTTCCTTCTGGGTCTCCTCGAGCCAGGCACGGCGCGACAGCACGACGTTGTTGCGGTTCTTGTCGAGCTCGATGATCTTCGCCTCGAGCGTCTGGCCGACGTAGGGCTGCAGGTCGCGCACCCGGCGCAGCTCGACGAGGGAGGCGGGCAGGAAGCCACGCAGGCCGATGTCGATGATGAGCCCGCCCTTGACCACCTCGATGACCGGGCCCTTGACGACGCCCTCGTCCTCCTTGATCTTCTCGATCGTTCCCCACGCACGCTCGTACTGCGCACGCTTCTTGGAGAGGATCAGCCGACCGTCCTTGTCCTCCTTCTGGAGCACGAGGGCCTCGACCTGATCGCCGATCCCGACGACCTTGGACGGATCGACCTCGTTGCGGATCGACAGCTCACGGTTGGGGATCACCCCCTCGGACTTGTAGCCGATGTCGAGCAGGACCTCGTCCCGGTCGACCTTCACCACCGAACCGTTGACGAGCATGCCGTCCTCGACGTCGACCATGCTGGCCGCATACGCGTCATCGAGGGAGAGGTCCCCGAGGTCGTCGAGGGTGATCTGGCGGGGAACGTACTCGTCGGCGCCCATGGATTCGACCGTCTCGTCGGACGGCTGGGCCTCGGTGGTGGTGGCGGTGTCGGACACGTAGGGACTCTTCGATGCTCGAGGGACAGGGATCCGGGCGCGCAACGCTGCGCTACCAGAGGGGGTCAGGCTAGTCCCAGGCGGCACCGGGCCGAAAGACGGTGGCGGCCGGCGGGGCGCTCAGGCACTGCGATGGGCGAGCAGGAGGAACTCGTGGCTGTCCACCGTCGGCTCGGCGCGGGTGTATCCGCCGGGCGTGACCGACCAGACGTGGTCGACCTCGAGCCCCGCCGATCCGGCCAGCAGCCGGAGCTCACGCGGCGTGTAGCAGGTGGTCCACAGCTCTGCCGGGGCGGTCGAGCCGAGCTCGTCGCGCAGCTCGGTGGTCTCGTGGTTGACCGCCGTCGCGGCGTCGAACGCGTCGGACTGCTCGAGCCAGCGGACCTGGAAGTAGGCCGAGAACGCGGAGACGGCGCACCGACCGCCAGGTGCGAGCGCCGCGCGGATCCCCTCGAGCACCGCACGGTCCGGCGAGAGGTTCTGGGGGTCGTCGGGTCGTGGCGGGCCGCCCAGGCCGAAGGCTCCCTGGCACAACGAGATCGCAGCGTCCACGCCCCGACCCGCAACACGGCCGTCCTCCACCATCCGTCGTGCGTCGATGCGGTGCCACTCGATCAGGCCGCTGACGCCCGCGCGGACCGCGACGTCCTCGCCGACCTCGAGGAACCGGCTCGCGACGTCCACCGCGATCACCCGGATTCCCGCTCGTGCGAGCGCGACCGCATGTCGACCGGGCCCGCAGCCGACGTCGAGCACCGTCATCCCCGCCGAGAGCCCGAGCGTTGCGGTGAGGAACTCGATCTCCTGGGCGGTCCCCATCGTGAACGAGTAGCGCAGGTAGGCCGGCCCCAGGTGATCGGCGACGTCCTCGAACCAGTGTCGCTCGTCGGGGTCGTCCGCTGCCGGGGTCACGCTGCTCAGCCCTTGGCCGCCGCCCACGAGTCACCGTGGGACAGGTTCACCTCGAGCGGGACCCGCAGGTCGAACGCGCCCGACATGGCGTGCAGCACGACCTCGTCGGCGGCGGCCCGCTCGGCCGGTGCCACCTCGAGGATGACCTCGTCGTGGACCTGCAGGACGATGCGGGCGCCGAGGGCGCGGCGGCCGAGCTCGACGTCGAGGCGGACGAGCGCCACCTTGAAGATGTCCGCAGCCAGGCCCTGGATCGGAGCGTTCATCGCCTGGCGTTCGCCTGCCATGCGCACGTTGCGCTGTCCGGAGGACAACTCGGGGATCCGCCGGCGCCGGCCGAAGACGGTCTCGGTGTAGCCCCGCTCGCGAGCTGCTTCGACGGTGCGCTCCATGAACGCCTTCACGCTCGGGAACGCCACGAAGTAGGCATCGAGGATCTCCTGGGCCTCGCCGGTGGGGATGGCGAGGCGTTGGCCGAGGCCGTAGGCCTCCATGCCGTACGCGAGCCCGTAGGAGACCATCTTGGACTTCGAGCGCTGCTCCACGGTGACCTCGTCGGGGCGACACCCGAAGATGCGCGCCGCGGTCGTGGCGTGGATGTCTTCCCCGGCGGTGAAGGCCTCGATCAGCCCGGGGTCCTCGGCGAGGTGGGCGATGACGCGCAGCTCGATCTGGTTGTAGTCCGCCACCAGGAACTCGTGCCCCTCGGCCGGCACGAACGCCTCACGGAAGCGGCGGCCCTCGTCGGTGCGCACCGGGATGTTGTGCAGGTTCGGGGCGTCGGACGACAGGCGCCCGGTGCGAGCGACGGTCTGGTTGAACGTCGCGTGGATCCGCCCGTCGGCCGCCACTTCGGCCATGAGCCCCTCGCCGTAGGTCGAACGCAGCTTCTCGACCTCCCGGTAGCGCAGGAGGTGCTCGATGATCGGGTGCTCGCCGCGGAGCTTCTCGAGGGTGGCCTGGTCGGTGGAGTAGCCCGTCTTGGTCTTCTTGCCGGGAGTGAGGCCCAGCTTGTCGAACAGCAGGGCGCGCATCTGCGGGGTCGAGTTGACGTTGATCTCCTCGCCGGCCTCCGCGACGATCGCGGCCCGCTCCGTCTCGGCCTCGGTGGTGAGCGACCGGTTCAGCTCCGCGAGCACCTCGATGTCGACCCCGACGCCGAGGTGCTCCATGCGGGCCAGCACCCCGACCAGGGGGACCTCGACCTCGTCGTTGAGCCGTCCGACGCCGTTGGCCACCAGCGCCTCGCGCAGCGGGTCCACGAGCCGGGCGACGGCGAGCGCCTCGCGAGCAGCGCGGAGCGACGCGTCGACGGCCGCACCCGAGAAGTCGAGTTGGCCCTCGGCGGCGTCGGACTCCGCTGCGAGCTCCAGGCCGGCGTGACGGCGCAGCAGTTCGGGCAGTCCGTACGCCGCGTCGGCCGGATCGAGCAGGTACGCAGCGAGCTTGGTGTCGAGCCGCAGCGAATCGATCGCCAGCCCGGACTCCAGCAGCGAGCGCACGATCGGCTTCGCATCGTGCGCAGCGACGTCCGGCCCCCCGTTCAGCACCCCGTCGAGCTGGTCGGTGCACTCCCCGAGCTGCCCGGCCGGCACCCAGAGCACCTCGCAGAGCTCCACGTCGGTCACCAGTGCCAACCCCTCGATGGCGCTGCGGCCCGGTTCACCCGACCACGCCGCCGCCACGGCCACGGAGTCCGCCGCAGCCAGGCCGCCGAGCACCCCGGTCAACTCGTCGGCGGTCTCGGCAGCCACCAGCTCCGCCTCGAGCACCTCGATGGGCTCGACGTCGACCCCATCGCCGAAGACGGTCGGGAACGCCTCGGTGAGCCGTGGCACGAGCGACGGGAACTCGAGGAACCGGAACAACTCGAGCACCGCGTCGGCGTCCACCTCGCCCTGGAGCAGGTCGGACGGCGTGACGTCGAGTGGGACGTCGCGAACGAGTCGCATCATCTCGACGTTGGTGCGCGCCCGGTCCTCGTGCTCGGCGAGGTTCTTGCTGAGCGCGGGCGTCTGCTCACTCGCGTGGGCGAAGATCCCGTCGAGGTCGCCGTAGCTCGTCACGAGCTTCGCGGCGGTCTTCTCCCCCACCTTGGGAACACCCGGCAGGTTGTCCGACGGGTCGCCCCGCAGCGCGGCGTACCAGACGTACTGGTCGGGCCGGACGCCGGTGCGCGCCTCGATGCCCGCCTCGTCGTACATGACGTAGTCCGACACGCCCCGCTTGTTGTAGAGCACCCGGACCTGCGGGTCGCGCACCAGCTGGTAGCTGTCCCGGTCGCCGGTGACGATGACGACCTCGTCGCCCTCCTCGACAGCGCGCTCGGCCAGCGTCGCGATCACGTCGTCCGCCTCGTAGCCGGGGGCGGTCACCACGGGAAGCGCCAGCGTGTCGACGACCTGGCGCACGAGGCCCATCTGCTGGCGCAGGATGTCCGGCGCTGCATCGCGGTTGGCCTTGTAGGTCTCCACCTTCTCGTGGCGGAACGTCGGTTGCGGCAGGTCGAAGGTCAGCACGACCCGGTCCGGTCGGTGGTCACGGACCAGGTTCAGCAGCATCGAGGTGAACCCGAACACCGCGTTGGTCACCTGCCCGGCGGCGGTCGACATGTCGGTCGGCAGCGCGAAGAACGCGCGGTAGGTCAGGGAGTTCCCGTCGATCAGCATCACCGTCGCCACGGCGGCGACCCTACTGCCCCCTGCTCCGCTCAGGACCCGGGCGTGAGCGACCCGGACAGCACGTCCTCGGCGATCTCACGCATCGACCGGCGCGAGGTCATGGCCTGCTTCTGGACGAAGTCGAAGGCGTCCTGCTCGCTGAGACCGTGGCGGTCCATGAGGATCCCCTTCGCACGATCGAGGATCTTGCGGGTCTCGAGGCGTTCCGTCACGTCGGTCACCTGCTCGAGCAGGTCCACCTCGACCTGGAAGCGCTTGAGTCCGACCTCGATCGCCGGCGTGAGGTCGTGGCGTTCGAACGGCTTGACGACGTAGCCGTGCACGCCGGCGTCGCTGGCCTCCTCGATCAGCTCCCGCTGCGAGAACGCCGTCACCAGGACCACGGCGCAGAGGTGCTCGGCGGAGATCTCGCGCGCGGCGGAGATGCCGTCCATGCCGGGCATCTTGATGTCCAGGAGTGCGACGTCGGGCCGGTGCTCACGCACCAGCCGCACAGCTTCGTCGCCCCGGCCGCACTCGGCGACCACCTCGTAGCCCTCCTCCTGGAGGAGCTCCCGCAGGTCCATGCGGATGATCGCTTCGTCCTCTGCCACGACGACTCTGGTCGGCACCGTTGCCTTCCCCGTTCCTGCTTCGACGTCCCGGCCGGGTCGCGGCCACGAGGGCCGAGTGTAGAGGTGCGAGCGGTGGTCTCCGGTGCCACCGCGGAACTCTCGGCCCGCTCAGCTGCGACGGGCGGAGAGTCGGTCCAGCAGCTCGTCCTGTTCGGCCTCGAGGCGACCGATCGTCTCGAGCAGGTCCACGCGGTGCCGCGCCATCGCGCTCGAGGTCCGCTCGGCCTCGCGGTGCTCCTCGTCGGCGAGCGGCGTCTCGGAGACCATCGCCCGGATCCGCGAGTCGTCGGTCACGTCCGCGAGGTGCGCGAGTTGCTCGTCGGTGATCACCAGCTCTTCGCGCAGCGATGCGATCTTGCGACCGACCAGGCGCAGTCGACGCTCGATGAGGAACGGCACGGCGCCAGTGTACGGACCCGACCCGTCACCCGGGGCGTTGCCAGTCGGACCACACTGGGTCGATGCAGCGACCCGACGACGGCGTCGCCCCGGGATGGTGGGGCACCGACGGCGCATGGCACGACGTCGATCCCGCATCAGCGGCCGCGCTACGCGCGGCACAGCACGGCGATGCGGACCGCGCCGACGGTCCGGTCCCCACCTGGTTCGTCGGAGCCGGCGACGAGGCAGCGCTGCACTCCCCGTGCGTCGTCCACCTCGAGGACGGCACCTCGGCCCGTTCCGTCGAACGACTGCCCGCGGACCTGCCACTCGGAGCCCACGCGCTCGTTCCCGACGACGGTGGGCCCACCACGAACCTGTTCGTCGTGGCGCCGCGCTCTCCGCGGGCCACTCGTCAATGGGGCTGGTCGACCCAGCTGTACGCGACACGCTCGCGCTCCAGCTGGGGCTCCGGCGACCTGGCGGACCTGGCCGAGCTCGCCCGCTGGGCGGACGCTTCGGGCGCCGGACTGCTCGCGCACAACCCGCTCGGGGCGACGCTGCCGATCGCAGTCCAGCAGCCCTCGCCCTACTCCCCGTCCTCGCGCCGCTTCTGGTCGCCCGCCTACCTGCGCATCGAGGACGTCGCGTCCTCGGTCGGCGTGCCGGTGACCGTCGGCCCCCTCGCCGAGGCGGCAGCGGCCGGGCGAGCACTGAATGGCACGCGGCGGATCGAACGCGACGAGGTCTGGCGGCTGAAGGTCGGTGCACTCGAGGAGCTGTGGGTCCGGGCACGCGACAGCGACCGTTGCCGACGGCTGCTCGCCGGCGCCGCGGACGACTCCCTGTTGCGCAGCTTCGCCGAGTTCTGCCTGCTCGCGGAGCGCTTCGGGTCCGGCTGGTCCGCGTGGCCGGCGCGGTTCCGCCACCCCGACGCCGAAGCGGTCCGCCGGGCCGCTGCGGAGCAGCGCGACCGGGTCGAGTTCTGGGCGTGGGTGCAGCTCGAGACCGATGCGCAGCTCGCTGCCGCTGCGGGTGCCGGCGCGCCGCTCATGGCCGACCTCCCCGTCGGCTTCGATCGCGACGGCTTCGACGCGTGGGTCGACCAGGACCTTTTGGCGCTCGAGTGGTCGGTCGGCGCGCCGCCGGACGAGTTCAACTCGCTCGGCCAGGACTGGGGACTCCCGCCCTACGTGCCCTCGCGGCTGCGCGACGCCGGGTACCGGCCCTGGATCGACACCGTGCGGCGCATCCTGCGCCACGCCGGCGCGCTGCGCGTCGACCACGTGATGGGGCTCTTCCGGCTCTTCTGGATCCCGCTCGACGGCGACGCCCGCTCCGGTGGCTACGTGCAGCAGTTCGGTACCGAGCTGCTCGACCTGGCCGTGACCGAGGCGGTCCGCGCCGGTGCGGCGCTGATCGGTGAGGACCTGGGCACCGTCGAGGACCACGTGCGCGGCTCGCTCGCCCACCGTGGGGTGTTCGGCTACCGGATCGCCTGGTTCGAGGACGATCCCCCTGACGTCTGGCCGGCGAACACCCTGGGATCGCTCACCACCCACGACCTCCCGACGCTCGCCGGGCTCTGGACCGGCACCGACGAGGCGGACCGGATCGACGCCGGCCTGGCACCCGACGCCGAGGGCGCCGAGGTGATGCGTCGACGGATCGCTGCGGCCGCCGGCATGGAGCTCCCGACGGACCGGGACGCCGCCGATGCGGGCGCCGACGAGCTGCGCCTCGCGGCCCACGCCGCCCTGGCACGCAGCGGGAGCGACGTGGTCGTCGCCACGCTCGAGGACGCGATCGGCGTCACCGAGCGCACGAACCTGCCGGGCACCGTCGACGAGCACCCGAACTGGCGCCTCGCGCTCCCGGTGCCCCTCGACGAGCTCGAC
The DNA here is from genome assembly GCA_942490665.1 of uncultured Microthrixaceae bacterium. Taxonomy (GTDB): domain Bacteria; phylum Actinomycetota; class Acidimicrobiia; order Acidimicrobiales; family Microtrichaceae; genus SKRR01. The sequence goes on from CALNXV010000003.1 coordinate 27,237, forward strand.
GCGGCCGGGGCGGCCGAGGTCGGCGACGTCCTGCGGGCCGCGCCGGACCGGTCGCGACCGCCCCGGTAGGGTCCGCGCCGATGACCGATGCGCCCGATGTCCCCACCGCCCCCGACTCGCCGTTCGGGCTGCGCGGCGTGGTGAACCTGCGTGACGTCGGCGGCCAGCGGACCCTCGACGGTGGCCGGGTCCGGACCGGGGTCCTCTACCGTTCGGGCCAGCTCGACCAGCAGGACGGCGACACGCTGGGGCACCTCGGGCTGCAGGTGGTGTTCGATCTGCGGGGCCACGACGAGCTCGAGGTCGCGCCCGACCGGGTCCCCGAGGGCGTCGAGGTGGTCCACCTCGACGTGCTCGCCGACTCCCGGGAGCGGATCGCGACCCACCTCAGCGACCTGCTGACCCAGCCGGAGCTGGCCGAGGAGACGATGCGCAGCGGCCTCGTCGAGGAGCACTACCGGACCACGTACCGCGAACTGGTGGTGCTCGACAGCGCCCGAGCGGCGTACGCCGAGCTGTTCACCCGCGTGGCGGAGCTGGACGGCCCGGCGTTGTTCCACTGCACCGCCGGCAAGGACCGGACCGGCTGGGCTGCGGCGGTCCTGCTGACGCTGCTGGGCGTGGGTCACGAGACGGTGACCGAGGACTACCTGCGCAGCAGCCAGCCCGTGCTCGCCTCGTTCGCATCGGTGCTCGACCGCTTCGCGGAGGCGGGCGGCGACCCATCGCTGCTCGTGCCGGTCTTCGCCGTGACGGCGGGGTACCTCCAGGCCGCCCGCGAGGCGCTCGACGAGGAGTTCGGCTCGATCGAGGCGTACTTCACCGACGGCCTCGAACTCGACGTCGAGGTGCACGAGCGGCTTCGCTCGCGGTTGGTGGATGCGACCGGCTGAGCGTCACTGCGACGGGTTGACGCTCGACCTGTGGCCGCCGCCCCGACGATCGGAGCGCGTGAGGAACCACTCGCGGTCGATCCCGATCTTCCCCGGAGCGACAGGGGCTGAGGACGCAACGGGGCGATCCTCGCCGAGCACCCGGTAGCCGAGCGACTGCGGGCGACCTCCGGGGAGATCACGGCTCGGGCGCGAGGTGGTGCGCGGCATCGCCACCGTCGGGTTCACCGCCGAGATCGAGCCCGGCAGCTCGGGCAGCCCGGTGGTCGATGACGTGGGGCCGCGAGTGTCGCGACCTTCGGCGGCGGCCTCGCGTCTCCGATCGCGGCGAGGAGTCGTCGATCTCGTGGAGGTGGCGGAGCGCTACCCGGCCACCAAGTCCGCGGCAGAGTGGCGGCTGCGACTCCGGCGCGTTGCGCTCGTCGGGGTGCCCGCGATGATCGTGGCGTTGCTCGTCGCTCGTCGGCGTGGGCGCTCCCGCCCGGTCCGCTCTGCGCTCGCCTGGGCCCGCCGCTGCGCTGGTGGCAGCCGGGCTGACCCAGATCCAGTTCGCCTTCAGCGGACCCGCCCACTTCCTCTGAGTCCGGCGCGATCGAGGGGGCTCACCGGGTCGGGGCCGATTCCGACGCATCGCCGCCGCTCCAGCCGGCCGGGAGGTCGGAGCGCGTGAGAAACCACTCGCGGTCGATCCCGATCTTCCCCGGAGCGAGAGCGGCTGCGGACTCATCGGGGCGACCCTCACCCAGCCGGTAGCCGAGCGACCGCGCAACGGCTGCGCTCCGGACGTTGGCCACGTCATGGTGGATCTCCACCCGCTCGATGCCCTCGACCTGGAAGGCCGCGTTCGTCAGGCCCTCGCTGAGCTCCCGGGCATACCCCCGGCGCAGGTGATCGACGTGGACCCAGTACCCGATCTCGAGTGTGTCGCGTCCCGACCGGCGGTGGAGTCCGGCGCCGCCCACGACGACCCCGTGACGGAAGACTCCGTAGATCGCGTCGCCACCGCTCGCCCGGTCACCGGCCCACGAGGAGATCAGTGCGGCGCGATCTGCATCGCTCTGGGGTTCGAGGGCGATCCAGTCCATCCACGGACGTAGATGCTCGAGGCTCTCCCCGATCGCCGCCCCCAGCGCTGCCACGTCGTCGAGCCGCCACGCTCGCAGCACCAATCGCTGCGTGACGACCTCGCCCGGCACCTCCCTCATCGCCCCACGATGGCAGAGCGCCCTTCGCGCGGCGATCAAGTTCCTGACCCGCCGACCTGCTCGCACCGCCGGACTCCGACAGCGTGCCCGGGGTGGGATTCGAACCCACACGCCCTTTCGGACAGCGGATTTTGAGTCCGCCGCGTCTGCCATTCCGCCACCCGGGCCGGTCGCCGACTCTAGCGGTCGGCGGTCCTAGGCTGGCACGCATGGCTGACTCGACCATCGACTCCGACCCCGGCTCGCACTGGCTCCGCTGGGTGCTGCTGATCGTGCTCGCGGTCGGCCTCGCTGCCGCAGCACGCCAGTGGGCGCTGGCCAAGGCCGACGCGGAGTTCGAGAACGCCTCCTCCGCGCCGACGAACATCGGGACTGACCCGACGCACCAGCCCGCCGGAGCTGCGGCGACAGTTCAGCTGGTGTTGCGCCGCCGGCGGCCGCTCAGGGCTGCGGGAGTCAGCGCTGCGAGCAGCTTCTTCGGCGTGTCCTTCGGGCTGATCTTGTACCAGGCCTGCTCGACGGTGCCGTCGACTCGCCGATGAGGAACGCTGAGCGGATGATGCCCAGGTACACCTTGCCGTAGAGCTTCTTCTCGCCCCAGACCCCGAACGCCTCGGCGACGGTGTGCTCCGGGTCCGACAGCAGGGTGAACCCGAGCCCGTGCTTCTCGTCGAACTTGGCGAGCTTCGGTGGCAGATCCGGGCTGATGCCGACGATCCGGGTGTCGCCGATGTCGTCGGCGACGTCACGGAGCCCGCAGGACTGCGTCGTGCAGCCAGGTGTGTCGGCCTTCGGGTAGAAGTACACCAGCGTGCGGTGCCCGGCGAGATCCGCCGATGCCACGGGCTCGCCGTGCTGGTCGGTCAGCTCGAAGTCGGGGGCGGCGTCGCCGGGGCTCAACTGGGCCATCGGGGCCTGGACACGCGGGTACCGACAGCGGTGTGGTTGATCGGCCGTCCCCCGGATGCCGGACCGCCGGAGAACGGACCGCCCCCGCAGCAGGGTTCCGTTCGGCGAGACCACTCGATGGTGCTCAGCGGCCGGACACGGCCGCCTGCCTCACTTGCCGGACTTCGCCCGGTTCTTCAGCTTGGCGCCGGCGCTGACCTTGGCGGCGTTGCTGGCCGCGACCTGGATGGTCTCGCCGGTCTGCGGGTTGCGGCCGGTACGCGCCGAGCGGTAGGTCTGCTCGAACTTCAGGAACCCGGGGATGGTCAGGGTCTCCTTGCCCTTGGCCACCACGTCGCCGGCGATGTCCTCGAAGGTGTCCAGAACTGCCTGGACGTCCTTCTTGGAGATGTCGGTGCGCTGGGCGATGGTCTCGATCAACTCGGTCTTGTTCACGATGTCTCCTCCTCATCGACCCAGCGGGAGGACCCCACTCGGGCCGGACGGCGTCCGAACGATGAATTCCACCGTTGTAACTAGCACGACACGCTCCCGAAAGAAAGGGAAACCCTTGGATTTCCAAGGGTTTCGCGTTGGGAGCGCCTCCGCTCAGCCCCGGTCGAGCGCGGTGCGGAACTCCCCGACGAGCTCCGCGACGGCCTCCGGCGACCCCGTCTCGAGCATGCGGCGCACGACGGCGGAGCCGACCACCACGCCGTCGGCCACCTCGCAGACCTCGACGGCCTGCTCGGGTGTCGAGATGCCCACACCCACCAGCACCGGCGTGTCGGTCACCGCCTTGAGCCGCGCGCGATGACCGCCGCCGACGCCGCCAGCGCTCGCGCTCGCCGGTGATGCCCAGCAGGCCGACGGCGTAGACGAACCCGCGCGCGCGCGACGATCCGCTCCAGGCGCTCGGTCGGCGTCGTCGGCGCGGCGAGCATGACCGTCTCGACGCCGGCGGCGTCGGCGGCCGCGGCCCACGGGCCCGCCTCGTCGAGCGGCAGGTCGGGCAGGATCGCCGCGCCGACCCCGGAGTCCGACATCGTGGCGGCGAACCGCTCGAAACCGAAGCGGTACACGAGGTTGTAGTAGGTCATCACCGCCAGCGGGACGGGCACGTCGACGTCGGCCAGCCGGTCGATGATGGACACCGGGGTGGCGCCGGCGCGAGCGCCCGCTGGGACGCCTCCTGGATGACCGGGCCGTCCATCACCGGATCGCTGAACGGGATGCCGACCTCGATGGCGTCCGCGCCCGCGTCGGCGATGGCCTCGACGATCCGCTCCCATGCCCCGAACCCGCCGGTCACGTAGGGGACGAGGGCTTTGCCCCCGGCCTCGCGCCGGGCTCGCAGCCCGGCCTCCAGTGCGCCGATCACCGCAGTCGCAGGCGTCGTGCGGGCCCGGCGCCAGGAGGTCCATCATCTGGGCGACGTCCTTGTCGCCCCGACCCGACAGGTTGACCAACACCGTCTTGTCGGCCAGCGACTGCCGCTCGCGCCACACCCAGGCGATCGCGTGGGCCGCTTCGAGGGCAGGGATGATGCCCTCGGTCCGGGAAAGCAGCTCGAAGCCCTCGAGGACCTCGGCGTCGGTGACCGGCTCGTACCGCGCCCGGCCGGTGGCCGCGAGGTGGGCGTGCTCGGGCCCGACGCCGGGATAGTCGAGCCCTGCGGAGATCGACTGGGCTTCGAGCACCTGACCGAACTCGTCCTGCAGCAGGTACGACTTCATGCCGTGCACGATGCCGGGCACACCGTGGCCGACCGCTGAGCCGCCGGCGGGCTCGACGCCGACGAGCTCGACCTCGGGGTCCTCGGCGAAACCGGAGAAGATGCCCGCCGCGTTGGAGCCTCCGCCCACGCATGCCACCACCACGTCGGGTTTGCCGGTGCCGTCGGCGAGCACCACACGGCACTGTGCCGCGGTCTCGGTGCCGATCACCCGGTGGAACTCGCGCACCATCCACGGGTACGGGTGCGGGCCCATGACCGAGCCGAGGCAGTAGTGGGAGTCCTCGACGGTGGCCACCCAGTCCCGCATGGCCTCGTTCACGGCGTCCTTGAGCGTGCGACTGCCCGACGAGGCGGGCTTCACCTCGGCCCCGAGCAACCGCATGCGGAACACGTTGAGCTCCTGGCGGGCCATGTCGACCTCACCCATGTACACGGTGCAGTCGAACCCGAGCAGCGCCGCGGCCGTGGCCGTGGCCACCCCGTGCTGGCCGGCACCGGTCTCGGCGACCAGCCGGCGCTTGCCCATGCGGCGGGCGAGCAGGGCCTGCCCGAGCACGTTGTTGATCTTGTGGGAGCCGGTGTGGTTGAGGTCCTCGCGCTTGAGGAGGACCGTGGCCCCGACCTCCTCGCTGAGGCGAGCACACGAGGTGAGGGGCGACGGGCGACCGGCGTAGTCGCGCAGCAGGTCGTCGAGCTCGGTGCGGAACGCCGTGGTCGGCCCAGGCCTCGCGGAACGCGGCCTCGAGCTCCTGACAGCGCCGGGACGAGGGTCTCGGGCACGAACCGGCCACCGAAGTCGCCGAAGCGCCCCTCGGGAGTCGGGTCGGCCAGCCCGCCGCTCACCGTGCGCTCACGAGGCGCGCCCGGGTCCGGCTCACAGATCGGCCTGCCAGTCGTAGGGGCCGAGGCCGCCGTGGGACCTTCGTCCTCCGGCGGGGCGGGCCGGCGCCGGGCGGCCACGGATGAAGTCCGCACCTTGCGCGGATCCTTGCGCCGGGGGCACCGTCGACCTCGACCCCGCTGGCCACGTCCACGCCCCAGGGCCGGACCTCGGCGATGCCGTCGGCCACGTTCTCGGGCGTCGAGGCCGCCGGCGAGGATGATCCGGCGGTTCGTCGGGCGCCCCCTCGGCGAGCGACCAGTCGAACACCTCGCCCGACCCGGGGCTGGGCGAGTCGATGAGCACCGCGTCGGCGCCGTAGTCGTCGACGTGGCCGTCGAGCCCGGGGTCGCCGGCCGGGAAGGCCTTGATCACGCCTGGACCCGATCGGCCACCCAGAGGCTGTCCTCCACCGACTCCCGGCCGTGGAGCTGCGCGCCCCGCAGGCCGCAGAGATCCACCGTCTGCACCACCTGCTCCCGGCTGGCATCCCGGAACACGCCGACGGTCATGGTCTCGGGCGGCAGGCGGGGCACGATCTCACGCACACGGGCCGGGGCGACCTGACGGGGCGACGGGGCGAAGACGAAGCCGACGGCGTCGGCGCCCATGGCGACCGCCAGGAGCGCGTCCTCCTCGTTGGTGATCCCGCAGATCTTGACGAACACCGGCGCCGACCCTACCGGCGGGCGGCCGATCGGTCGGGACTCACCTCGGCGCCCGAGCAGCTCGGCACCGCACGGCGGCCGGGATCGTCGGCCGAGGTGACCAGCGACTCGCCCACCAGCACGGCGTGGTAGCCGGCCGCGGCGAGCGCCGGGCGTCGTCGGCCCCCGCACGCCCGACTCGGCCACGCGGACGGTCGTCGGGCATCCGCGGCCATCGACCGCCCGGTCGTGATCGACCTCGAAGGTCACCAGGTCCCGCTGGTTGACCCCGATGAGCGCCCGTCGGCGCCCACCGCGGGCCCGCTCGAGCTCGGCCTCGTCGTGGACCTCGACCAGCGCGTCGAGGCCCAGCTCGCGGGCCAGTGCGTGCGAAGTCGGCCAGCTCGGCGTCGTCGAGCGCGGCAGCGATCAGCAGCACGGCGTCGGCGCCCATGAGCCGGGCATCGACAGACGTCGTGGGCGGCCACGGTGAAGTCCTTGCGCAGCACCGGGAGGTCGACGGCCGCCCGGGCGGCGGCCAGATCGTCGGGCGACCCGCCGAAGTGCTCCTCGTCGGTCAGCACCGAGAGGCACCGGCTCGCCCCGCTGCGTAGGCGGCGGCCAGGTCGGCCGGGTCGAGGATCGGCCAGGTCGCCCTTCGACGGCGAGCGCCGCTTGACCTCGGCGATCACCGGCCAGCCCCGTCGCCGGCGCCAGGGCGCCCGGCGAGAGCCCTCCCCGGCCAGGGCGTCGCGGAACCCTCGGCATGGCGGCATCGTGCCGGCCTCCTCGACGAGGCGGTCGGTTCGACGTGTGTCGGCCGTGGCTCGCAGCCGGTGGCGCTCGAGGATGGCGTCGAGGTAGGTGGCCATGGTCCGGTGACGCTAGCGCCGCCGACTGGCGCGTTCCTCGGTGCTCCGGCTGCGGAACAGCGCGACCACGGGTGCACCCAGGAACAACAGCAGCGACGCAGGCGAACGCCGATCACGCCGATGGCCAGCGAGGAGGTCGATGCTGCAGCGACGAGCCCGACGGCGAACAACACGAACCCGAGCCGGCGAACACCAGGGGCGGAGCCGCGAGCAGCGGCTGGGGCGGAGCGCTCGCCGGGTCGCCCTCGTCGGGCTCGTAGCGCCAGCTGTCGTCATCGTCCTCGTCCTCGTCGTGGATCGGCACGAAGTGCGACGAGGGCCGTCGGATCGGTGACGTGGACGACGCAGCGCCGCCACCCGAACCGCCGGCGTATCGGGCCTCGGCTGCAGCCAGCGCACGGTCGGGCTGGCTCGCTCGTCGGGTCGACCCAGCACCGCCAGGCGGCGTTGACGGCTCGCATCCGGTCCTCGGCGTCTGCCGCACCGCCGCGGCGGTCCGGGTGGTGGCGCCGGGCGAGATCCAGGTAGGCACGACGCAACTCCGCAGCGGACGCATCCCGGGGCACGCCCAGCGCGTCGTAGTGCGTCGACCCGTCGCTCACTCGACCGTTGTGCTGACGAGTGGCAACTCGCGCACGTGCGCCGCCGCCTCGACCGGCTCGCCATCGAGACCCTCCCAGCGCAGGATCACCTCGGCGCCCGGTTCGACGCTGCGGTGCACGAACCCCAGGGCGACCGGCGCTCGGAGGTCGAGCGACTCGCCCACGCTGGTGAGCGTCCCTCGGTCGCGCTCCTCGGCCACGACGGTCGCGCCGACCGGCGGCAGCACGTTCTCGCCGAGGACGAGCCCGCGCAGGCGCCGCGGCGTGTTGTTGCCACGCGAGTCGATCCGGGCCACGAGTTCCTGGCCGGTGTAGCACCCCTTGGTGAAGCTGGCGGAGGCGTCGACGAACCAGCTGCCGATCTCGGCAGCGATGACGCTCGGCTCGGGCTCCCAGGTGATCTCGCTGCCCGTCTCGGGCCAGCCGGCCTCGATGCGAACGGCCTCGTAGGCGTCCGCCCCGGCGAGATGGAGCCCCTCGGGCAGGTGGAGCTCGGGGCCGAGCAGATCGACGCCCGACAGACCGGCCCAGTCCACTTCGGCGCGCAGCTCGGCGCGCACCTCCACGGCGCTCGACCCGGGACCGCGCAGCGCAACGCACTCCCAGTCCAGGAGCTCGAGCTCGGCATCGACCCGGAGTCGGAAGCGGTTGAGGCGGTCCAGCACGGCCTGGCCGGCTCCGGCGGCGACGTCCATGAGGACCTCGTCGCCACCGTGACGTCCCCAGAGGCGCAGCCAGGCGATGACCTTGCCCTGCGGCTCGAGCAGCAGGCTCCAGGCATGCTCGCCCGGGTGCAGCGCCGCGACGTCCTGGGACAGCTGACCCTCGAGGAACGTCACCGCGTCGGCGCCGAAGGCGCGGATCACCTGGCGAGGGGAGGCGCACCGCGCCGACGCTGCGACGCAGTGCGAGGTAGTCGGCGGTCACGTCGCAGTCACGAGTCTGCTCCCTGTTGCGCTGTCGCCGGGCCGCGGCCTGCGACCGACGCACGCGCGGCGCGCCGTCGGGCGGTCATCGCCTCGGCGGCGGGGACCGCACAGCAGCGCCTTGGCCTTGTTGCGGGTCTCGAGCTCCTCCTCTGCCGGCACCGAGTCGGCCACGACACCGGCGCCGGCCTGCACCGAGGCGTTGCGGCGTCCCCGGGCGTCCGGCGGGCCGACGAGCATCGTGCGGATCGCGATGGCGGTGTCGATGTTGCCCGAGAAGTCGAGGTAGCCGACCACGCCGGCGTACGGGCCGCGTCGGGTCGGCTCGAAGTCGTCGATGATCTCCATCGCCCGCACCTTCGGCGCACCCGACACGGTGCCGGCGGGGAGCGTCGCACGCAGCACGTCGATCGGGGTGCGACCCTCGGCGAGCTGACCCGAGACCTGCGAGGTGAGGTGCATGACGTGGCTGTAGCGCTCCAGGGTCATCAGCTCATCGACGACGCAGGTGCCGAACTCGACGACCCGGCCGACGTCGTTGCGGGCGAGGTCCACCAGCATCAGGTGCTCGGCGCGCTCCTTGGGGTGCTCGATCAGCTCTGCAGCGAGGGCCCGATCGTGCTCGTCGGTGCGACCGCGGAACCGGGTGCCGGCGATCGGTCGCGAGATCACCCGGCCGTCCAGCAGCTGCACCATCGGCTCGGGCGAGCAGCCGACCAGGGTCAGCTCGGGCTCGCGCACGTAGTACATGTACGGGCTGGGGTTGATCCGGCGCAGCACCCGGTAGACGTCGAGCGGGTCGGCATCGAGGTCGACGTCGAAGCGCTGGGACAACACGACCTGGAAGATGTCCCCGGCGAGGATGTGCTCCTTGGCCGCCTCGACCGCCGCCTCGTAGCTGCCCGCCTCGAGGGTGGAGCGCACCGCGGGCACCTCGCCCTCCACGGGCGCGGCCACGAGCGGCTCGTCGAGCGGCGTCGCCCCGTCGGCGGCCATGTGGTCGAGTCGGGCGAGGGCGTCGTCGTACGCCGCGTCGAGCTCGACGGCGGAGGCGTCCGGCGCGACGAAGGCGTTGGCGACCAGGGTGACCTGTTGGTGGTGGTGGTCGTAGGCCGCGAGCTCGCCGATCACCGACAGCGCGGCGTCGGGCCAGCCGCGATCGTCGTACGGGGCGTTGGGCAGGTGCTCGACCTCGCGCACGACGTCGTAGCCGAGGTAGCCGACCACGCCGGAGTGCAGCGGCGGGAGCCGGTCGGCATCGACGCCGAGCTGCTCGGGTCCCGGGGCCCGGTACGTGTCGAGCAGCACCTCCAACGCGTCGAGCACTCCCCGATCGGTCGGCAGCTCCACGTCGAGCTCACCGGCGATCTCGAGCTGGTCGCCACGGGCCACGATCCGTGCGCGTGGGTCGCGGCCGACGAAGGACCAGCGGCTCCAGCGGCCACCGTGGTCGACGGACTCGAGCAGGAACCCGGCGCGGCCGGTGTCGTCGTCGCCACAGAGTCGCAGGAATGCAGCCACCGGCGACGTGAGGTCCGCGAGCAGGGTGCGGAACACCGGCACGACACGGTGGTCGCGGGCGAGGCGAGCGAAACCGGCACGATCCGGGGTCGTCGGATCGGTCGGAGCCGAGCGTCCGCGCACTGCCGAACCGCCGGACGTGGCTGGATCGCCGGGAGGTCCCGCCGCGGTCATGCCCCGAACGAGCGGAAGAAGCAGCTGTACTCGCCGGTGTGGCAGGCGCCGTTGCCCTCCTGCTCGACCCGGAACAGCAGCGTGTCGCCGTCGCAGTCGTACGCGGCGCTGCGGATGAACTGGCGGTCGCCCGAGGTGTCCCCCTTGCGCCAGATCTCCTGGCGGGACCGAGACCAGAAGACCGTGCGGCCCTGCTCGAGGCTCATGCGCAGGGTCTCGGCGTTCATCCAGGCCATCATCAGCACCGCACCGGTCGCCTCGTCCTGCACGATCGCCGGAACGAGCCCGTCGCCGTCGTAGCGGACCTGGGCGAGGTCCTCGTCGTGGACGGGGACCGGGGTGACGGCGGGAGACGCGGACATCGCGACATCGTAGGAGCGGCCCACACCCGGCCCGAAACCCGTTCGGCCATCGAGCAGCCCACCGATGAGCGGACGGCGCCGCAGCGGTCCTGTCTGGCGACGGAACGGTCGATCCTCGACCACGATCCCGCCAGATCCAGCTGGCGGATGGAGCCGGCGGCCGATGAGACGCCTCAGCGGTCGTCGCCGCCCGCGCTCAGAGGTAGAGGCCGGTGTGGCCCTCCTCGAGACGTTCGGCGGCAACGGCGTGGATGTCGCGCTCGCGCAGGATGATGAACGTCTCGGCGCGGACCTCGACCTCGTAGACGTCCTCCGGGTTGAACAACACGTGGTCGCCCTCCTGGACCGCCCGGGCGTTCGGCCCCGCCGCTCGCACCTCGGCCCACGCCAGGCGCTTGCCCATCTGCGCGGTCGCCGGGATCAGGATGCCTCCGCTCGAGCGGCGCTCCTCGTCCGCCGTGTCGAGCTTCACGAGGATCCGGTCGTTGAGCATCCGGACCGGCAGCTTGTCGCTGCGGCCCATCGCACCCGGCGCCACGGACGTATCGGGATCCGGTCGGGGCTCATCGCCCGCGGGCTGCTCGTCGGCGTCGCTCATGGTCCGATCACGCTACCGCCCAGCGGTGACGGCACTGCTGCGCCGGACAACGCCGATCGTCGGACCGTCGACCCGACGCCGGGCGAGACAGCCCCCGGCGAGACAGCCCCCGGCGAGACAGCCCCCGGCGAGACAGCGCTCGGCGAGACAGCCCCCGGCGAGACAGCGCTCGGCGAGACAGCCTCAGCGGTCGGCGACCGCCGGGGCGACCTCGGCGGCGACCAGGTCGAGGTGCTCGAGGTCGTCCAGATCGAGCACCTGCAGGTAGATGCGACGGATTCCGGCCGCAGCGAACGCGGCCAACTTGTCGGCGACCTCGGTGGGCGTCCCCGCCAGGCCGTTCGTCCGGAGCTCGCTCGGCTCCCGCCCGATCGCCGCAGCACGGCGCTGCACCTCGGCCCCGTCCACCCCGCAGCACAGCACCTGCGCCGCGGATCGCACGACGGTCGCCGGGTCCCGACCGATCGCGGCGCACGCCGAGTCGATGTTCGCCCCGAGCGACACCGTCGTCTCCAGATCCGCGAACGGGACGTTGTACTCCGCTGCGTGCGCGGCGACCAGCGCCGGAGTGCGCCGTGGGCCGAAGCCGCCGATGATGATCGGGGGCCCGGGACGCTGCACCGGGTTGGGCAGTCCGGGTGAATCGCTCACCGGCCACCACTGACCGTCGTAGGAGAACCGCTCGCCCTCACCGCTCGCCCAGAGCCCGGTGATGACCTCGAGCTGCTCGGCCAAGCGGTCGAAGCGTTCCCCCAACGGCGGGAACGGCACTCCATAGGCATGGTGCTCGTCGTCGTACCAGCCGGCGCCGATGCCGAGCTCCACCCGCCCGGCGGACATCTCGTCGACCTGCGCCACCTGCACGGCGAGCATGCCAGGGTGACGGAAGGTCGCCGAGGTCACGAGCGTCCCGAGTCGGATCCGCGAGGTCGCCGTCGCGATGGCGCCGAGCGTCACCCAGGCGTCGGTGGGGCCCGGCAGTCCGGAGACGTCGCCCATCTTGAGGAAGTGATCGGAGCGGAAGAACGCGTCGTAGCCGAGGTCCTCGGCGCGGACCGCCATCGCTGCCTGCTGGGCATGGCTGGCGCCCTGCTGGGGCTCGGTGAAGATGCGCAGTTCCATGGCGGTCCATCCAACCATCGATCGCCGGCGACCCAGGCCATCCACCACCTCGAACGCGCGTTCGCTACACTCGTACAGGTGTTCGGCCTGCTCCACCTCGGGCCGAGCTCGGCGTCGCCGCCACCGTGACGCCGCTCGCGGTCCCCGGTGGAGATGGGGCCATCGGGGGCCGCGCTCACCTCGGTGCCGGCCGGCGCCAGGTCGCGGCCCGCCGGATGCCCAGCGCACCGCAACGAAACCCATCGATCGGGGACGCCGCTCAGGTGGGACGGACCGAGATCCCCGCAGCCGCCATCGTCGCCTTCGCCTCGCCGATGGTGTGCTCGCCGAAGTGGAAGATCGATGCCGCGAGCACGGCGTCGGCTTCTGCGATCGCCACCCCGTCGACGAGGTGCTCGAGCGTGCCGACTCCGCCCGAGGCGATCACCGGCACGTTGCATGCCGAGACGACCGACGCGGTGAGGTCCAGGTCGAAGCCGTCGCGTGTGCCGTCGCGGTCCATCGAGGTCAACAGGATCTCCCCCGCGCCGAGCTCAGCGACCCGGGCCGCCCACTCGAGCACGTCGATGCCGGTCGGGGTCCGCCCTCCGTGGGTGAACACCTCCCAACCCAGGGAGGTGTCGGACCCGCCGCCGTCGCGGCGCCGGGCGTCGATCGCCACCACCACGCACTGGGCGCCGAACTCGTCCGCGATCTCCGCGATGGTCTCGGGGCGGTCGACGGCAGCGGTGTTCACCCCGACCTTGTCCGCACCGGCGCGCAGCAGGCGCCGGGCGTCCTCGACCGACCGCACCCCGCCCCCGACGGTGAAGGGGATGAACACCTCCTCGGCGGTGTGACGCACCACCTCGACGATCGTGTCGCGCTGATCCGACGACGCGGTGATGTCCAGGAACACCAGCTCGTCCGCACCCTGCGCGTCGTAGCGCGCCGCCAGTTCCACCGGGTCACCTGCGTCGCGCAGGCCCACGAAGTTGATGCCCTTGACGACCCGACCGGCGTCGACGTCGAGGCACGGGATGACCCGTGCGGTCCTCATGTCGCGTTCCCCCGGCCGTGTTCGCCGCCCGCGGATGCGGCGGCGATCGCTGCGACCGCGGATGCGACCCCGAAACGGCCCTCGTAGAGCGCTCGACCGACGATCGCCCCGGCCAGGGAGCGGCCCCCCGCGCTCAGCCGGGCGAGCCGTTCGAGGTCTGCGAGCCCGCCCACTCCGCCGGACGCGATGAGGGGGACCTCGGTGCTGGCGAGCACCTGCCCGAGACCATCGAGATCGGGGCCCTCGAGGGTGCCGTCGCGACCGATCTCGGTCACCACGAGCGCAGCGACCCCGGCGTCGCCGAAGGCCGCGACGAGGTCCAGCAGGTCCGAACCCGACCCCTCGAGCCAGCCGCGCACCGCGACCTCACGGCCCCGGGCGTCGAGCCCGACCGCAACCGGGTGACGCGCCGCGAGACGCCGGACGAACTCCGGGTCCTCCAGCGCAGCCGTGCCGACCACGACGCGGGCGACCCCGGCGTCGAAGAGCGCCTCGGCCGCGGCGTCGTCACGGACCCCGCCGCCGGTCTGCACCGGCACCGACACCGCTGCAGCGATCGCGGCGATCGCGTCGCGGTTCGTCGCCTCGCCGGTACGTGCTGCGTCGAGGTCGACGACGTGGATCCAGGGCGCCCCCTCGGCCTCGAACCCCTGGGCGACCGCGACCGGATCGTCGCCGTAGACGGTCTCGCGGTCGTAGTCACCCTGGTAGAGCCGCACGCAGCGGCCGCCGCGCAGGTCGATCGCCGGGTACAGCGCCATCGGCTCCGGCTCGACGGCGGCGTGGTCGGCTGCGGGACCGGTCACGAGACGGGGTCGACAGCGCCGACGCGGGCGAGCTCGACGAAGTTCGCGAGCATCGCGAGGCCGACGACGCCGGACTTCTCGGGGTGGAACTGCGTTGCGAGGACGTTGTGGCGCTGCGCCGCGGCGGTGATGCTGGCGCCGTAGTCGCAGGTGGCGATGACGTCATCGGTGGTCTCGGCGACGTAGCTGTGCACGAAGTACATCCACGGTCGCTCGCCGAGCCCCTGCAGGAGGGGTGTCTCGGTCAGCAGGTCGAGACGGTTCCACTGCATCTGGGGATGCTTGACCCCGTCGGGCAATCGCCGCACCACTCCCGGGAGCACGCCGAGACCGGCGGAGCCGGGCGACTCCTCGGACGAGTCGTAGAGCAGCTGCATCCCGACGCAGATCCCCAGGAAGGGCCGTCCCGACGCCACCGCCGCGAGCGCGACGTCATCGAGGCCGGTCGCGGCGAGCGCGTCGCGACACCGACCGAACGCTCCGACACCCGGCAGGACCACTGCGTCCGCCGCGGCGACCTCGTCGGCGTCCGCGGTCAGGTGCGCGCGGGCGCCGACGCGCTCGAGTGCCTTCTCGGCCGAGCGCAGGTTGCCGATCCCGTAGTCGAGCACGGCGATGTTCGGACGGCGGCGCCCCTCGGCGTCGTTGCCGGCTGGGGAAGCAGCGTTCACAGCACGCCCTTGGTGGAGGGCACCCCGGACCCCTCGACTCGCACGGCGTCACGCAGCGAGCGCGCCGCGGCCTTCACCGACGCCTCGATGATGTGATGGGTGTTGCGCCCGCGGATCAGTGTGAGGTGCAGCGTCATGCCGGCGGAGGTGACCACCGCACGCCAGAACTCCTCCATCAGCTGGGGGTCGAACGGCGGGTCCGAGAGGATCTGCTCGCCCGGTGGGTCGATCTCGTAGTGGAGGTAGGGCCGACCGGACAGGTCCAGCACGGCCTCGACCACGGCTTCGTCGAGAGGGACGCGCATCGACGCGAAGCGCCGCACCCCGGCCTTGTCGCCGAGCGCGTCGCGCAACGCCGAGCCCAGCAGGATGCCGGTGTCCTCGACGGTGTGGTGGGCGTCGATGTGCAGGTCGCCCTCCGCCTGGACCCGCAGGTCCATACCGCTGTGGCGGCCGAGTTGATCGAGCATGTGGTCGAAGAACGGCAAGCCGGTCGAGCAGTCGGTGCGGCCGGTGCCGTCGAGGTCGACCTCGATGCGGATCTTGGTCTCGTTGGTGTCGCGCGATGCCGTCGCGACACGCCGGGGGGTGGAGTCGCTCACGGCGTCCACCCTCCCACAGCGCCGGGCTCGCCCACAGCACCGAGCCCTCCCCCGTCGCCGAGGACCGCCCGCAGCGCATCGAGGAACGCCCGGTTCTCCTCCGGCGTGCCGATGGTGACGCGGAGGCAGCCGTCGAGGCCGGGCCACGAGGAGCAGTCCCGAACGAGGACCGACCGCTCGACCAGCTCGCGCCACACCTCGACCCCGGGGCGGTTCCGGGGGCGGAACAGCACGAAGTTCGCAGCGGAGGGCCACTGGTCCACCGGCAGCTCGGCGAGGCCCTCGGTGACGACACCGCGCTGCTCGACGAGGCGGGCGACGCGAGCGCGCATCTCTGCCACGTGATCCAGCGCCAGGGTGCCGGCGAGCTGCTTGAGCGCGTCCAGGTGGTAGGGCAGCACGACCTTGTCGAGCTCGGCGACCACCCAGGACGGGCCGATCAGGTAGCCGAGTCGCAGGCCCGCGGCCGACCAGGTCTTCGAGAACGTGCGGGTCACGACGAGCGATCGGTCCTCGCCGACCAGCGACAGCGCCGACCACGGCGAGAACTGCCCGTAGGCCTCGTCGACCACCAACAGCCCGTCGACGGCCTCGACCGCGTCGAGCACGGCGGCGACGGACTCGGGTTCCTCGAGTCGCCCGCTCGGGTTGTTCGGCGAGCACAGGAACGTGATCGCCGGCCGCTGCTCCGCGATCGCCGCGAGGCACGCATCGAGGTCGAGGGTGAAGTCGTCGCGACGGTCGACCTGGGTGACTGCGGTGCCGCAGACCCGCGCGATGTGCGAGTGCAGCGCGTAGGTCGGCTCGTTGGTCAGCACCGTTCGTCCGGCGCCGCCGTACGCGAGACAGATCGTCTGGAGCACCTCGTTCGAACCGTTCGCGACGAACACCTGCGTTGCCGCGGGAGCCGCCGACGCCAACGGCCCCTCGACCTCGGCGATCCGAGCGCGCAGCGCCGTCGCCCCGCGGTCCGGGTAGCGGTGCCAGGCCACGCCGCGCAGCGCGACCGCGAGCGCGTCACCGAACCCGGCCGGTGGTGGCTCGGGCGCCTCGTTGGTGTTGAGACGGATGTCGACGTCGACCTGGGGCGAGTGATACCCCGTCATCAGCGCGACGTCGGACCGCACGGCAGGGCGACCCATCAGCTCGCCCCGTCGCGACGCGCGTCCCGCCGGAGTCGGATCGAGTCGGCGTGGGCGTCGAGTCCCTCGGCGCGTGCCAGCGTCTCGACCGCGCCGGCGACGCCGCCGGGGTCGTAGGCGCCCGGCTCGACGCTGATCACGTGGTGGTGCTTGAGGAAGTCGTCGACCGTCAGCGCTGAGGCGAACCGGGCGCTGCCGTAGGTGGGCAACACGTGGCTGGGACCCGCGAGGTAGTCCCCCACGGATGCGGGCGACCACGGCCCCAGGAACACCGCGCCGGCGTTGTCGACGCGTGCCGCGAGCGACTCCGCATCGGCGCAGAGCAGCTCGAGGTGCTCGGGCGCGACCAGGTTGGCGACCCGGAGAGCAGCCTCGGGGTCGTCGACCACCACCGCGTAGCCGCCGTCGGACAGCGTCGCCGTGATCGCGTCGCGTCGCGGCGCTGCCGCGGTGAGCCGGTCGACCGCATCGCTGACCGCATCAGCGACCGAGGGATCCCAGGTGATGAGCCACGCGAGACCGTCCGGTCCGTGTTCGGCCTGCAGAATGACGTCGATGGCCGCGAACTCCGGCGGCACGGTGCCGTCCGCGATCACCACGACCTCGCTGGGCCCGGCGAACGCTGCGGCGACGCCGACGGTGCCGGCCACCTCGGCCTTGGCCAGCGCGACGTAGGCGTTGCCGGGGCCGCAGATCACGTCGACGGGAGCCACCGACTCGGTGCCGTAGGCCATCGCGCCGATCGCCTGGGCTCCACCGATGGCGTGGACCTCCTCGACACCCGCCACCGCGGCCGCAGCGAGGGTGACGGGGCTCACCCGGCCCGTCGCGCGGTCCGGCGGGACGCACACGACCACCTCGGGCACCCCCGCGACCCGGGCCGGCACCGCGGTCATCAGCAGCGTCGACGGGTAGGCGGCGCGCCCGCCGGGCACGTAGCACCCGACCCGGCCGACGGGCCGACGGAAGGAGCGGATGCGGATGCCGCGGTCGTCGTGGCGGACCTCGCCGGTGAGCTGCGCCCGGTGGTGCTCGGCGATGCGGGACTCGGCGAGCTCGAGCGCTTCGCGGACCTCCGGGTGGAGGGCGGCGAGCGCCGCATCGAGCTCCTCGGCCGGGATGCGCGACGTGGGCGCGTCGACCCCGTCGAAGCGCGCGGTGTACTCCCGCACCGCCGCATCGCCTCGCGCCCGGACCTCCCCGAGGATCTCGCGGACCGCCGTGAGCGGCTCCTCGCCGCCCACCGACGGCCGTGGCAGCAGGCCGGTCGGGTCGTCCACACCACGTAGGTCGAGTCGGTTGAGCACGCGATCACGGTACCCAGCGCCCACCTGGTGCGGCGAACGAGTACCCGGTGCTAGACCGGTCCGGTGAGCCTGCACGCCGACCTCTCCTCGGTCCTCTCGACCCTCGAGCAGGTGATCGAGCGCCTCGACGAGGCGGGCCAGCAGGTCGATGGGGACCGTCGCGAGGACCTGCTCATCGACCTGCACGAGGTGGAGCGCCACCTCCGCTCCGCGACACGCCGCCTGACGCGCACCGTGTCCACGCTGCCCCCAGCGGAACCCGACAACTGATCCCGGCGACGGCTGGGGCCACTCGGGCGGGCGCCCCCGGAGCCAAAACGAGCCCGACGCCCCGGAGGGCGTCGGGCGGGCGACCCGGGCGGCGGGAGCCCTGGGTCGCCGGTACCAGGTGGCGGGAACCTGGTGGTGCGAACCTACTCCCCTCCCCCCGGAGTGTCGAGGATGCCGGACCGGGTCGTGCGACCCGGACTTCAGCTCCAGTGCAGAGGTGCCGATGTCGTGCCCATCGGAGCCGACCGACAGAACCACCCGCACGCTGCGACACCGAGGACCGCGACGACACGCCGCTGCGGAACTCGCGCTCCAGGTGCGCGCCCACGGCGCGGCCGACCCACGCTGCCGGCCCTGGTGGTCGCCGCACTCGTGGCGCTCGGACCCCTCGGGGCCGACCGAGCAGCGGCGTCGGGAGCAGTCGGCACCGACACGCCCACGACGGGGGCGTCGGCCCCGGCTCGAGCAGCCGCCGAGGGCCAGGACGCTCCACCATCGGATCCTGGTGCGACCACCGCCGATGCAGCGCACTTCCATGCCGACTGGACCCACCTGGTGACACCGGGCGCGGCCATCTCGACCTCGTCGCCGACGGTCGTCGGCCAGGGCGCCGGCGCGCAGATCGTGACCGGCGACAACCGTGGGAACCTGCGCTCGTTCGATCTCACATCGGGCCAACCCACCCCCGGCTGGGGTTCGACCAGCTCGCGGTTCGGTCTGCGCGCACCCTTGTCCAGCGACGGCACGAACATCTACGTGCCGGTCGCCCAGGACGGCAAGGACCGCGTGCCCCGCTTCGAGTCGTTCGACGCCTCCGGGCGACGTCGCTGGGACTCCAACCCCTCCACACGACTGCCCACGTCGGGCGGCTTCCTGCTGTCCGGGCTGAGCCTGGCGACCATCGACGGGTCGACACGGGGGTTCGGCGGATCGTCGGGGCACTGGGTGCACGCCCTCGACGCGAACAGCGGGGCCCAGCGCTGGGCGTTCCGCAACGCCGACTCGACGATGGCCACCCCGGCGCTCGCAGATCTCTACGGGACCGGTCGACCCCAGGTGGTGACCAGCAACGACGCAACCGCGGAGTTCCCGGGGGACCGCCACGGCGGCATCCTGCGCATCATGACCGCCGAGGGTCGCCAGATCTGCAGCGCCACGCAGCTGGTCTCGGGAAGCACCTATGCGTCGTCCGGGTACAACAACTCCTCGCCGGTGGTCACCGAGGTCGACGGTCATCCGCTGATCGCGTTCGGCTCCACCGGCCCCCGCCAGTACGGCGTCGGCGGCAACCAGATCGTCGCGTACGACGCCTCGTGTCGGGCCCGCTGGGCGTCCGCGCCGCTGGCTGCACAAGCGGCGCCGTCGCCCGCACTGGCCGACGTCCGCGGCGTGGGGTCGATCCAGGTCATCGCGCTGGTCGGGGTCCGAGACGGCGCCTCCACCTACCCGCGCGTCACCGTGCTCGACCCACGCGACGGTCGCGTCATCGACGACACCGGGACCTCACTGCGGCCCTACGGCGCCTCGCTGGCCTACCCGCCGTCGACGTCCGTCGCGACCGCCGACATCGACGCCGACGGCGCACAGGACCTCATCGTCCCCGCACGACAGGGCCAGTTCCTCGTTCTCGACGGGCGGACGCTCGACGTCATGAGCACCATCCCGACGAACCTGGTGGTTCAGAACACCCCGGTCGTGACCGCCACAGCGAACGGCGTGCGCGTGACCCTCGCCGGATACAACGCCAGCGGCAGCGTGGTGAGCTCGTACGTGGCGACCGGAGCGACGCTGGGCGAGCGGGGCTGGCACACCTTCGCCCACGACGACCAGCGAACCGGTCGCACCGGGCCGTCGAGTGGCCGCGACGCGCTCTTGCTGGAAGGCGACTCGCTGGCTCCCGGGGAATCCTTGCGCAACCCGCGGACCGGATGGACTGCGAGCATGCAGGGTGACGGCAACGTCGTCGTTCGCGATGCCAGCGGCGCACCACGGTGGTGGACTGGCACCTCGGAGGCGGGTTCGCAGCTCCAGCTGCGCTCCGACGGCAACCTCGTGGTGCGTGCGCCGGACGGGTCGTGGAGTTGGCAGTCGGGCGTCGGCGCATCCGGGTTCGAGCGTCTCGAGCTCGGCGACGACGGGCAGCTTCGAGTCCGCAGCGGGTCCTGGGTGGGCTCCAGGCGGCTGAACGGGGAGCGGACCGTGTGGCCGGTCCCCGCACGCCGCGACCGCATCGGGAGGAACCAGTCGCTGCACGCCGGCGAGCAGCTCCGATCCACCAACGGGCGCTACACCGTCGCGATGCAGTTCGACGGCAACCTGGTGCTCTGGGACAACGGCAGACGGCGCTGGGACTCACGCACCCGCGACGGCAGCGCCGAGGCGAGGGTCGCGCTCGGCGGCGACGGCAACCTCGTCATCTACTCGACCAACGGGCGAGTGCTGAAGAACTTCGCGCTCGCCGGTCGCGGGGGTCACGTGCTCGCGATCGGCAACGACGGCGTCCTGAAGGTGCTGGACCGAACGGGTCGCGACGTCTGGCGGCACGACGGCGTCGTCAAATGACCCGCTGACGGCGCTCGACGTCGCGACATCGCACGCAGGACCTGCGTGCTCACACCTGCGACGACGGGCAGAAGTCGGCGAGGACGCACTCGCCACAGCGTGGTCGTCGGGCGATGCAGACACGGCGACCGTGCAGGATCAGCCGCAGGCTGAACTCGCCACGCTCCGCTGCGGGCACCATCGGGTTCAGCTCGTGCTCGACCTTCACCGGGTCGGTCTCGGCGGTGAGGCCCAGCAGGTTGGAGAGTCGCAGCACGTGGGTGTCGACCGGAAGCCCGGGCAGCCCGAGGGCTTCGGCCCGCACCACGTTCGCAGTCTTGCGCCCGACGCCGGCCAGGGCGGTCAGGTCCTTCATGGAGGAGGGCACGTCCCCGTCGTGGTGGTCGACGAGGCGCTGGGCCATCGACATCAGGTTGCGCGCCTTGGAGGCGTAGAACCCGGTCGAGCGGATCAACTCCTCGAGCTCCGCGGGCTCGGCGGCCGCGAGGTCCTCAGGAGTCGGGTAGCGCTCGAAGAGCGCCGGGGTGACCAGGTTGACCCGCTTGTCGGTGCACTGCGCCGAGAGGATCGTCGCGACCAGCAGCTCGAACGCGTTGGAGTGGTCGAGCTCGCAGATCGCCACCGGGTACTCCAGCGCCAACAGCTCGTGGGCGCGACGCGCACGGCCGGCAGGGGTGCGCGGCCGCGGACGTCGTCGCTCCCGAGGCGCTCCGCCCGCCCCGGTCGCTCCGCCCTGGTCCGGTCCTGTCACCACGCGGCGAACGGTACCCTGCGCCGGTGGCCCCTCCGACCCTGGCATCCCGGCGATGAACCCGCCGGACACGCCGCCGGCGCAGCACTGGGAGTCCCCGTGGTCACCGGCGCTCGACGAGCGCCTGGCCGAGGCGGGACTCGACCGGGTCCGCCTGTTGCACCAGATGCGCCGGGAGCTGCCGCTGCCCGCGGACGTCGTCGACGCGACGCGACCGATCGAGACCCGAGCGCTGCGCGTGGACGACCCCGCCGACGTCGCCGCTGTCCTCGGGGTCAACAACCGGGCCTTCCACTGGCACCCCGAACAGGGCGGCTGGGGCCCGGAGCAGCTCGCCGAGCGGCGCAGCGAGGCGTGGTTCGACCCGGCGGGGTTCCTCGTCCACGAGGACCCGGCCGGACGGATCGACGGGTTCTGTTGGACCAAGGTCCATCCTGCGCTCGATGCCGCGACGCCCGACGGCCCCCGCCCCGAGGCCGGTGAGATCTACGTGATCGCCGCCGACCCGTCCGCCCAGGGGACCGGGCTCGGCCGGGCGCTCACCGTCGCCGGCCTCGAGCATCTCGCCACGGCGGGGCTCGAGCTCGCCCTGCTCTACGTCGAGGCCGACAACGAAGCGGCCGTGACGATGTACGAGCGGATGGGGTTCCGCGTGCACCACAGCGACGCCGGCTACTCCGAGCGCCACGTGGTGGACCCCGACCGACCGTAGGCTCTCCGGGTGCCCGTCACCCGCTACGACCTCGACCGCGACGGGTGGGCCGCGCTCCTCGAGGACGAGCCCCGGTACCGCCTCGAGCAGGTCTGGAACGGCTTGTACCACCAGGGACGCGGGCTCGATGAGCTCTCGACGCTGCCGGCAGCGCTGCGCGAACGCCTCGGTGAGGCTGCACCGCTGTCGCTGACGAACGTCGCCGAGTCGACCAGCGACGGCGGGGACACCGTCAAGTTCCTGTGGGAGCTCGACGGCGGCGCACGGGTCGAGACGGTGCTCATGCACTACGCGGACCGCTCGACGGTCTGCCTGTCGACCCAGGCCGGCTGCGCGATGGCGTGCAGCTTCTGCGCGACCGGGCAGGCCGGGTTCGAGCGGCACCTCACCGTCGGCGAGATCGTCGAACAGCTGGCCCACGCCCGACTGAGGGCGGCACAGGGACCGGCACCTCGGCGTGTGTCGAACATCGTGTTCATGGGGATGGGTGAGCCGCTCGCCAACTACGACGCGACCTGGGGTGCGATCCGACGCATCCATGCCGACATGGAGATCGGTGCCCGACACCTCACCGTGTCGACCGTCGGGCTCGTCCCGGGGATCCGCCGCATGGCCAACGAGGACCTGCCGGTGAACCTCGCCGTCTCGCTGCACGCGGCGCACGACGAGCTGCGGGACCAGCTCGTCCCGATCAACCGGCGATGGCCACTCACCGAGCTGATGTCCGCCTGCGCCGAGTACCACGCCGCGACCCGGCGCCGCGTCAGCTTCGAGTGGGCGATGATCGACAGCGTCAACGACGGGCGCGACGAGGCCGAACGACTCGCGGCACTCGCAACCCCACTGCGGGCGCACGTCAACCTGATCCCGCTCAACCCCACTCCCGGCTACGCGGTGCGGGGAAGCTCCCGCAACCGGGTCCACGAGTTCCGCCGGGTCCTCGAGCGCAACGGCGTGAACACGACCGTGCGCGACACCCGCGGATCGGAGATCGACGCCGCCTGCGGGCAGCTGCGCGCCGGGCACGAGGCGACCCCGGTGCAGCGCCCGAGGCGCCGCACGACCCCCGTTCTCTGACGCGGAACGAGCGCGCCAACACCCGTTCTGTGATGCGCACCACGCGCCGGGCGCAGGTGCCGCATCACAGAACGAGACGGAGGGTGCGGGTGCGGACGGCGCTCAGCGGACGAGCACGGTACGGCCGTCGCCGCGGATCGCGTCCACGAGGCGCTCGGAGCGCTCCACGCGTTCCCCCGGCCAGATCACGCACCGGTCCACGAGACCCTCGACGACGGCGCCCTCGCCGATGACCGACGCGCCGCCTGAGTCCTCCAGGTTGGCCCGTAGGTAGTCGGCCGGGGTGGCGCAGTCGATCGCCCGGCCGGGGTGGTGGACCGCCTCGACCCGCCCGTCGGCCAGCGCCGATGCCCACACCCGCTCCCACAGGCCCGATGGCTCCGCCGCCAACCCCGACGCCAGTTCCCAGGGCAGGATCGAGGCCACCACGACGCTGCTCGGACCGAACGGCAACGGCGTCGTGGTGAGCACCCGGACCGACACTCCGTCCCAGTCCGCGGCGAAGCGGGCGAGTCGGGCGTCATGCACGGTGTCCGCATTGACGATCAGGGCGCTGCGACCGGCGAGCCAGCCGCGCAGAGCGCCGATCGCACCGGCGGTGCCCAAGGCCCGCTGCTGCTCGTGGGACAGGTGCAGCGGGTCGCCGTGGTCGATGCGGCGCTCGACGTGCGCCCGGACCTGCTCGGCATGGTGGTGTGCGTTCACCGCGGCCCCGGTGACCGCCGGCAGCAACGCGTCGAGCGCATGGTCGAGCAGCACCCGATCACCCACCGGGCAGAGCGCCTTCGGACGCGATCGCGTCAACGGAGCGAGGCGCGTGCCGGCACCGGCCGCGAGCGCGACACCCGCCAGGGGTGCTGCCAGACTGTCAGCCATGTCCCAACGCCGGTGGTTCAACCCGAACGTGCCCCAGACCCTCTACGTCGCGCAGTTCCTCTTGTACTTCGATGCGTTCTGGGCGCTGCTCGGGATCTTCGGTGGTGGTGGGTTGGGCGTGCTCGGCCTGATCGCCCTTGCGGCCTACGTCTACGGCGCCTACGGGATCGCCAACGAGCAGAAGCGCGGCTACCAGGTGGCGGTGTTCGCTGCCTTCATCCCCTTGGGCCTGCGGCTGCTCCAGTTCCTCTTGGGCGTGGAGGGGGCGGACCTCGGCTACGTGCTGTTCTCGGTGAGCATCCTGACCGTGATCTTCCAGTACGCGCTGATCGCGCTGCTGCTGCACCCGATGTCGCGGGAACACCAGAAGGTCTGGTTCAGCTGAGCCGGGCCCCGGGCGACAACGCGTCGAGCCGGACCGGAATGGATATCGACGGCGACCGACGGCCATGATCGGGCCATGGCCAGAGACATCCAAGGAATCGCAGGACTTCGCGAGCTCGTCGGGGAGCACCTCGGCTACTCGGACTGGTTGGAGATCACCCAGGAACGGGTCAACACCTTCGCCGACGCGACCGGTGACCACCAGTGGATCCACGTCGACCCGGAGCGCGCCAAGGACGGGCCGTTCGGCGGCACCATCGCCCACGGCTACCTGACCCTGTCGCTCGGGCCGGTGCTCATGCCGACGATCCTGACCGTGTCGGGCATCAGGATGGGCGTGAACTACGGCTGCGGCAAGGTCCGGTTCCTGTCGCCGGTCAAGGTCGGGGCGAGCATCCGGCTCGGCGCCGAGCTGACCGAGGTCGAGGAGCTCCCGAACAACGGCGCGCAGGTCTACATGACCTTCACCTTCGAGATCGAGGGCTCCGACAAGCCCGCTGCGGTCGCCGAGATCATCTTCCGCTACTACGAGTGAGCTGAGCGGGCGCCCCGTCGCGCCGCTCCGGCCGCTCGACCTTCGTCGCTGCGCGCCCGGCGCCGTCCACCCCATGGGCCGACACGCTACCGCCGGGATGCACCCCTACCCTGACCGGGTGCAACGACGCGACGGCCAGGGCCAGCGACCGCGACCACCCGTCGCCACGCGCCGGGCGCTCGTGCTGCTCGCCGCCGGCGCACTCCTCGCGGCCGCCTGCGGTTCCGGTGAGGTCTCCACGGGTGCCGCCGCACAGTCCGATCAGCGCCCCGAAGCCGAGCCCGGCACCTCCTCGGTCCCACCGAGCGTCGCACCCGACGAGGCGTTCCCGGCCGACTGGCAGGCACCGCCGCTGAGCTGGGCACCGTGCGCGGAGGTCCCCGCCGGCGAGTGCGCAACCCTGCCGGTGCCCCTCGACTGGGACCGACCCGACGGCGCCACCATCGAGCTCGCCCTCGCTCGGATCCCGGCATCCGGTGAACGGATCGGTTCGTTGACGTTCAACCCCGGCGGACCCGGGGCGTCGGGCCTGGAGTACCTCGGCTACGACCCGTTCGACGCCCCCGTCAGCGAGCGCTTCGACATCGTCGGCTGGGACCCACGCGGCGTGGGAGCCTCCGGTGGACTCGACTGCAACGACGGGGTCGAGGCGCTCACCGCGGCGGATCCCGACCCCGACAGCGAGGCGGAACGCTCCGAGCTGTTCGATGCAGCGGCGGCGATCTCCGAGCGGTGCGCCCAGCGCCACGCGGCAGAGCTCCCCCACCTGGCCACCACCGAAGTGGCACGCGATCTCGAGGCCATCCGCCGTGCGCTCGACGATGGCCCGCTGAACTTCCTGGGCTACTCCTACGGCACCCACATCGGCCAGATGTACGCGGAGCTGTTCCCCGGTGAGGTGCGTGCGATGGTGCTCGACGGGGTGGTCGACCCCCGACTGGGCTTCGAGGACTTCCTGATCGGCCAGACCATCGCGTTCGACGCCGCATTCGACCGTGCGATCGAACGCTGTCGCTCCGTCGGGGTCGAGGTCTGCGGGGTGGCGGATCTCGGCGCGGCCTACGACGAGGTGCTGGCGTCGGTCGAAGCTGCACCGCTGGCCGGTGCCGGCGGACCGGTGGGCCCCGGGGAGCTGGCGACCGCGGCGATCCAGACCACCTACTCCCCCGACGGCTGGCAGGACCTGGGGCCCGCACTCGCCGACGCACTCGCCGGTGACGGGTCGATGGTGCGGTCACTCGCGGACTCGTACTTCGACTTCGGTGGCTACGCCAGCTACGCCGCAGTGGTCTGCACCGACAGTCCACCCCCTGCCGGCACCGAGGCCTTCGCGGAGTTCGCGGACCGCGCCCGGGAGCGCTCTCGGCGCTTCGGAGGCGCCGTGGCCAACGAGATGCTGCCGTGCGCCACCTGGCCAGCGGCGGCGACGGGTCGGCCGGGCCCGCTGCGTGCCCCCGACGCGCCACCGATCCTGGTGGTCGGCAACACCGGCGACGCCGCGACCCCCTACGAGAACGCCGTGACGGTTGCGGAGACCCTCGAGAGCGGCGTGCTCGTGACCGTCGACATGGAGGGCCACACGGCCTACGGGTGGAACCGCTGCGCCACCGAGGTCATCGAGGCGTACCTCATCGAGCTCGCGGTCCCGGCGAGCGACCCACGCTGTGCCTGAGCGGCCGTGCTGCGCCGCACGACGACCGTAGGCTGACGGCGATGTCGCCCCCGGACTCTGATCCTCCCCCCTCGCCCGGCGAGCCGACCGGATCGGCTGACCGCCGGTCCTTGATCCCCCGGGCAGACCAGCCACTGCCGACCGGCGAAGCCAAGACCGCCTCGGTCCAGGCGATGTTCGACGTCATCGCACCTCGCTACGACCTCGTCAACCGGTTGATGACCTTCCGCATGGACGTCGGCTGGCGACGCCGAACCGTCGCTGCGCTCGGGCTCGTCCCCGGCTCGGTCGTGGTGGACCTCGCCTGTGGCACCGGCGACCTCGCCGGCGATCTCGCCGAGCGTGACCTGGTCCCGGTCGGTGCGGACCTGAGCTTCGGGATGCTCGCAGCGGCCCCCCGGCGCTTCGACCGCATCCAGAGCGACGGTTCGGCGCTGGCGATCCGCACCGCGTCGGTCGACGGGGCGACCTGCGGGTTCGCGCTGCGGAACTTCAGCGACCTCGCCGCGACGTTCGCCGAGCTGGCGCGGGTGATCCGACCCGGCGGGCGCATCGCGCTGCTCGAAGTGGCGACGCCACCGAACCCGGTGCTGCGCGCCGGGTTCGACGTGTACTTCGCGCGAGTGGCTCCCCGGATCGGCGGCCTGATCTCCGACGGCGACGCGTACCGGTATCTGCCACGGTCCGTGGCCTACCTCCCCGAGCCCGACGACCTGCTCGCACTGGTCGGGGCGGCCGGGTTCACCCACGTGCGTCGCTCGTTGCTGTCCGGTCGGGATCGCGCAGCTCATCACCGCGACCCGCGGCGGCGCGTGAGCCTGCCGGCCGGGAGCCCGATGACGCCACCACGCCTCCGGGCCGTCACCCGAGCCGCCCACGGGGACCCCGGCGAACCGCCGTCCGCGCCACAGCTGAGCGCCTTCCGCTCACCCCGTCGTTCGCTGTGGGGGACCGGCGAGGCGCTGCGCATCGTGGTGCCCGGGCCCTGGCCCGACCACGTCGGGGCGGTGACCGAGGCGCTCGCGGCGATCGAGGTCGACGACGACATCTGCGAGCCCGGCACCGGACCGGTGGCCCTGGGAGCGCTGCCCTTCGACCGGGATCGACCGGCGACGCTCGTCGTGCCGAGCGTGCTGCACGGCCGCAGCGCCGATGGCGCCCGCTGGACCACGACCGTCGAGCCGAGCGAGGCGGCCGACCACGAGGCCGCTCGCGACAGCGCGGACGACGGGGCCCCGGGACGCGACGGCGCCCCCGATGCCGCCGGGGTCGGGTCGGTCGCGCCGCATCCCCGAGAGCTGCGCCTGCGGGCGACGTCGAGCGACGTGGACTGGTGCACCGCTGTCGAGCGAGCCACGGCGCGCATCGCCGCCGGCGAGCTGACGAAGGTCGTCCTGGCGCGTGAGCTGGTGGTCGACAGCGACGTGCCGCTCGACGCGGCGCGCCTGCTGGCCCGACTCCGTCGACGCCACCCGGGGGCGATGTGCTTCGCGATCGACGGGTTCGTGGGTGCGAGTCCAGAGCTGCTGGTCTCACGCGTCGGCGACATCGTCCGGGCGCGACCCATGGCCGGCACGGCGGCGCGCACCGGCGAAC
Source organism: uncultured Microthrixaceae bacterium (assembly GCA_942490665.1). Classification (GTDB taxonomy): domain Bacteria; phylum Actinomycetota; class Acidimicrobiia; order Acidimicrobiales; family Microtrichaceae; genus SKRR01. The sequence goes on from CALNXV010000003.1 coordinate 55,667, forward strand.
CCGAGGCCGACCAGCGCCGGGCTGCCGAGCTGCTGGGGTCGGCGAAGAACCGCGACGAGCACCGCATCACCATCGACATGGTGCACGACACGCTGTTGGGGTGGAGCAGCTTCCTCGACATCGAACCCGAGCCGTCGGTCGTGGCGGCCGGCCCCGTGCAACACCTCGCGACGACGGTCGAGGGGCGGCTCTCCCAACCGTCCGCGCCGGTGATCGACCTCGTCGCCGGCCTGCACCCCACGCCGGCGGTGGGCGGCTGGCCCCGCGAGGACGCGATCCGGGTGATCGACCAGCTCGAGCCCGCTGGACGCGGCCGCTACGCCGGGCCGGTCGGCTGGACCGACGCGGCCGGCAACGGCGCCTGGGCGGTCGGCATCCGTTCGGTCGAACTGGCCGGGACCACCGCCCGGCTCTTCGCTGGCGTGGGCGTCGTCGCCGACTCCGACCCGGTCACCGAGCTGGCCGAGGCGCGTGCGAAGGCCGAGGCGATGCTCACCTCGATCGTCACGCTCTGAGCCGGGGGGACGCCCCGGCAGCACGGCCCGCTGCGTCGGGTGCGAGTCGGCTCAGGCCCGGCCCTGACCGCGGCGGTCCATCGATGCGGGCTCGGCGGTGCGGTCTCCCCAGACCTCGCGGATCCGCTCGAGCACGTCACCGACCTCGGCGAACCCCGCGAAGTGGCCCTGGCCCTCGCGGACACGTAGCTCACCCCGCGGGAGGCGCGCCGCCTGGTGGTGGCCGTGGCTCGGCGGGACGATCACGTCCGCCAGCCCCTGCCAGACCACGACGGGCACCTCGACCTCGTCGAGTCGGAAGCCCCAGTGCCGGGCGAACAGCGCCATGTCGTGGGCGACCGAGCGGAGCTCGTCCGCGGTGATGAGGTCGTGGAGGAACATCGCCTTGAAGGTCGGGTCCGAGAGCACCGGCCGGTCGGCGAAGCCCAGGAACCGCGCGTAGGCCTCGAACACCGGGTCGGCGACGGGGCGAGCCAGGCGGACGAGCGAACCGACGAGGTCGCCGACGGGTGTGCGCAGCACCTCGAGGGGCACCGCGGCGAACCGCAGCGCCCGGGTGTAGGAGGCCACGGCATCCGGGCCGCGCACCGGCCCGAGCCCGCCGAGGAGGCTCGCCACCACCACGCGGTCGGGCAGCGACCGGGCCACCGCAAGCGTGTAGGGGCCTCCGCCGGACAGGCCGACGACGGCGAAGCGCTCGAGCTCGAGCCGGTCGGCGAGCTGCTCGACGTCCGCACCGATCTCGATGACCCGGCGGTAGCGGTGATCCGTCGAACGCCCCGTTCCGGGACGCTCGACGGCGATGACCCGGAACCCGAGACCGAGCGCGACCTCATCGACCGTCGGGGGGACCTGCAGGCACGCACCCGGTGTGCCGTGGAACCACAGAACGGGGTCGCCGTCGGGGTGGCCGAACTCGGCCCAGCCCACGACCCGGTCTCCCTCGACCTCGACCGTTCCGACACGCCGCGCACGGGGCGGATCCACCGGTTCGCTCACGTCTGCTCCCCACCCGCTCCGTCCGCCATCGACGGCCGGATGCTACCCGGCGTCGCGACATGCCCGCTGCGCCGCGCCCAGGCAGCGGCGACCTCGGCAGCGAGCTCGCGGTGCACCTCGACGTTGGCGTCGCGATCGGTTCGCGCCACGACCACCCGAGGACCGCCGCGGGTCAGCGCCCCGGCCACCGCGGCCTGCAAGCCGGCGCGGGTGGCGACCTGCTCGGCGGCGACGCCGTGCGCCCTGGCCAACCCGACGAGGTCGACGCCGTGGGGCGTGCCGAAGAGCTGCTCGAATCGTTCGTGGTCGAGCAGCTCGTGCTGGGACAGGAACGAGAAGATCCCGCCGCCGTCGTTGTGCACGACGACGATCACCAGGTTGACCGGCCGAGCTGCCAGTCCGAGGAGCCCGTTGGTGTCGTGGAGGAACGCAACGTCGCCGACGAGCAGCGCTGTCGGCCGGCCCTGGCTGGCGACCCCCACAGCGGTCGACACGACGCCGTCGATGCCGTTCGCTCCGCGGTTCGCATGGAACCGGACGCCGACCCGCGCCGGCGCGTACCACTCCAGATCCCGCACGGGCATCGACGACGACGCCACGAGCTCGCCTCCGTCGCCGAGCAGTCCGACCAGGTCGACCGCTGCAGCGGGCTCGGTCACTTCGGGATGGCGCGCGAGCACCCGCTGCACTGCGGCGCGTGCGAGTGCCTCCGCGTCGTCCCACGACACCCGCCAACCCATCGGGGCCGGCTCGGGCGGCGCTGCGAGGAGCTGCTCCACGACGGTGAGGACGTCGGCGGGTCGCGCCAGGGCGAGGACGCCGTCGGGGTCGGGGACGATGTCGTAGCGGTCGAGCCCGACCTGGAACGCTCCCGAGGTCGCCAGCCACCGGTTGACCGCCGCGGAACTGAGCGAGGCCCCGAGACGCAGGACCACCTCGGGCCGGTGCGCTTCGGCGAACGACGGATCGCGCACCAGGGGGTCCGCGAGGGTGACGCTGCCCGGCAGCCCGACGCGACAGCCGGACGGGCCGTCGGCGAGCACCGGCCACCCGAGCCGTGCTGCGAGGCGGTGCACCGCGCGGGCCTCCTCGGGTGTCACGGCCGCCCGCTCGCCGGCCACCACGACACCACGACGGCCCGACCAGGAACGGCGCAGCTCACCGACCAGCTCGTCGGGCAGACCCCACTGCGCGCCGGGATCGACGCGCGGTGGGTCGTCGTGCGCAGGCGGCGGCGCGGCTGCGGAGCCGACGAGCGGTTCACGGAACGCCAGGTTCAGTTGCACCGGACCGGGACGAACGCCGAGAGCCCGCTGCCAGGCGTCGCGGGCGAGGTCACGCCACCACGGCGCGCCGCCGGCATCGGGCGGACCGGGCTCGCAGTACCAGCGCACCGCGCTGCCGTAGAGCTCACGCTGGTCGATGGTCTGGGGGGCGCCGACGCCCTGCAGCTCCGGCGGTCGGTCCGCCGTGATCACCAGCATCGGGATCCCCGCTTGGTGGGCCTCGATGACCGCTGCGTGGAACTCCGCCGCGGCGGTGCCGCTGGTGCACACCAGCGCAGCGGGTCGGCCGGTTCCCCGGCCGGCGCCGAGGGCGAGGAACGAGGCCGAGCGCTCGTCGTGGTGCACGTGCACCCGAAGGTCCGGGTGCGACGCCAGCGCCAGGGCCATGGGCGTCGATCGGGACCCGGGGCTGATGACTGCGTCGCTCAGGCCAGCACGCACCCACTCGTCGACGAGCGTTGCGCAGAAGGTCGCCGCCACGTCCCCGGGCGACGGGGGCGACTCCGCCGCAGCAGGGTGGGGTGCGTCGACGGGCTCCTTCATGTGCGGTGCCAGCCTAGGTTGTCGCACCGTGAGCAGTGCAGCCCGCCAGGCGGCCACCGGGACCACCCTGGGCCGACGTCGGACCCCGGATGGTCCCGCTGAGCATCCGGGCCACGAGCGACGTTCCGGAGTCACCGCGGTGCACGGCTTCGCCCAGACCCTCGACTGCCTCGGTCCGCTCGCGGACGCGCTGGCCCGACGAGGACGACTGACCCTGGTCGACGCTCCCGGGCACGCCAGCTCGCTGCGCCACCGCGACGCCGACGTCACGCACGGCGCGTCGCTGCTGGCGTCGACCGCCGGGGGCGGCGTCCTGCTCGGCTACTCCATGGGCGCGCGGCTCTGTCTCCGCAGCGCGCTGGACCACCCCGACGGGGTCACGGGGGTGGTGCTGGTGTCCGGCACCGCAGGGATCGACGACCCCGCCGACCGCGACGACCGAGCGGCGCAGGACCGCGACCGGGCCGAGCGGATCGAGTCGGTCGGGGTCCAGGCCTTCCTCGAGGACTGGCTCGCCATGGACATGTTCGCCGGGCTGGAACAGTGGGCGCGGTTCGAGACCGAGCGGATGCGCAACACCGCTGCGGGTCTCGCCGCGAGCCTGCGTCACGCGGGCACCGGATCGATGGCGCCGCTGTGGGACCGACTCCCCGAGCTGGAGGTCCCACTGCTGTGCGTCACCGGTGAGCGCGACCTCCACTACGGGGCGCTGGCGGATCGGCTGGTCGCCGGCGCCGGCGCCGGCGCGCGCCACGTCCGGGTCCCTGCGGCGGGCCATGCGGTGCACCTCGAACGACCAGCGGCGTGCACAGCAGCGGTCACCGCCTTCCTCGACGAGCTCGACGCCGGACACACCGCCGTCGACCGAACGGCTCACGCCCCGACGAACAGCCCGAACGCCAGGACCCCGCCGTAGACCAGCTGCACCAGACCGGTGCGTGCCAACACCGGCACGAGGCCGGCACCGCGCGCTCCTGCGAGGACGGCGGTCACCGCCGGTCTGGCCGGCAGCAGCGCCACGAGCGCCAACGCGCCGAGCAGTCGCCCGCTCCCGCCGGCGATGAACGGCACGAGCAGCATCGGCAGCACCAGGAGCGCCACGTAGAGCGCCCGTGTGCGGCGGTCGCCGAGCCGTACCGCGAGGGTGAGCTTGGCGGCCTCGCGATCGCTGCGGAGGTCCCGCAGGTTGTTCACGACCAGCAGCGCCGTGGCGAGCGATCCCAACGCCGCGCCGCAGAGCAGCGGGAGCCACGACAGCGACTCGAGCTGCACGTAGTAGGACCCCGCGGTGGCGACCAGCCCGAAGAAGACGAACACGAACAGCTCACCGAAGCCGGCGTAGCCGTACGGACGCGGTCCCCCCGTGTAGAACCACCCCGCGGCGATCGCGGCGACACCGACGAGCAGCAGCGCCGGATCGACCCAGATGACCAGCGGCAGCCCGCAGAGCGCAGTGAGCGCGAACGCCACCAGCATCGCCCTGCGGACCGCGCCGGCACTCGCCAGTCCGTTGCCGACGAGCCGGGCCGGACCGACCCGTGAGCCCGGATCGTCGACGCCTCGTCGACCGTCGGAGTAGTCGTTGGCGTAGTTGGTCGCGATCTGGACGAAGAGCGCGACCCCGAGGGCGCACAGGAACACCCACCACCGCAGCGGCTCGTCGCCACCTGCGGCGGCCGCGGTGCCGACCAGCACCGGGGCGACCGCTGCGGGGAGCGTCCGGGGCCGTGCACCCAACACCCAGATGCGCCAGCCCTGCGGCTCGCTCGACGTCGTCATGACGGCTCGGATGCTAGGGCGCAGAGTCCTCGAGCACGGCACCGGCGCGCCGGTGATCCTGCAGGACCGTGAGCATCGCAGCCGCTCCATCGCCGTCGAAGCGGGTGGCGGCGCCGAGACGGTGCGCGCGTCGGTGGTGGCGGGCGCGGATCTCGATCTGCACGCTCATCGGGCGGCGACGCACGATCAGCGCCTCGACGTCGTCCCACGGGATCGCGAACGAGGTGACGAGGTTGCGACAGCGCAGCTCGGTCGCACCGAGCTCGCCGCGCTGGGTCAACGCCCGCACCGACAGCACCAGGGCCACGGCGATCGTCGCTGCGGCGACCAGGCTCGGAGCGACGACCTCCTGCGCGCTCTGCTCGAGTCCACCACGAGCCGCGCTCGACGCGATGAGCGCCACGGCCGCCACGGGGATCAGGCCGGCGAGCACCCGAGCTGGCGCGCCCGGGGCGATCACGGTGGTCGCCTGGTCGTGCACCGCGTCGATCCTACGGTCGGTGCATGCGCCCCGGTGCGTTGAGATGGCACGCTGGGGTCGTGCGTGAACTCGTCGCCCTGGCGCTCCCCGCAGGACCTGCGTTCGTGGACGCCGTCCAGCGATCATGGGATGCGGGTGACGCGGTGCTCCCCCTGGACCCGGAGGCACCCGATGCGGCCGCCGACGAGCTGATCGATCGCCTCGGTCCGACACGGATCATCGAACGCGACGGCGAGTCCCGGCAGCTGGAGGACGGGTGGCCCGTCGAGGTCGGCGATGCGTTGGTCGTTGCCGAGCTCCGGCACGACCGGCCTGGCCGGGGCGGTCCACACCTACGAGGGCGTGGAGCACGCTGCGTTCGCCTCCTCGGTGGCCGCCGGCGTCGCCGCCGACACCCGATGGCTGGGGTGCCTCCCGCTGCACCACGTCGCCGGCTTCGGGGTGCTGGCCAGGGCGCTGGTCACCGGAGCGGGCGTGGAGCTGCACCCCCGCTTCGACGCCGCTGCCGTCGACGAGGCCGCTCGACGCGGAGCGACCCACGTGTCGTTGGTCCCGACGGCCCTGGAGCGCATCGACGCGTCGCTGTGGCGGACGATCCTGCTCGGCGGCTCCGCGATCCCCACGATGCGACCCGACAACACGATCGCGACCTATGGCATGACCGAGACGCTCGGCGGGGTCGTCTACGAGGGTGTGTGCCTGCCCGGCGTCGCGGTGCGGGTGCTCGACCCGGAGCGTCACCACGATCCGCTGCGCCCGCACCTCGCCCCACCCGGCGTCGTCGGACCGATCGAGCTGCGGACCCCCACACTGATGCGCGACTACCGCCGGCGCCCCGGCACCGTCGACGATGCCACCCGACCACCGACCGACCGCGACGGGTGGTTCCGGACCGGCGACCTGGGCTCCATCGAGGCGGGCACCGAACGCCTCGTCGTCCACGGCCGAGCGGACGACCTGATCATCACCGGTGGCGAGAAGGTCTGGCCGAGCGCGGTCGAGTCGGTCATCGCTGCCGATCACCGCGTGGCCGAGGTCGCGGTGCTCGGCGAGATCGACCCCGAATGGGGCCAGCGGGTCGTCGCCGTCGTCGTCCCGACCGACCCGTCGACGCCACCGCACCTCGAGGCCCTGCGGGACCTCGTACGCACGCAGCTCCCCCGAGCAGCGGCGCCGAAGGAGCTCCGGCTGGTCGCCTCGCTGCCGCGGACCGATCTGGGCAAGGTGCGTCGCGGCGGACTCGGGGTCGGTGAGCTCCGTGGTTGAGCCGCTGTCGGGCGTCTGCTTCGACCACGTGGGCTTGGCGCTGCACCGCCCCACCGACCTGTGGCCCATCATGGCCGACGCCCTCGGCGGTCGTCACGCCGGCAGCGGGGACGCTCCCGGCTACGGCTGGAACCGGCTGCGCTTCGCCAACGGATTCGTCGTCGAGGGACTGTTCCCCGACGGGCACCTCGAACCGGCCGACGACGGGGCGGACCCGACCTTCCTGGCACGTTTCCTGGAGCGGTCCGGTGCCGGGCCGCACCATCTCACCTTCACCGTCGAGTCCCTCGATGCAGCGCTCGGCGCGCTCGCCGACGCCGGTGTCGCCCCAGCGATCACGTCGCGTTCGGACCCCGACTGGATCGAGGCGGTGCTGCACCCGAGCGACGGCTTCGGCATCGTGGTGCAGCTCGCGCAGGTCGGCGAGGGGTACAGCCCGTCGATGGAGGCCCCGGAGGCGTTCCCCGAACGCGCCTACGAACGGCCCGTGGCGTCGCTCGGGCGTGTCGTACACGCCGTGGCCGACCTGACCGCAGCGCTCGTGCTGTTCCGTGACGTGCTCGGCGGACGGGTCGTCTCCAGCGGCTCGGCCATCGACGGGAACCACTGGGTGGAGCTCGGCTGGGGCGGCCCGGGCCGGCTTCGGCTGCTCGAGGGCGCGCACGCCGAGATCGCCGAGTGGATCGGCGACCGGGCGGGTCGACTGCGTCACCTGTTCTTCAACTTCGACGAGCCCAGCCACCTCCCGGGTGCCCGTCAGGTGGCCCCCGGCCGGTGGGTCATCGACCCCGAGCACGTGCTGGGGACCCGGATCGTCCTCGCGTCCAGCGCCCGCTGAGGCCGCCGCGACCGGCGGTCAAGCGGGCGGGTGGCACCGGTGCGGCCCGCTCAGAGCAGCATGCCGCCATCGACGACGAGCGTCGTCCCGGTGATCCACGACGCCGCGTCCGAGGCCAGGAACAACGCCGCGGCAGCGATGTCGTCGACCTCGCCGAGGCGTCCGAGGGGGACCATCTTCGACACGGCCTCCTCGTTCGACTCCCACAGTGCCCGCGCCATGTCGGTCTTGACGAGCCCCGGGCAGATCGCGTTCATGCGCACCCCCGGTGCCAGGTCCTTCGCGAGCGAGCGGGTCAGGTGGATCAGCGCTGCCTTGGTGACGTTGTAGTGACCGATCGACGTCTCCACCGTCATGCCGCCGATCGACGACATGTTGATGATCACGCCGCCGTGATCGGCCATCCACTGCCGCCACGCCTCCTGGATCCAGACGAACGGGCCGCGCAGGTTGACGTCGTGGGTCTTGTCCAGACGCCCGAGGTCGATGTCGATCATCGGTCCGAGGTACGGGTTGGTCGCCGCGTTGTTGACCAGGATGTCGACGCGGCCGAGACGCTCGACGGTCGCGGCGACGCAGGCGGCGGCCGCATCGGGATCGCCGGCGTTCGCCGCATGGACCGCGAGCTCACCGGCGGCGTCAGGTCGGATCGCATCGACCGCGGCCTCGAGCGCGTCGATCTTGCGAGAGGACAACATGACGTGCGCGCCCGCCTCGGCGAAGCGATGTGAGATCTGCGCGCCGATGCCCCGCGATGCGCCGGTCACCAGTGCCACCTTGTCGTCGAGTCGCAGCTCCATGGGCGCACCGTAGCGGTCGGGCCCGACGGCGCGACCCGTGACCGCCGGTCGGGTACCACACTGGTCCCATGGCCAACCGACTCAACGCCGAGACGAGCCCCTACCTTCGTCAGCACGCCGCGAACCCCGTCGACTGGTACCCGTGGGGACCCGAGGCGTTCGAGGCGGCACGGGACCGCGACGTCCCGGTGCTGTTGTCGGTCGGCTACTCGTCGTGTCACTGGTGCCACGTGATGGCACACGAGTCGTTCGAGGACCCCGAGACCGCGGAGCGGATGAACGCCCGATTCGTCAACGTGAAGGTCGACCGGGAGGAGCGCCCCGACGTCGATGCGGTCTACATGGAGGCGACGCAGGCCATGACCGGCCGAGGCGGATGGCCGATGACGGTGTTCATGACGCCCGACGGCGAACCGTTCTTCTGCGGGACGTACTTCCCCACCACGCCGCGCGCCGGCCAGCCCAGCTTCACCCAGCTGCTCGACGCGGTGAGCGACGCGTGGACCGACAAGCGATCCGAGCTGCTCGAGCAGGCGGACCGGCTGGTCCGGACGCTCGGACGGTCCGCAGCCCCGCCCGAGAACGCCGAGCTCCCGGGCCGGGCGGTCCTCGACGAGGCGACGCTCGCGATGCTGGCCGCGCACGACACGACCTGGGGTGGCTTCGGGCGGGCGCCCAAGTTCCCCCAGGCCATGAGCCTGGGGCACCTGCTGCGCCACCACCATCGCAGCGGGTCGCGCAGCACGCTCGAGGCGGTGATGCGGTCACTCGATGCGATGGCATCGGGGGGCATCTACGACCATCTGGGCGGAGGGTTCTCGCGCTACTCCGTGGACGAGCGCTGGCTGGTCCCCCACTTCGAGAAGATGCTCTACGACAACGCACTGCTGGCTCGTTCGTACCTGTGGGCCTGGCAGGTGACCGGCGAGGAACGCTACGCCCAGGTGGTCACCGAGACGTTGGGGTACGTGCTGGGCACCCTGTCGCACCCCGATGGGGGGCGCTACAGCGCGGAGGACGCCGACTCGATCGCCCACGACGCGCTCGACGGGTCACCACCCGAGGAGGGCGCGTTCTACGTGTGGACGCCCGCCGAGATGACCGAGGCGCTGCGCGAAGCCGGCCTCGGCGGGTCCGTCGACGCGGTGCTGGAGTGGTATGGCGTCACCGACGCCGGGAACTTCGAGGGCGCATCGATCCCGCACCGCCTGCACGCACGGGGGCAGTTGGCCCGTCCCGGCGAGATCGAGGAGGCCCGGGTCGCGCTGCTCGCTGCGAGGGCGCTGCGCCCCAGGCCGGGGCTCGACGACAAGGTGCTGACCGAGTGGAACGCCCTGGCCATCACCGTCCTCGCCGAGGCCGGCGCGGCGATGGGTCGCGCCGACTGGGTGGACGCCGCGACGGCCACCGCGACGTTCCTCTGCGAGCGGCTCGCTCCGGCGGATCCGAAGCGCTCCGGCCGTCGTCGCTGGCACCGCTCCTGGCAGGCCGAGGCGTCCGACGACGCCACCGGTGGCGCACGTCACCTGGCGTACGCGGCAGACCACGCGGCGCTCGTCGAGGCCTTCCTCGCCCTCCACGAGGCGACCGGGGAGCGGCGCTGGCTGGACGAGGCGGTCAGCACGGCGGACGACCTGCTCGAGCTCTTCTGGGACACCGGCGGGGCGCTGTGGAGCACCGGGGACGACGCAGAGGAACTCGTGAGCCGGCCGAAGGACCTGACCGATGACGCGACGCCCTCGGCCAACTCGGCGGGTGCGGTCGCGCTCCTGCGGCTCGGGGCGCACACCGGACAGTCCCGCTACGGCGAGCATGCCCGCAGCATCCTGGCGAGCCTGGGCGACCCCGCGGGCCGCCACCCGCTGGCGTTCGGTCACCTGCTGTGGGCCGTGTCGCTCGAGACGGACGGCATCACCGAGGTGGTCGTCTCGGGCGATCGCCCGGAGCTCGTCGCCGAGGTGCACCGAAGATTCACGCCGAACGTCGTGCTCGCCTGGGGCGAGCCGACGGACCTGCCGCTGTGGGAGGGTCGCACGGAAACCGGCTCGGACGGCCGTGGGTACGTGTGTCGGGACCAGGTCTGTGGAGCACCCGCGACCACGGTGGACGAGCTCGTCGCCCAGCTCCGCTGAGTCACCAGTTGTCGCGGTGGATCCGATCGGCCGCGTCCGGCCGGCCCGACCTGGCCGACCGCGAGGGCCGACGACCACCGGCGGCGGGGTGACCGAGCGCGACCGTTCCGAGCGCTCGGCGGCCGGCGGGGACGCCGAAGCGCCGGGCGACTGCCGGCTCGTGGCCGAACTGTCCGAAGAACAGCGCCCCGAGACCGGCGGCCTCCGCAGCGAGCAGCATCGCCATCACCGCTGCACCACCGTCGACCCACCAGTACGGCACGCCCCAGTCGTCCGGATCAGCGCCGAGCCCGGTCGCAGACTTGTCGGGCTCGGCGTAGCGACGCACGTACGCGTCAGGCTCGACGTAGGGAACGACCAGCACCGGGGAGCGCAGCAGGCCCGGCCAGCGGAACGCCGCTCGACGCTCGTCGGTCATCGTCGTCGACCAGTACGTCTTCACCTGCTCGCCGTCGAGCACCAGCAGGTCGAGCGCAGCGGTGTTGCCCGCCGATGGAGCGCGGAACGCGGCGCGCAGCACCACGTCGAGGACGGAGCGGGCGATCGGTTCGCCGGTGAAGTCGCGACACATCCGCCGCGATGACAGCACCGAGGCGAGACCGGGGGTCTCCGCCGAGGGCGGGACCGACGGGCGCTCGGCTGGGCGATCCCGGCCGGGATCGCTCACCCGTGCTTGAGCAGTTCCTCCGCCATGACCCACCCGCAGGTGACCAGGCAGTCGCCCCGCTCGGCGTCGAGACCGGCGAACTGCTCGGCGACTGCGTCGTCGATGTCCTCCGGCTTCAGCGACTCGTAGTCGAGCACCAGGGGTGCGCCGCCCTCGCCGGTTGCGACGAACCCGCGTGCGTCGTACTGGTCGGCATCGACACCGAAGCGCTTCGCGAGCCGGCGCCCCCACGCCCGCTCCTCGCCGGAGGCCTTGTGCCCCGGCCGCGGGACGACATCGGTGAGCGCCTTGAAGGCCTCGAGCGCGTCGGGAGCGGTCATCCGCGTGCCGACGAGCACGTCTTCGTCAGGGAACGCCATCAGGGCCCGGCGGTAGTTGTCGCTCATGATCGCCCGCAGGACCGGCTCACGCTTGGCCGTGCGGCGGATCGACGCGACGCCCAGCAGGATGCAGGGCGTGCCTCCGATGCGCTCCAGGGTCGAGAAGGAGAAGCCGCGCAGGTGGTTGCCCTCCTGCACGAGCGTGACGAGCACCCACTGCTCGACCTGCTTCGAGAGCGCGCCCACCTCGTAGCAGTGACCGCCGTCTGCGCAGATGTCGGCCATCTCGGCCAGCTCGGAGTCGCTCAGGGCGGTGGTGTCCTTCGTCGTGACCTCCAGCGCCATCTGCAACTCCCCGTGATCGACACACTACGGCCCTTCCAGTTGAGTTCAGCGGCCGACCGTGATGCAAGCCGGGCTGCTCAGGCGACGACGGCGTCGTGGCCCAACAGCGCTCGCAACTCGCCCACCAGGCCCGTCCGCGTGCTGACCGTGACGTGCTCGGGGAGACGCAGCACGCGGCGTCCGCCGAGCAGGATGAACACCTCCGAGTCCCCGGGGAAGTCCTCGAAGAGCTCCCTGATCCGCTCGACGGTGGCGTCGTCGAGCCGGGTCGGTGACAGCTGCAGCCGCAGGGGCGGCTCGCCGTCCGCGAGGGGTTCGAAGACCTCGAGGTCGCCCGCGATCAGCTTGGGCGTGTCGTCGCGCTTGTCGACCCGCGCCCCGAGCAGGACCACGGTGTCATCGGCGAGCAGGTGGCCGATCTCCGACATCGTCCGCGGGAAGACCATCACCTCGACGGCACCCTGGAGGTCCTCGAGCGTGAACACCGCCATCAGGTCTCCTTTCTTGGTCCACTTGCGCTGCAGGCCGGTGACGACGCCCCCGACGGTGCGGCGCGTGCCGTCCTCGAGATCATCGAGGTCCGCGACGGTGCAGTCGGTGCGCTTGCGTATCGCCTGTTCCGCGCCCAGCAGCGGGTGGTCCGAGACGTAGAGCCCGAGCATCTCCTTCTCGAAGGTCAGCCGCACCTTCTTCTCGAAGTCGACCGCAGGGATCGCGACGCGGTCGTCGAACGCCGGCTCCGCCCCGGCTGCCTCGGAGAACAGCGACATCACGCCCATGTCGTGTTCCTTGCGGCGCGCAACGGTCTGGTCGATGATCCGCTCGTGGACCGTCAGCAGCCCTTGACGCGGGTGGCCCATCGCGTCGAAGGCGCCCGCCTTGATGAGCGATTCGATGGTCTTCTTGTTGAGCACCGAGGTGTTGACCCGTTCGCAGAAGTCGTAGAAGTCCTCGAAGGGGCCCCCGGCGTCACGCTCGGCCACGATCAGCTCCACGAGGCCCTCGCCGACGTTGCGGACCGCGGAGAGGCCGAACGGGATCCGGCCCTCGGTGCCGTCCTCGAGACGTGGCCGGGCGTGAAGTTGCTGCTCGACCGGTTGACATCGGGCACCTCGACCTCGATGCCCATCACGCGACACTCGGCGAGGTACACCGCCGCCTTGTCCAGGTTGGTCTTGACGCTGGTGAGCAGCGCCGCGAGGTACTCCGCCGGGTAGTTCGCCTTCAGATAGGCGGTCTGGTAGCTGACCAACCCGTAGCCGTAGGCGTGGGACTTGTTGAAGGCATAGTCGGCGAAGGGCTCGATGATGTCGAACCACTCGGTGCCGAGCGCGGCGCCGTAGCCGGTGGCCTCGCACCCCTCGACGAACTTGACCCGCTCCTTCGCCATCAGCTCGGGTTCTTCTTGCCGCACGCCTTGCGGAGGTTGTCCGCCTCGGCCAGGGAGTAGCCCGCGAACTTCTGCGCGATCCGCATCATGGACTCCTGATAGATCATCAGTCCGTACGTGTCGCCCAGCACCTCCTTCGCGTCCTCGTGCTGCAGGTCGACGGGCTTGCGGCCGTTCTTGCGGTCCGCGTAGTCGTTGTGCATGTTCGCCGCCATGGGTCCCGGCCGGTAGAGCGCGACGAGCGCGGCGACGTCCTCGAACCCCGTCGGGGCGAGCGCCCGCATCAGCGCCCGCATCGGCGCGGACTCCAGCTGGAACACGCCGATCGAGTCGCCCCGGGCCAGCAACTCGTAGGTCGCCGAGTCGTCGAGCGGCACGTCGTCGATGTCGACCTCGGTGCCACGGTGCGCCCGGATGAGCTCCAGGGTGTCGCTGATCACGTCCAGGTTCCGCAGACCCAGGAAGTCCATCTTCAACAGGCCCAGGTCCTCGACACCGTGCATCTCGTACTGGGTGACGACCGGCGCCTCCTCGGGGTCCTTGCCGGCCTCGGGCTTGCGCTGGATCGGGAGGTAGTCGGTGAGCGGATCCTTGGTGATCACCACCGCTGCGGCGTGGATGCCGTCCTGTCGGCGGAGCCCCTCGAGACCCTTCGCGACGTCGATGACCTCTCGGGCGTCGGGGTCCTCGGCGTACATCTGTCGGATGTCGACGGCCATCTTGTAGCCGTCGGCGTACTTCGGGTGCTGCTCCAGACACGCGTACAGCGGCGTGTCGCGCCCCATCACCAGCGGTGGCATGGCCTTGGCCACGCGGTCGCCCACCACGTACGGCTTGCCCAGCACGCGCGCAGCGTCGCGGACCGCAGCGCGCGCCTTGATGGTCGAGAAGGTGACGATCTGCGCCACCCGGTCCCGCCCGTAGCGCTCGGCGGCGTAGCGGATCATCTCGTCGCGGTAGCGGGAGTCGAAGTCCATGTCGATGTCGGGCATCGAGATGCGGCTCGGGTTGAGGAACCGTTCGAAGAGCAGGTCGTAGCGGATCGGGTCCAGGTCCGTGATGCGCAGGCAGTAGGCCACGGCACATCCGGCGGCGGATCCACGGCCCGGGCCCACCCGGATCTCCTGCTCGCGTGCGTGGCGGATCAGGTCCCAGGTGATGATGAAGTAGGCGGCGAAGCCCATGTCGTTGATGACCTTGAGCTCATAGGCGAGGCGCTCGACCGCCTCGTCGGGGAGCTGATCGCCCCAGCGCTCGCGGGCGCCGGCGAAGGTGAGGTGTTCGAGATAGGCCGCGTCGTCGGCGAACCCGTCGGGCAACGGGAACTCCGGGAGCAGCGGCTTGCCGAACTCGATCTCGAGCTCGCAGCGCTCGGCGATCCACAGCGAGTTGTCACAGGCCGATTCGACCTCGCGGAACAGCCGACGCATCTCGGCTGCGGACTTCAGGTAGTGGTGGTCACCGTGGAAGCGGAACCGGTCCGGGTCGCTCATCAGCGACCCCGTCTGCACGCACAGCAGCGCATCGTGGGCGACCGCATCGCCCTGGTGGACGTAGTGGCTGTCGTTCGTGGCCAGCAGCGGCAACCGGAGGCGCTTGGCGAGGCGGACGAGCTCGGGGTTGGTGCGCTGCTGCTCGGGGATCCCGTGGTCCTGCAGCTCCACGAACAGGTGGTCGCGGCCGAAGATGTCCAACAGGCGACCGGCGCGTTCGCACGCCGCCTCGTAGCCCTGGTTCATCAGCGCCTGCAGCACGTGGCCACCGAGACAGCCCGTCGTGACGATCACCCCCTCGCGGTGCTCTGCGAGCAGCTCCCAGTCGACCTGGGGCTTGTGGTAGTAGCCCTCGAGGAACGCCCGGACTGGAGAGCTGGATCAGGTTCTTGTACCCGGTGTCGTTCTCGGCCAGCAGTCGTCAGGTGGTAGTAGAGCTTCTTGCCACCCTCGGTGTTGCCCCCGGTGTCGTCCATGCGGGCACCGCGCAGCTGCAGCCGCTCGTCGCGGTGCTCGTGGGCCATGTAGGCCTCGGTGCCGATGATCGGCTTGACGCCCTGGTCACGACACGCCTTGTAGAAGTCGAGGACCCCGTACATGTTGCCGTGGTCGGTGATGCCCATGGCCGGCTGGCCGTCGGCCACCGCGGCTCCGACGACGTCGCCGATCCGGGCCGCGCCGTCGAGCATCGAGTACTCGGTGTGCTGGTGCAGGTGGACGAACGAATCAGCCACAGCGGGCGCGCCTCCCCAGGCATCGAACGACCTGGTCGGCCGCCGTCAGGAGTCCGCGGTCGAATGACAGCGGTGTGATCCGAGTATCGCGCGCTGCGGCTCACCATGCCGCCGGCCTCGACGCTCGGGGCAGCTGGCGCTCGGGGCGGCGGGCGAAGCGATCAGATGTAGCCGGGACCGTGACCCGGACCGCCCGGAGGGGGCCCCGCGCCGCCGGGCAGCTCGCCCCGCATCCCTTCCAGCTGCTGGCGTGCCGCCATCTGTTGGGCGACCAGCGTGGCCTGGATGCCGTGGAACAGCCCCTCGAGCCAACCGACGAGCTGCGCCTGGGCCATGCGCAGCTCGGCCTCGCTCGGCGGCTCCTCGCCGGAGAAGTCGAACGACAGGTTGTCGAGCTCCTCACCGAGCTCGGGCGACAGCGACGACTTCAGCTCGTCGACGCTGTTGCCGTAGATCCGTCGGAGCTGGTCGCGGGTCGCCTGGTCCACGTCGGTGTTGCGGACCTCCTCGAGGAGCTGCTTGACCATCGCGCCGATGCGGATGATCTTCGCGGGCGACTCGATCTCGGCCTGGGGATCCTCGGTGCGGTCCTGGTCAGCCCCGGCGACCCCGTCGGGGGAGACCACCTCGGGACCGTCGGTGGCGGCGGAGCCGGAGCGTGTCGACGTGCTGGTCGGGGGAAAGTCGGACATCGGGCGATGTTACCGACCCGCCGCAGGGTCACCGATGCGGGCGCCACGGTGGGCCCGCGTGGCAGCCGCTCAGCCGCGCGCGACGAGGAGCGGCACCTCGACCTCGTCGGCCGTCATCGACCCGTGCCGGCCGATCAGCACGAACGGGCCGGTGTCGGCCGGGTCCTCGAACGCGACCGGCTCGAAGGGCACCAGTGCCACGTCACCGAGGCGCGCCAGCGGGCCGGGCAGCACCTTGGGCCCGAACCAGCACTCGTCGAGCATCTGCTCCAGCGACACCACCCAGGCCACGTCGCCGTGGTGTGCGGTCGCGGCTGCCAGCAGGTCGCCTGCGGCGCCGGGCGCAGCATGCAGCCACCGGAACCGGGCTTCACCGGACTGACGCGCGACGTGGGAGAGCACCTCGGGAGCTGGCGGGAACACGCGGTCGCCGATGTCGACCTGCCCGTGATCCGCAGTGATCACGAGCGCTGCCCCCTCGGGCAGGACCTGGACCAGGTACTCGACCATCCGGTCGACGAAGACGAGCTCGGCGTCGTAGCAGGAGTCGAGGCCGTACTCGTGTGCGACCTTGTCGATGCCGTCGTAGTACGCGTAGACGAACGGCTCCCCGCTGGCGAGCTGGTTCATGATCTCCGCGACGAGGGTCGACGGCATGCGATACGGCACGTGGCGACATCCGCCCAGGTGAGCGCGGGTGAATCCCGTGTCGCGGAACTCGGCACGCACCACCGCGGGAGGTCGCTGTCCACCGAACGCGACGTCGTGCTGGATCGACTCGGGCGGGATGATCTCGCGGGCGTCGCCCTTCGAGGTGGTCCAGCGCAACACGTTGAGCACGTCGCGCTCGACCTCCATCCGGTAGCCGATCACACCGTGCTCGCCCGGGGGGAGCCCGGTGGTGATCGACGTCAACGCGGTGGCAGTCGTGGTGGGAGCCACCGTGGTGATGGTCGTCGACTCCATCAGCGTGAGGCCCCGCAGGAGCTCGAGACGGTCCTGCATCTGGTGCCAGCCCAGACCGTCGAGCACCAACAGCACGATCTGCTCCGCGCCAGCGACCCCGTCGGGGAACCACGCCGGCGGGTGGTCGGGATCCTCGACCAGCACCGGCACCACGTTCGAGGTGCAGGCGCCCTCGTAGCGCGGGAGCACGGGCTGAGGAACGGACACATCGACCGCAGACCCACCACCCACAGCCGCCCCTTGCTCGCCCACGCAGTTCTCCTCGATCGGCGCCCGCTCCACGCTACCGACTGCACCGCGCCGGCGGGCAACTCTCCCCGTCAGGTTCCTCCGCGAGCTGTCGGCGCGCTCAGCGAGGGCCATCGGCTGCGCCGTGCCTACGATGACGGGGTGAAAGTGTCGACGCGAGGTGACTATGCCAGCCGGGCGCTGTTGTCCCTCGCGCTGCACAGCGGCGATGGTCCGACGTCCGTGCGTGACATCGCCGAGCGAACCGGCCTGCCACAGCCCTACCTCGAGCAGATCCTGCTCGCGTTGAAGGGTGCCGGCCTCGTCCGGTCCAAGCGCGGCGTCGGCGGCGGGTACGTCCTGGCACGGGACCCCGACGAGATCACGCTCGCCCAGATCGTCTCGGCGGTCGACGGCCCCATCCAGGCCGGCGACTTCGGTCAACCCCACACCGACGGGTCCTGTGACCACGAGGGCCAGTGCGTGCTGCTGGCGATCTGGAACGACGTCGGCGGTCGGATGCGGTCGATGCTCGAGGCCTACACGCTTGCTGACCTCGCAGGGATCACCGCCGGCCAGCGCCCGTGGCCCGGCGAGGACTGAACCGCCCGACCGACCGGCTCGCTCGCCCCGCCGTCAGCCGAGGCGTGTGAGCACGTCCACCAGGTCGCTCGGGGAGGGGCGACTCGTACTCGACGTGTGCTCCGGTACCCGGGTGGGTGAACTCGAGCTGGCGCGCGTGCAGGAACGTGCGCGGGACCACGAAGCTGTCCCGACGGGGGCCGTACACCTCGTCGCCGACGACGGGGTGACCGACCGACCCGAGATGGACGCGGATCTGGTGCGTCCGACCGGTCTCGAGCTCACAGGTCAGGAGTGCGACCTCGACCGGATCGTGGAACTGCTGCTCCACGCGGTAGTGGGTGCGGGCGTCGCGTCCGTCGAGCGCGACGGTCATCCGCAGCGGATCCCGTCGCGACCGCCCGATTGGAGCGTCGATCACGCCGGCGGGGTGCTCCGGTCGACCCCAGACCAGGGCGGTGTAGACCCGCTGCACCGAATGGGACGCGAGCTGCTCGACCAGCGAGGCGTGCGCAGCAGCGTTCCGGGCGACGACCAGCAGCCCGGAGGTCCCGCGGTCGAGGCGGTGCACCAGGCCCGGTCGGTGGGGTTCGCCCACCCCGCTGAGCTCGGGATACCGGGCCAACAACCCATGCACCAGCGTGCCGCTGCGGTTGCCCGAACCCGGGTGCACCACGAGCCCCGGCGCCTTGTCCACCACGATGATGTCGTCGTCTGCGTACACGACCGCGACGTCGACATCAGGGTCCGCAGCGACCGGCTCCTCGACACGCACGGGGTCGGCCGATACGCGGAGGTGCTGGCCCGCGCCGACCCGCTCGGAGGCCTTGAGCACCACCTGGTCGTCGAGAAGGACGGTGCCCGCCACGATCGCTGCGCTCGCCTCGGCCCGTGAGCAGCCGGTGACCATGGCGACGACCCGATCGACGCGCTCCCCCTCGAACGCCACCGGGATCACCTCGGCGTCCGGCCGACCGGGCCCGTCGGGCTCACCGGGCTCGGTCACGACCCCTCGCCGTCTCCCAGGACTCCATCGGCGGACTCCACCTCGTGGTCCGCTCCGGGTGCGCCCTCGTCGTGATCGGACGGCGCCTCGTCCTCGGACGGCCGGTCGGGCTCGGACGGCTCATCGGACTCCGTCGGCTCCTCCTCCACCGGCGCCCGCGCGCTGAGGAGCGCCAGGGCGATGCCCCCGACCACGATGGCCGCATCCGCGACGTTGAACACCGGCCACCACTGCAGATCGACGAAGTCCACCACCGCACCGGACATGAAGCCGTCGGACACCCCCGGCAGCGTCGAGCGGAAGAGCCGGTCGATGACGTTGCCGATCGCGCCGCCGATGACGATGCCAACGAGCACGAGCTGCAGCTTCGAGTCGATCCGGCGCGCCACGACGATCAGCACCACGACGATCAGCAGGGCGACCGCGCCGATGATCGCACCCGAGCCCGAACCGGCCGAGAACGCCATGCCGGTGTTGAATGCCAGGTTGAAGCGCAGGGACCCGACCAGGTCGATGGTCCGTCCGTCGCTGAGTCGCTCGAGCGCCCAGTGCTTCGTCAGCTGGTCGACAGCAATGATGGCCGCGGCGACTCCGCCGACCAGGGCCCAGCGGTTCGACACGCCACGACTCAACGGAAGCTGCGCGTCTTGAACTCGACGCGCTCGCGAGCGTACGGGATGGCCTTCAGGCGCTCCTTGGGGATCGCCTGTCCGCTGTACTCACAGATCCCGTAGACGCCGGAGTCGATGCGCTTGAGTGCTGCGTCGATCTCCTCGATCGTGGCGAGCGCGGAGGCGGCCCGAGCGAGGTCGAAGTCGCGCTCGACCGCGAGCGTGTCGCCCTCGCCCGACTCGTCGTCGAACTGGACGTCGCCCGGCTCGCGGTCACGGGCGAGCGCATCGGCCTCGGCCTTCAGCGATTCCGCCTGACCTGCGAGGATCGCACGTTCATCGAGCAGCGCGGCGCGCTGGGCCTCGAGGAACTTGGCGTCGAAGGGCGACTCGGTGAGCTGCCGGCCAGTCGGCTTGCTCGTCGCGGTCTTGGCGGCCTCTGCCCGTGTGACCGTCCGCTTGGCCGGAGCCGACTTGTTCGCCGGAGTCTTCTTGGCTGGAGCCGTCTTCTTGGCCGGAGTCTTCTTGGCTGGAGCCGACTTCTTGGCCGGGGCCTTCTTGGGCGCAGCCGTCTTCTTGGCCGGGGCCTTCTTGGGCGCAGCCGTCTTCTTGGCCGGGGCCTTCTTGGCGGGTGCCTTCTTCTTGGCCGGGGCCTTCTTGGGCGCAGCCACTTCTTGGCCGGGGCCTTCTTGGGCGCAGCCGACTTCTTGGGCGCAGCCGACTTCTTGGCCGGGGCCTTCTTGGGCGCAGCCGACTTCTTGGCCGGGGCCTTCTTCGCGGAGGCGGCGGGCTTGGACCCTGCCGCGCGCTTGGTCGCCATCATCGGCCTCCTGGCCACGTCGCGGACGAGCCCACAGGGCTCACATGGTCGCCGCACCCTAGTCGGCCGTCCCGGCGATGCCGACCACTCCGGTCGGCCGGCGAGTCGGTGATCAGCGACGCCAGCCGAAGCGCCGGGCGCGCGTGTCGCTCGAGCCCTCGAAGAAGGCGGTCATGGCATCGTCGTCCTCGAGGTCCACGGCCTCGTTGACCGCGCTGTCGAGTTCGTCCATGAAGCGGTCCCGGCGCCCGGTCGTGGCACCTTCCGGCGCCGCCCCGTCGTCGGGCTGCTCGGCCTGGATCGGCTCGTCGCTCGCCAGCTCGGCTTCGACCTGGGCCCAACTCCCGGGACCCCAACGGTCACCGTCGCCGTCACCGCTCTCGGTGAGGTCGACGTACCCGCCGTCGACGACGGCCGTCGGAGCGGCGGTGACCGTCGCGGTGGGCGCGGCAGCGGCACTCGGACCCGGAGCATCGGACCGGGATGCTGCGCCGCCCGGTGGAACGTCCCCCCCGCCGTCGGGAGACGCGGACACCTCCTCCACGACCGTCGAGGTACCTGCGGCGTCGCCGGAATCCGTACGCCCGCCGTCCGAGGAGGTGAAGCCATCGGCGGACTCCGAACCCGAGACGGTTCCGGCGTCCGAGCCGCCCGCTCCCGCCGGGGTCTCGACCGCGTCCTCGCCCGGGGGCACGTCGTCGGGATCGCGGTCCCCTGCGAGGACTTCATCGGGAAGGAGGGTCATGGTGGGGCGCGCGCCGAGGCGCTCAGGGTCCTCGGCGATGCCGGTGATCTCCGAGGCGGCGCGTGCCAGCTCCTCGCGGTAGCCGGCGAGTCGCGACTCCAGCTGACCGATGACGTCGGCGAGCTGGGCCCGACGACCCTCGAGCGTCTCGACCTGCTCGATCGCCGCGGCACGGCGGTCCGCGTACTCCGCCTCGGCCTGCTCGCCTGCACGCCGGACCAGTTCGGTCGCCTCCGCACCGGCCTCGTCGAGCTGGCGCCGCGACCGGCTCTGGGCCTCTTCGAGCAACGACTGCGCCTGGCCGCGCGCCTCGTTCACGGTGGCCTCGGCGGTCCGCTTGGCCATGAGGAGGGTCTTTGCGGCCTGCTCGACCTCGGCGTCCTCGCTCATCCCCTGGTGCGCCTGTGCGGACGCAGCCGCCTGACTCGCCTCGTTCGCCGCCCGCTCGGCCGCGGCGACCCTGGACTCGGCGCGGCGCACCCGCTCCTCTGCCTCGGTGAACGTGCCCTCGGCCTGGGAGAGGCGGGCCTCTGCGGCTGCTGCGCGTTCCTCCGTGTGGCGGACACGGGCCAGCATCTGGGCGAGGGCGGTACCGGCCTGCTCCATGAAGGTCTCGACCTGCTCGATGTCGTAGCCCTTGCGCCGCTCGGCGAACTCGGTTGTCTCGAACAGCTCCGGCGTCAGTTCCATGCGCGCATCGTAGCGCTGCGCCCAGCGCCGACCGTGGTTCTCAGGCGCAGAGCACGCCCTGGAGGATCGTGATCCCGAGCAACAGCACCAGCGGCGAGAGGTCCAGAGCTGCCGCGCCGAGTCGAACCGGTGGGATGACGCGGCGCAACGGGCCCATCGCCCACTCCGTCGCTGCGAAGACCGTCTGCTGGATCGTCATGAAGAGGCCCTCGCTGGCGGGGAACCAGCTCAGGATGATGCGCACGAAGATGAGGATGATGAACAGCTGCAGCAGCAGACAGATGATGGCCATCGAGAGGGGACCTGCTCGGATCGGGGGTGGATGCCGGGTGGATCAGCGGGCGTCGTCCATCAGCCCACCCTCGCGGATGCGCCGACGGTCGTCGTCGGAGACCTGGGCTCCGCGCGGCGTGAGCAGGAACACCTGGTCCGCGACGCGCTCCATGTCGCCGTCGAGGCCGTAGCAGAGCCCGCTGGCGAAGTCGATGAGGCGACGGGACAGGTCGCGATCGACGCCCTGGAGGTTGACGATCACGGGCTGGTCGCGCTTGAAGTGGTCGGCGACCACCTGGACGTCGTTGAACCCGGAGGGTGACACGACGTGGGGCTTGGCGGCGGAGGGCAGGGGCCGCACGACGCCGCGCGACTCGGACTCGGGCGCGCTCGGCTGGGCCGCACCGCTGATGACGCGCACACCGCCGTCGCCCTCCTCCCAGTCCTCGCCGCGCTGGGGGGTGACAGAACGGACCGTGCCACGGGCGCTGCGGGGAGTGCTCCGCCCAGCGCCGCCACTACGTCCGACCGGAACCGCCTCGTCGGGGGCGACGACCGTGTCGTCGGCCACCGAGATCGGATCGTCGTCGTAGTAGTAGTCGCCGTCGTCGACGCCGTCGTCGTACGCGGGATCGCCGTACTCGTCGTCGTAGTAGGGGTCGTTGCCCAGACCCAGCCAGGTCCGGGTGTTCTTCATCCAGTTCGACATCGTGCGCTCCTCCGCGGCGAGTGTAGTTCTCAGTGGACGGTGTGGGGCGAAGCCGGTCGCGGCGGGCGCGGTCCGACCAACGCCGTTCCCACCCGCAGCAGTGTCGACCCCTCCTCGACAGCGATGTCGAGATCGGCGCTCATGCCGATGGACCGTTCGGGCAGCCCGAGGTCGTCAGCCATCGCGACGAGTCGACGGAAGCCGGGTCGAGCCAGCTCCGCATCGCCCGGGAGGTCCGACCCCCATGAGACCGCGGACCGACAGCCCCAGCCCGGCGCAGTGCTCGACCAGCGCCGGCGCCTCGTCGGGGTCGCAGCCTCCTCGGCCGGGCAGCCCTGCCAGGTCGAGCTGCACGAGCACCTCGGCGCCCGGCGCACGGCGAGCGATCTCTGCAGCGAGTGACGCTCGGTCGACCGTGTGCCACAACGAGGTGATCTCGCAGATCGATCGGACCTTGTTGCGCTGGAGCCGACCGACGAAGTGCCAGTCGGGACCCGGCCGCCCGATGCGGTCGGCCTTCGCGACGAGTTCCTGCGCGTAGTTCTCGCCGAGGTCGCCGCAGCCTGCCGCCAGCGCCGCGGCCGCCACCTCGACCGGGTGGCCCTTGGTCACCGCCACGACCCGGACCGGGCGGTCGGTCCGTGCGGCGATCCGAGCCTCGATGTCACGGTGCCGCTGCGCGATCTGCTCGACGAGCGCCGGGTCCACCGTCAGCGGCGGCGAGGCGCCGGTGGGACCGTTCACCGCGCACCCCCTGCGTCGATCCAGGTGACGGCCGCCTGTCGGGCGTCGTCGCGTCGGGCGCGCCACGACCAGTACCGCTGCGGGTCGCCGGCGGTGCACGAGTCCGGCGGGCTGTCCGGTGCGGAGTGGACCCCGAGTCGGGCGAGCTCCGCGCGCACGCCGGCGCGTAGATCGAGCGCCGGCTCGCCCGAGTCCGTGCGCGCCCGCACCGACGGTCCGAGACGTCGTTCGAGACGGTCGAGGTCCTCGACGCCGAACTCATAGTGCGCAGCGCAGATGCACGGGCCGAGGCGATGCCGGAGTCGATCGGCGCCGAGGGCGTGAAGCGCCTCGACCGTTGCTCCCAGCACACCCGCTTCGAGCCCCCGCCACCCCGCGTGCGCCGCCCCGACGACCGGGCGCGGCTGCGGCTGCTCCCCGCCGACGACCTCGCCGTCGAAGAGCACCGCTGCGCAGTCCGCAGTGGTCACGGCGAGCACGGCGCCCGGCACGTCGGTCACCGCTGCGTCGGCCGCATGGCCGGCGAGCGCACCGGATCGCCTCACCGTCACGACCTCTGCACCGTGGACCTGACGCAACCACGTCCACGGCGAGTCAGCGACCGCCGCTCGGCGCCGCGCCAGCCCGGACGGCTCGGCGTCCGGGGCCAAGTCACCATCGCCGCGGTCGGTGAACCGCCAGCGCACGACCGTGCCCCGGAGCGCGGCGGGCACGTCGGGGCCGATCAGCGCGACCGACCCCCCGGACCCGGGGCATCCTGCTTCGCGGTCGTCGCGCTCAGCACGTGGCGCTCACTTGAGGAACGAGGGCACGTCGAAGTCGTCGTCCCCATCGAAGAGCGAGTCGTCGCTGTCGTCCTCGTCCGCGAACACGTCGCGGATCACGTCACGGGGCTCCTCGGCGGCGGGCCTCGCCTCCGGGGGCGACCCGGTCGCCGCGGACTCCCCCCGTCGTGCGGTGCGTGCGTCGTCCCAGCGTTCGAACCCCGCGGCCACCACGGTGATCCGGACCTCGTCGCCGAGCTCGTCGTCGATGACCGCGCCGAAGATGATGTTCGCCTCGGGGTGCGCGACCTCGTGGATCACCGACGCCGCTTCGTTCACCTCGAACAGCGTCAGGTCGCTGCCGCCGGAGATGTTCAACAAGATGCCTCGCGCCCCGTCGATCGCCGCCTCGAGCAGCGGGGAGGAGATGGCGTGGCGTGCGGCCTGCAGTGCGCGGCCCTCGCCGGTCGCGTACCCGACGCCCATCAGCGCGCTCCCGGCGTCGCTCATGATCATGCGGACATCCGCGAAGTCGGTGTTGATGAGCCCCGGGGTGGTGATCAGGTCCGTGATGCCCTGCACACCCTGCAGGAGCACCTCGTCGGCCATCTTGAAGGCGTTCAGCACCGAGGTCTTCTCGTTCGCGACGCCGAGCAGCCGGTCGTTGGGGATGACGATCTGGGTGTCGACGTTCTCCTTGAGGGTGCCGATGCCCTGATCGGCCTGGACCGAGCGGCGGCGTCCCTCGAACAGGAACGGACGGGTGACGACCGCGATCGTCAGCGCACCCTGGGTCTTGGAGATCTCCGCGATGACCGGAGCGGCCCCGGTGCCGGTGCCGCCGCCCTCGCCGGCGGTCACGAAGACCATGTCGGCGCCGCGGAGGACCTCCTCGATCTCCGACCGGTGGTCGTCGGCCGCCTGGCGCCCGACGTCGGGGTCGGAGCCGGCCCCGAGCCCGCGCGTCAGCTCCCGGCCGATGTCCAGCTTGATGTCGGCATCGCTCATCAGCAGCGCCTGGGCGTCGGTGTTGATCGCGATGAACTCGACGCCCTTCAGCCCGGCGTCGATCATCCGGTTGACGGCGTTGCACCCGCCACCCCCGACACCGACCACCTTGATGACGGCGAGATAGTTCTGTGGGTTGTGCGCCATGGATCTAGCAACCTCCAATGGCCGGGGCGGCGATGCTCCCGGGTGTGCGGAACCCGCCAACGGCCACCGTGGTGACCGCAGGGATGAACCTGCGGTGGAGGTGGAGCCGGAGTGAACCTCGTGTGGAGGTCGAGATTACGGGCATCGGCCCCCGAGGGGCAACGATCCACGGCGGTGACGGCCTCACGCCGGCTCACCGTTCGCTTCGGCGCCGTCGGTCGCGTCGGTCGCGTCGATCGGATCACCTGGTTGATCGGACGGTTCGTCGGCCGGCGTGACGAGCGGTTCGGTCGGCTCCGGCGCAGCGCATCCGTCGGCCCGGCTGACCGCCGGACGGGTGGGCTCGCGGACGTCGAGCACCGCAAGGCACTCCTGCACCACGCGGTCGAACACGGTCTCGATGGCCAACAGCTTGGCCGGCACGTCTTCGAGCGGGCCGAAGCGGACCGACGCACCTCCGTCGACGTCGAGTTGGAGGTCACCTGACTCGTCCAGTCGGACGCCGACCAGCTGCCCCGCGAGCTCGGGTCGCAGATCAGCCAGCAGCGCCACGACCCGAGCTGCCCGCTCGTCGAGTCGCTCCCCCTCCTCCGGGACCTCGACACCTGCGAGTTCGACGAGGGGAAGACCGTCCGGAGCGATGCCTGCGCGCAGCACCCGACCCGAGACCGCGACGACGCGAGCGCCGTCGCCCACGAGGACCGCTGCGACGGGGCGCTCCTCGACGATCGAGACGCGCACGGTCCCCGGCCACTCGCGCTCGACGGCGGCCGCAGCGACGCCAGGATCGGCGCGCAGCCGGTCCCGTGCGGTCGCCAGGTCGATCGCCAGGAGCGCTCGGCCGGGTTCGAGCCCGGCGATCCGTGCGACCTCGTCGTCGTCGAGCTGGGACGTCCCCGTGACCACCACCCGGTCGAGGTCCGCGACCGGCGAGAACGCCAGCGCGGCCGCCCCTGCGAACACTGCGACGGTCGCCGCGAGCGCGACTCGTCGACGGGTCCGTCGGCGGTGGCTGGCGGTCTCGACCCCGCGTCGTCGCTCGACGATCCGCGGCTCGACCGCGCTGCGCACCTCGGGGCGGTTGCCAACCGGCGCCGTCACGACGGTCCCCCGCGCACGTCGGTGTCGAAGCCGACCAGCACGGTCTCGGGGTGCAGCTCGACGCCACTGTGGCGGCGGACCGCCTCGACGATCTCGCCCATCAGCTCGACGATGTCGTCGGCCGAGCCGCCCGGCTCGGCCTGGATGAAGTTCGCGTGTTTCTCACTGACGTGCGCAGACCCGACGCGTCGGCCGCGCAGTCCTGCTGCGTCGATGAGCCGACCGGCCGAGTCGCCCGGCGGGTTCGTGAACACCGATCCGGCGTTGGCGCCGCCCGGCTGGTGCTCACGTCGCCAGCGGACGATGTCGGCGAGGAGGGCCTCCCCGACCGCTCGCTCTCCCGGTACGAGCACCAGATCCGCCTCGACCACGACCTGCTCGGACCGGAGCGACGACGACCGGTAGCCGAGTTCCAGCTGCGCGGGCGACATGTGCACATCCTCGCCGGTGGCGAGATCCACCACGCGGACCCCGGCCAGCGTCGCGGCCATGTCGGCGCCGTGCCCACCCGCGTTCATCCGGACCGCGCCGCCGATCGAACCAGGCACCCCGACCGCCCACTCGAAGCCCGCGAGCCCCTCGCGCACGGTGCGACGTGCGACGACCGGGAGCGCTGCGCCAGCCCCGGCACGCACGATGCGGACGCCGGTGTCCGCGCCGTCAGGGCCGTCACCCACTCGGCCGTCATCGACACGGATCCCGGCGAACCCGTCGCCGAGCACCAGCGCCAGGCCGTCGACGCCGCGGTCCGCCACCAGCAGGTTCGAGCCGCGGCCGACCACCAGCACCGTCGGGGGCCGACGGTCCGCCCAACGTCGTGCGAGCGCTCCGGCGATGCGGACCAGCTCGTCGGCGTCGCTCACCTCGACGAACCACCGGGCGGCGCCGCCGACGCGGTAGGTGCACGAGCCGGCGAGCGAGCGGCCCGCTTCGAGACGGTCCCCGAGGAAGGAGAGCGCTCGGGGCGACCGGGCCGGGTTCCGGCGGGTCGGGCGTGGGGAGGTCGGGTTCGGCCGGATCGTGCGGGGGCGGGGCGGTCACGATGGGGCCTCGGCCTGCAGGCGTGCGAGCACGAGGTCCGCAACACCGGTCACGTCGCCGGCTCCGATCGTGAGACACAGGTCGCCGGGGCGCAACAGCTCAGCGAGCTCGTCCGCGACCTCGGCAAGGGTCGGACACCAGTGCAGCTCGAGCTCGGGGGCGGCGTCGACCAGGGCGTCGCGCAGCAGCGTGGCACTCACTCCCGGCCGCGGGGCCTCGCCGGCGGGGTAGATGTCGGTGAGGACCAGCACGTCTGCGTCGCCGAACGCGCCGGCGAAGTCCTGCCACAGCGCCTCGGTGCGCGAGTAGCGGTGCGGCTGGAACACCGCCACGACGCGCTCCCAGCCCCCGGCGCGGCCAGCAGCGAGCACCGCACGCACCTCGGTCGGCAGGTGGGCGTAGTCGTCCACGAGGTCGATGCCCGCGTGGCTGCCTCGGCGCTCGAACCGCCGTGCGGCTCCGCCGAACCCGGCGAGCGCGTCGGCTGCGGCGCCCATGTCGCGACCGAGCTCAGCGCTCAGCGCGAGCGCTCCGGCGGCATCGAGCGCGTTGTGCTCCCCCGGCATGGCGATGCGCACGTCGACGGACCCGGTGGGGCCGTCGAGGGTGAAGGAGGATCCGGCGGGATCGCAGCGGAGGTCGGCAACCCGGTACGTCGCGTCCTGAGCGAGGCCGTAGCTGACTGCGCCGTGGCGCTCACCCAGGGCGCGTGACTGGGGGTCGTCCGCGCAGACGATCCGTGGGCCCTCGGTCCCGGCCAGGAACTCGTCGAATCCGTCGAGCAGTTGCGACCACCCACCCCAGAACTCGAGGTGGTCGGCCTCGACGTTGGTCACCAACGCGGCACACCGGGGTCCGGCGAGGAAGCTGGCGTCGCTCTCGTCGGCCTCGAGCACGAGGACGGGGTCGCGCCCGGCGTGCGCCGCCGCGCCGAGTGCCGGGACCTCGGCGCCGATCACGAAGCTCGGATCCAGCCCGGTCCCGCGCAGCGCCACCGCTGCCATCGAGGTCGTCGTGGTCTTTCCATGGGTCCCCGAGATCGACGCCAGCGGGCTCGACGCCGCCAACGCATCGAGGGCCTCGCGCCGAGCGAGAACCGCCAGACCGCGCCGGCGGGCCTCGACCACCTCGACGTTGTCGTCACCCACCGCGCTCGAGGCGACGACGAACTCGGCGTCGCCCACCTGGTGCGCCGCGTGACCGATCGAGACCGACACGCCGAGGGCGAGGAGTCGCTCGGTCGCGCTCGACGAAACGGCGTCGGACCCGGTGACCCGGTGACCGCGCCCGGCCAGAACCGTGGCGATCGCCGACATCCCGGCGCCGCCGATCGCCACCAGGTGCACGTTGCGCGCCCGGTCGAGGTCCAGCGCGTGCTGCTCGGCGGCGGTCACTCCGGTGGCCCCTCGACGCCGTGGGGTCGACGGGCGCACCCCTCGAGCAGCTCAGCGACGGCCGTGGCCGCATGGGGACGACCGAGCGCGCTCGCCGCCGCGGCGCGCACGTCGAGGCTCGGAGTGCCGTCCAGCAGGGCCTCCACCTCGGTGACCAGGCGATCGGTGTCGAGCGCTGCGTCGTCGACCAGCACCGCGGCACCTGCGTCGACCAACGGGCCGGCGTTCGCACGCTGGTGGTCACGCGTCGCGATCGGGAGCGGGACCAGCACCGCCGGCAGGCCCATCACCGCGAGCTCTGCGACCGTCGTCCCGCCGGACCGGCACACCGCGACGTCCGCGGCCTCCAGCACCAGGTCCATGCGCTCCTCGTAGCGGACGAGGCGGGTCTCGAGCGCGCGCTCGGCTGCATCGTCGCCCCCGGTGTCGGCGCGTCCGTCCCAGTCGCGGGCCCCGACCACGTGGTACAGACACAGGTCGTCCCGGTCCGCCCACCGCCTCGCCGCGCCGTCGGCGGCCTCGTTGAGACGACGCGAGCCGAGCGAGCCGGCGAAGACGACCACCAACGTGCGGTCCTCGGGGAGTCCGAGCTGGCGGCGCGCGGCGCGTCGGTCGCGGCGACGGGCTGCCGCGAGGACCTCGGGTCGCAACGGGTTGCCCGTGAGCACGGCTCGCGGCAGATCGGTGCCGGGCAGGGCGACCGCGCAGGCCCGCGCGAACCGAGCGACCAACCGGTTCGCCGCCCCGGCCCGCGCGTTCTGGTCGGCCACGACGAGCGGCACCCGCCACAGGACCGCAGCGAGCGCGCAGGCGACGCTCGCGAAGCCGCCGAGGGACAGCACGACCGCAGGCCGACGGCGTCGGACGAGCGCGACAGCCTGCACCATCGCGCGAGCCAGGCCCCAGAGCGCCGCGATGTTGGCGACGCTGACGCGACGCTGGATCCCGCGACCGGGCAGCAGCGTCACCTCGAAGCCTGCCTCAGGCACGGCGTGGGCCTCGATGCCACGCTCGGCTCCCACGAAGTGGATGCTCGAGCTCGGATGGCCACGCTCGACCAGCTCGCGAGCCACGGCGAGGCCGGGCAGCAGGTGCCCAGCGGTCCCACCGCCGGCGATGATCGCCCAGGTGGCGGGGGGCACCCCCGGTGCGCTCACCGATCGTGTGCGATCGAGACCAGGATGCCGACCGCTGCCATGCACATCATCAACGAGGAGCCACCGTAGGACACGAACGGCAACGTGATGCCCTTGGTCGGAAGCGTCCCGATGGTCACGCCGATGTTGATGAGCGCCTGCACCCCCACCCACGTCGTCAGCCCGAACGCCGCCAACCGCCCGAACCGGGTGCGGCTCCGCAGAGCGATCGCCACCCCGGCCCCCATGAAGGCGAGGAACGCTCCGAGCACCACGAGGCTGCCGACAAGGCCCAGCTCCTCGCCGATGACCGCGAGGATGAAGTCCGTGTCGGCCTCGGGGA
Organism: uncultured Microthrixaceae bacterium; assembly: GCA_942490665.1. Taxonomy (GTDB): domain Bacteria; phylum Actinomycetota; class Acidimicrobiia; order Acidimicrobiales; family Microtrichaceae; genus SKRR01. Next base: position 86,255 of record CALNXV010000003.1, read on the forward strand.
GGTACCCCCACTTGGCGCGGCTGTTGCCCGGTCCGTTGCCGAACAGCCCACCCGGACGCGAATCCGATCTGGGACTGCAGCAGCTGGTAGCCGGTGGTCGCAACATGGTCCCCCGGCGACAGGAACGCGGCGATCCGCTGCAGCCGGAACCCCTCGAGGAAGACGATCGCCGACAGCCCGGCGAGCAGGCCGGCCCCGGTGAGCGCCCCGACCTGGCGCAGCGGTGCACCCGCGAGGAACAGCATCGTCACCGTGATGACCCCCAGCAACAGGGTGGTGCCGAGATCATCGCCGCTCATGACGAGCAGCCCCAGCACTCCGATGACCACGACGATCGGCTTGAGCAGCTCCGGGCTGCCGATCTCGCGGTGACGGACGTCGAGCAGTCGCGCCAGCCACAGCACCAGCCCGAGCTTGAGCAGGTCCGACGGCTGGCCGACGAACGGCCCGATGCCGATCCAGCGGGTCGCCCCGTTCACGCTGACCGCGATGGGGAGTCCCGCGCCGCCCAGCGCACGCAGCACGACGTCGAGGGCCAGCAGCGCCTGCAACATGGCCGCGACGACCAGGATCGGGGTCGCGAGCCGGTCTCGCCACGCCCGTGGGGGGATCCGGGCAGCGAGGAGCGCGATCGCAAGCCCGATCGCCATGAACGCCGCCTGGCGGGCGACGACCGACCAGCTCGACGAGCCGCCCTGGACCGAGGCGACCGAGGACGCCGAGTAGACCATCACCAGGCCGAGCAGACAGAGCACGGCGACCGACCCGACGAGCACGGACTCCGCTCGCGGGCCCACTGCGGCGGGCGCGGCGCTCCGCGTCGCAGGTCGGCGCTCGGACGGTCGGCGACGGGTCGGGCTCCGGCCCCCGCTGCGGTCGCTGGGACGGCGCGTCGTGGTGCTCATCGGGTGACCTCCCGCTCGTGCTCGTGCTCGCGGACCGCTCGGGCGAAGTCATCGCCGCGCTCGGCGTAGGAGCCGTACCAGTCGAACGAGGCGCACGCCGGCGACAACACGACGCTGTCGCCGGGTCGGGCGAGGTCCGCTGCCGCGCGCACTGCGTCGTCCATCGACTCGGCCTCGACGCCCACCCGGTCGGGAAAGGCAGCCAGCACCTCGGCCGCGGACTCGCCGATCCCGACCACGGCTCGGACCCGGTCCGCGGCCGAGCCGAGCACCGCCAGGTCCAGTCCCTTGTTGCGTCCCCCGGCGATCAGCACGACCGGGTCGAACCCAGCGAGCGCGGACAGCGTCGCGTGGGGGGCGGTCGCCTTGGAGTCGTCGAAGTAGCGCACGCCGTCGACCTCGGCGACGTACTGCACCCGGTGGGCCAGGCCGTGGAACGCGGTCGCAGCCCGTGCGACCGCTTCGATCGATGCACCCATGCGCACCGCAGCCCCGGCAGCGGCGAGCACATTGGCGCGGTCGTGGGGCAGCGAGCTCCACAGGTCCTCGACAGCCAGGACCGCCTCGCCGTGGACGCGCAGCTGCCCGGAGGCCACGTCGAGCTCGGCGTGGTCGCGCACCGAGAAGCGCCACACCTCCGGGCCCGTGGACTCGGCGTCGAGGCGGTCGGCGAGCGCTGCGACGGTGGGGTCATCCGCGTTCAGCACCGCCAGGTCACCTGGACCCTGCTGTGCGGTGATGCGCTCCTTGGCCCCCCGGTAGGCCGCGAGGTCGACGTGGACGTCGAGGTGGTCCTCGGCGAAGTTCAGCCACACCGCCACCTCCGGTCGGAACCAGCGGCTGCGGGCGAGGCGGAACGAGGACGCCTCCACCACGAACACCTCGGGAGCCGGGTCGTCGATCGCTGAGACCAGCGGCGTGTCGAGGTTCCCGACCGCGAGGGCGGGGATGCCAGCGGCGACGAGCATGTCGCACAGCAGCATCGTGACCGTCGTCTTGCCGTTGGTCCCCGTCACGGCCACGACCGGTCGGTCGTCCCATGCGCCGGCGAGATCGAACTCGCTCAGCAGCGGACGACCGACGTCGGCGACCGCGGAGAAGAGGGGGTGTCGGTCGGGCAGACCGGGAGCCGGCAGCACGGCATCGGAGCGCTCGACGAGCCCATCGAGCGTGGCGCGATCGGGGGCGTGCACCACCTCGTGCACGGCGACCGACGCGGCGAACTCGCGCAGCTCGCCCTCGTCGCCGTCCCCAGCGAGGCACACCTCGAGTCCGTGCGCCACGAGGGCGGCCACGACGGCGCGGTTCGTGACCCCGAGGCCGTAGACGAGGAAGCACTGCTCGGTCAGCTCCGGGCCACGGTCCGGCGGGATCACCCGAGTCCCCCGGCGCGGATGAACTCGCGATAGAAGAGCCCGAGGCCGAGGGCCGTGCACGCCCCGGTCACCATCCAGAACCGGATGATGACCGTCGTCTCCGGCCAGCCCTTGAGCTCGAAGTGATGATGGATCGGCGCCATCCGGAACACACGGCGTCCGGTGATCCGGAAGCTGGCGACCTGCACGATCACCGACAGGGTCTCGATCAGGAACACCAGGCCCATGATCGGCAGGAGCAACACCGTCGACGAGCTCAGCGCGAGCGCGGCGAGGCCGACCCCGATGGCGAGCGACCCCGTGTCGCCCATGAAGATCTGGGCGGGCGCGGCGTTCCACCACAGGAAGCCGGCACAGGCACCCATCATGGCGGCGGCGACCACGGCGAGGTCGAGTCCGACGTTGATGTCGTAGAACGCCGAGTACCGGAAGATCCAGTAGCCGATCACCAGGTAGCCGGCGAAGACCAGCGCCGCTGACCCGGCTGCGAGACCGTCGAGGCCGTCGGTGAGGTTCACGGCGTTCGAGGTGCCCGCGATGATGAGGATCGCCCAGACCGCCCAGCCGAGCTCGCCCAGCTGCCACCCCATCTCGCCCAGGTCGTCCCAGCGCGTGAAGCTGATCGTCGTGTGGACGTTCGTACGCGCCAGCATCAGCGCGACGAACCCGACCGCCACCGCCAGCAGGCCGAACATCTTCGCCCGGCTGCTCAGGCCGAGGTTCCGCTCGTTGAAGACCTTGAGCGCGTCGTCGAAGAGGCCGACCGCACCGGCACCGACGATCGCGAGCATGGTCGCGATCCCGGTCCAGGTGAACACCCCGTCATAGAGGTTCGAGGTGAAGTAGCCGGCGAGCGCGCCGCCGACGATCGCGACCCCGCCCATCGTCGGCGTGCCCACCTTGACGAGGTGACCGTCGGGAACGTCCTCGTGGATCGGTTGGCCGATGCGGCGCCGGGTCAGCACGACGATCAGCACCTTGGTGCCGATCAGCGTCACCACGGTGCTGATGCCAACGGCCAGGAGGAGCCGGATCATCGAGCGTCCCCCAGCCGAGCCAGCGCGACGCTGACGACCTCGCGGTCGTCGAAGGGCACGACCTCCGCACCGACCTGCTGGCCCGTCTCGTGGCCCTTGCCCGCGACGATCACGAGGTCGGACGGTCCGGCGGCACCGACAGCTGCGGAGATCGCCTGGCGTCGGTCGTGGAGCACCTCTGGAGGGCGCTCGCATCCGGCCAGCACCGCCGCGACGATCGCGACGGGATCCTCCGAACGCGGGTTGTCGTCGGTGAGCACGACCCGGTCGGCGAGCCGCGTCGCCACCTCGCCCATCAGCGGACGCTTGCCCGAGTCACGGTCGCCGCCACAGCCGAACACGACGGTCATGCTCCCACCCGGGGCCACGAGAGCGCGAGATGCACCGAGCACGGCCTCGAGGGCGTCGGGGGTGTGCGCGTAGTCCACGATCACGACCGGGAGCCCGTCGCCGCCGAATCGCTCGAAGCGGCCGGGAACCCCCTCGAGCGTGCTGAGCCCCTCGGCGATCACCCCCGGGTCGAGACCGAGCTCGATGCAGGCCTCGGCGGCGAGGAGAGCGTTGGTCACGTTGTGGCGCCCAGCCAGCGCGAGTCGCACGGAGCGACCCCGCCAGCGGAACCTGGAGCCGTTCGCATCCTCGACGAGGTCCTCGGCGGCGCCGAACCCGATGCCGCGAACGGTCCCGTCCCCGGCGTCGCGCAGCAGCCGGCCGTGGACGTCGTCGGCGTTGACGACCGCCGCGACGCACCGACCGGGTTCGAAGAGCTGCGCCTTGGCGGCGAAGTACGCCTCGGGCGTTCCGTGGAAGTCCAGGTGGTCGACGCCGAGCATCGTGAACACCCCGACCCGGAACGACACCGCGTCGACGCGGTGCAGCACCAGGGCGTGCGACGAGACCTCCATCGCGACGGCGTCGGTGCCCGAGGCGACGAGCGACGCCAGGCGACGCTGCAGCTCGGGTGCCTCGGGGGTGGTCCGCTCCCCCGTCAACGTGCCGATCGTCGCGACCCGACGGCCGGCGTGCTCGAGGACTGCGGCCAACATCGCCACCACGGTCGTCTTGCCGTTCGTGCCGGTCACCCCGATCACGTCGAGCGCGCCGCTGGGGTGGCCGTGCACACGATCCGCCAGCACCGCAGCAGCGGCGCGGGTGTCCTCGAGGAGCAGCTGCGGCACGCCGAGGGGCAACTCCCGGGTGCAGGCGAGCGCAACCGCCCCGCCCTCGACGGCCGCTGCGGCGTGGTCGTGTCCGTCGTGCTGTGCCCCACGCACGCAGCAGAACAGGGACCCGACAGGAACCGTTCGCGAATCCATGGAGACGTCGGTGACCACCGTGGCGGCGTCACCGAGGACCCGTGCGCCGGTGATATCGCCGAGCTCGGCGAGCGTCGGGGCGCGGCCGCTCACCCGACGACCCCGTTGCCGGCCGCCTCATCACCTGCTGCGGGAGCTGCCCGGACGCGCTGCATCGACAGCGCTTCGTCGCCGGCGCCCGCCGGGGAGATCCCGAGCTCGCGGATCGACAGCTCGGCGAGGTCGGAGAACACCGGGCCGGCGGCGGTCGCACCGGCGAGCCCTTCGTCCACGTCGACGAGCAGCACGGTGATCGACACCTCGGGACGGTCGGCCGGAAGGTAACCGGCGAACGCGGCGAGGTGGTGGTAGCGCCCGTCGGACCACACGTAGGCGTCGCTCGGGTCGGTCGGGTCGGGCGCAGGAAGTCGAGAGGTTCCGGTCTTGGCGGCGACCGCGTAGCCGGGCAGCTGGAACGCACTGCCGGTGCCCTCGCTCACGACCTGCTGGAGCATCGACCCGACCGCTGCGGCGGTGTCCTCGGACACGACCCGACGCCGGGGCACTGCGGGGACCCGGCGGGTCTGCCCCGATGCATCGGTGACGGCGTCGACGAGACGCGGCGCGACGTAGACGCCGTCGTTGGCGATCACGTTGTAGGCGGCCCAGAGCTGGAGCGCGGTCGCCGTCTGGTGCGTGCCGATAGCGGAGGCGGCGAGGTCGGGACGGGTCCAGTCCGCCACGGGCGGCAGGATGCCACCGCTCTCCGCGGGGTGGCCGATCCCCGTCTGCTCGCCGAAGCCGAAATCGACCAGCGACTGGTGCAGCCGCTCCTCGCCCAGCTCCAACGCAATCCCGATCGTGCCCACGTTGGAGGATCGCGCCACGATCTCCGAGACCGTCATCGGCTCGGTCGCGTGGCGATCGTGGTCGCTGAAGGTGCGTTCGTCGAGCTCGATTCGGTCCTCCACCTCGAGAGTGGTACCGGCGTCGACGACGCCGGCCTCGACGGCAGCAGCGACCGTCACGAGCTTGAACACCGAACCCGCCTGGTAGGCGTCGGAGACCTGCGCCGGGTGGTCGGAGAGCCCCAGCTCGCCCGTGTCCGGGTCGCGGGCCACCGCGCCGGCGGCGAGCACCTCGCCGGTGTCGGGGCGTCCGACGATCGCCACCCCGGCGCTCGCACCGCTGCGATCTGCGCCGTCGGCGAGGATGCGTTCCACCTCGTGCTGCAGGGTCCGGTCGAGCGTCACGACGACGTCGCCGCCGGGCTCGGGCTCCTCGACGACCCGGTCCGAGCCGGCGATGGTCTCACCCTCAGCGCCGAGCTCGACGACCTTGCGCCCCGGCCGACCGGTCAGTTGGTCGTCGTAGGCTCGCTCCACGCCCGCGAGTTCGCCCGGGCCGTCCGGCGAGAGGGTCCCCAGCAGTCGGAGACCGGAGTCGCCGGCCGGATGCACCCGCCGGTTCGAGTCCTCCAGGGTCAGGACCCCGACCAGTCCGTCCTCCTCGACGAGCTCGACCGCTGCGTCGGCGGCGTCGAGGTCGACCGACTCGGCGAGACGGACCCACGGGTCGTCCGCCCGCGCGGACAGCAGGGCCCCAGCGAGCGCGCCAGCGTCGACCTCGAGCACCGGGGCGAGGCGCCGGGCGAGCTGCTCGATGTCGCTGCGGTCCTCGATGCCCTGCTCGCGCAGCGCCGCCATGTCGGTGACCACACGGCGCGTCGGAACCGAGATCGCCAGCTCCACACCGTTCCGGTCCAGGACCGAGCCGCGCTGCGCCTCGAGGTCGACGCTGCGGATCCGCTGGTCCTCACCACGCTCGGCCAGTTCGGAGCCATCGCCGACCTGCACGCCGACGAGCTTGATCGCCGAGGCGACGACGAGCAGGCAGAGCACGAGGCCCACGACGACCAGACGTCGGCGGACGGCCTCGGGACCCGTCGCCGCAGGCGGTCGTCGCCGTCTCGTCGGTGCGGGCCGCGACGACCGGGCCGTGGTCCGCGGGACCGGGCGGCGACGGACGGGGAACGCGGCTGCGGCGCGGCGATGCGGTGCGTGTCGCCGGCGACCGGCGGGTCGTGGGGGTGCGCGGCCGACGCCGACGCGGTCTGCTCATCGACCGGCTCAGCTGTCCGGGGGCGCTGCGGCGGGCGCGGCCGACCCGGCGACGGCGTCGGCCGGCGCGGCCGGGGCGGCAGGCGGATCGAGCGGCGGCGGTGAGAGCGGAACGACCGGTCCCGGGTCGACCCGCCGAGACCTCTCTGCCGCCTGCAGCACCGCGACGGCGACTCTGGCGACCGCGACCTCCGCCCGCAGCTGACGCTGCTGCTCCCGCGCCGCGATGAGCTCGGCATCGATCCGGTCGAGGCGGTGCTGGGCCTCGATGCGTTGCGCCTGGATCGCGACGGACCCGGCGAGCTTGTGCATGAAATGATCACCTTGCATGGCGGACAGCTGAAACTGCAAAGTGAGCCGGGCGTCGGTACGCGCGCCACGCTGTACTTCCCCGCAAGCCGTGTGCTTTCGGGCTGACGGGGACACTTCAGAACCAGAATGCCACGCCGGCTAGCAGGGAAAGATGTTCCTTTTGTTCGCCAGCGCCGGTTGCAAGATCCGCTGTCTCCCCAAATTTGCGTTCCCAGTTGACGCCGATATAGGGGGCGAATTTGCGGTGCAGTTCATAGCGCAGCCGCAACCCTGCTTCGATGTCATTGACGCCTGACCCTACGCCGCGCCGGCTTTCCCCTGACAGCGCGGCATTGATTTCCACCGACGGCTGAAGAATAAGCCTCTGGGTCAGCATCAGGTCATATTCCGCTTCAAACCGGCCGCTCAGCCTTCCCTTTTCGCTGGCAAAGGCGGTGGCGTCGAATTCGATGTAATAGGGGGCAAGTCCGCGTAATCCGATCACACCATAGCGCGGGCGCGGCCGGGGATTGAATCTGCCGCAGGCCAAGCTGAATATCCATAAAATCGCTGACAAGGTACAAAGCAACCGTGCCTCCGCATCTCAAGATGTCCGCCGACGGCCTTTTCCCCCTCCGTCTTCAGGCGGATTTTCCGGTAATCGCCGCCATACCAGGCTTCGGCGTCCCAGTTGACTGTCTCGCCGCCCGTATCATCGGTGCGGTATTCGAACTCATCGGCCTGGAAAATGAAATAGCTTGCCGTATCGGCTTCGGCCGCGTGTGTCGGTTGCCCGAACGGTGCAAGCAACAGGACGAATGCCGCCCATGCGCTATAAAGAGCTATGCGTGACCTATGCATCATTGCTGCCTGTCTGGTGCGTCAGCGATGCTTCGGGCGCGGGCTCAACAATCAGCTTACGGAACATGCCGGTCGCCATGTGATACAGCAGGTGGCAATGAAATGCCCAGTCGCCTACCGCGTCCGCCGTCAGGTCAAAATAGATGGTTTCGCCGGGCGCGATACTGATCACATGCTTGCGCGGCTTGAATGCGTCCGCGCCGTTATCCAGCTCCATCCAGTGGCCGTGCAGATGCATCGGATGGGTCATCATCGTTTGATTGACAAACTTAATCCGCACCCTTTCATTGTAGCGCAGGCGGATTGGCTCTGCCTCGGAATATTTCTTGTCGTTGATCGACCAGAAATAGCGCTCCATATTGCCGGTCAGGCGCAGTTCGATCTCCCTTGTCGGTGCACGGACGGAATGGGCATTGCGCGATTGCAGATCGCCATAACGCAGCACGCGCGGGGTTGTGGGCGCTGGTTCGGCCGGCATGTCATGCTGCATGTGATGTTGCATGGCATCTTGTTGGGCAAATTCCACATGGAACTGGGACGAATTGGAGAGAAGCCCCCGAATGGTCATGAAACTTTGGGAAATGTAGAGCACTAGTAAGATGGGCGGGGCAACCATCATAAAACGAGTGATGTATTTTTTATAATTCGATCCGGGCTCCATAACAGGACTCCCCACAAAGCCGCGATGGCGCAAAACCCAACCCCCGTCTTGCATTCCAGACAAAAAAAAACCTGGTATAACTACCAGGTGGGGTTGGTGCCGATGCTCGGACTCGAACCGAGACGAGGTCGCCCCCACTGGATTTTGAATCCAGCGCGTCTACCAATTTCACCACATCGGCGCAACGCCCATTTTATATCAATCCGTCAGGCATTGGTCAAGTCTTATTTTAAGTTATTGGACGGTTTCTTTTTTTCTCAGTTTTAAACAGTGGCCACCACTCTCAAAAACTCGGTAATATCCTTTTTTAGTGCTTTTGTTTTGGTTGAGACATCAGACGAGACATCTAACAGGTGTTCGGCTGTAACCCGGGCCTTGCCAGCAGACTCCGCAACCTGCTCAATATTGCTGGAAACCTCATCGGTGCTGGTGGCCACTTCCTGAATATTGACCGAAATTTCCGAGGTGGCGTGATTCTGCTGCTCGATTCCTGCAGCAATGGTTTTGGAGATATCGGACATTTCACCAATGACCACCACTACTTTTCGGATGACGGTAACCACTTCTTCCGTAGCGGTCTTGATGGCATGTATCTGGTTTGATATGTCTTCAGTAGCATCGGCCGTT
>CALNXV010000004.1:0-10413 GCA_942490665.1 uncultured Microthrixaceae bacterium
CCACGGCCGGTGCCGACCATCAACGCCGTCGGCGTGGCCAGCCCGAGAGCGCACGGGCAGGCGATGATCAGGACCGCGACGGCGGCCGTGAATGCGGCGGTGGCACTGCCGGTCGATGCGGCGGTCAGCCAGAATCCGAGCGTCGCCGCGGCCAGGGCGATGACGACCGGGACGAAGATCCCCGAGACCCGGTCGGCCAGACGTTGCACCTGGGCCTTGCCGGTCTGGGCGTCCTCGACGAGTCGGGCCATCTGTGCGAGCGCGGTGTCGGCGCCGATTCGGGTTGCCCGCACGACGAGGCGCCCTCCGGCGTTGACGGTCGCACCGGTCACCGCATCACCCGGGCCGACCTCGACCGGCACCGATTCGCCCGTGAGGAGCGAGGCGTCGATCGCGGAACTGCCGTCGACCACGATCCCGTCGGTCGCGATCTTCTCGCCGGGGCGGACGACGAACTCGTCGTCGACGATCAGTTGGTCGATCGAGATTCGTGTCTCGACGCCGTCGCGGATGACGGCGACATCCTTGGCGCCGAGTTCGAGCAAGGCTCGCAGGGCGGCACCGGAACGGCGCTTGGCGCGGGCCTCGAAGTACCGGCCGGCGAGGATGAAGACGGTGACTCCGGCTGCCACTTCGAGGTAGATCTGCCCGGCTGCCATACCCCGCTCAGGTCGGAACGAGAAGCCGTGGCGCATGCCGATCTCCCCGGCATCGCCGAGGAACAGCGCATACAACGACCAGCCGAACGCGGCGATGGTGCCGACCGAGATCAGCGTGTCCATGGTGGCGGCGCCGTGGCGCAGGTTCACCCAGGCAGCGCGATGGAACGGCCATGCTCCCCACGTGATCACCGGTGCGGCGAGCGTCAGTGACAACCACTGCCATGCGTCGAACTGGAGCGCCGGGATCATCGCCAGGAGGATCACCGGCAGCGAGAGCAGCGCCGTCGCCGTCAGCCGACGACGGAGTGTTGCGGTATGCCCCTCGTCGCCGTCCGGGTCGGGTGGCGCCGAATCGCTCGAAGCGACCGCGGCAGCGTGGTCCCGGGCCTCGTAGCCGGCGGAGCGGACCGCTTCGACGAGTTGCTCGGTGTCGACGTCACCGTCGACCGTGACTTTCGCCCGCTCGGTCGCGTAGTTGACGGTGGCGGTGACACCGTCGAGGCGGTTCAGCTTCTTCTCGATCCGGTTGGCGCAGCTAGCGCAGGTCATACCGGTGATGTCGAGGCTCACCTGGCGGGAGACGGGCGGCTGGATCAGGGTGCTCATGTCAGTGTCCTTGCTCGCTGGAATCGTGGCTGTTGAAGTTCATGTCGCCGTCGGTCATGTCGTCGGCGGCGGTTTGGGCGATGTCGACCAGGAAGTCCGCCGTGTGGACCGTGCCGTCGACCGAGAAGTCGAGGAACAACCGGTACGGACCAGGAGTGGGGAACTCGATGCCGAACCCGATCGCCGGGCTCGACGTGTCGGTTGCATGCACGTGGACGTAGGCGAGGTCACCCGTGCGGAGCGCGACGAGGTGGCCGAGCGCACCGAGGTACGGCTCCGGCGACACCGGCTCGCCGTCGCGCTCGACGGCGAACTCGTACGTCGGAGCACCCTGGTCCGGCACTGCGGTGTACATGGTCACCTCGAAACCGTCGACCGAGGAGGTCGTGACGACCGGCGGGGGGTTTCCGGTCGTCACGACCTCGGCAGCGGCGAGGTCGTGACCGAGCGTCACCGGATCGGCACCGGTCGGAGCGGCATCGGCGTACACGCGATACGAACCTTCGGGGAGCGGCGGCAGATCGACGCTCCACCTGCCTCCTCCACCCTGCTGCGGATGGAGATGGTGATAGGTGTCGAGGTCTCGCGAGGCCACGACGAGGTGAAGATCGCGTTCGTGCAGCTGATCGAACTCCGTGACCGGGCGGCCGTGCTCGTCGACGATCGTGAACGAGTAGATCCCGTCCTGCCTGGCGACGACTGCCGATACGTCCGGCACCAGTCGGAAGCCGTCGGCGTCGAGCGACGTTCCCGGTCGCTTCGAAGCCGGTGATTGCTCGCCGGCTCCGTGACCGGCATCGTCGGCTTCGGGCCCGTGGTGAACCGGCTCGTCTCCGGTGTCGATCGGCCCCACCGCGGAGCCGATGCCGGCGGCGATCGCGAAGCTTGCGGCGAGCACGCCGCCGTAAACGGCCAGTTTGGCGGTGACGTTCATGATTCCTCCATGTGCAGTCCGGCGACGAGGTTGACGGCGCCGGTCAGGTGGTTGAGGGTGACGAGACCGATCACGTCGAGCAGTTCTCGGTCGCTGTATCCGTGCGATCGGAGCGACGCCAACGTGTCGTCGTCGATCGCGGCCGGGTTCTCGTGAACCGCGAGGGCGTAGTCGATGAGCTCGGCCGATTTGTTGGTGATGGCGGTGCCGAGCTGCGCGAGTTGGACGTCGGTGTCGTCGAGGCCGGCGGCACGGCCGGCACTGATGTGAGCGTCGAGGCAGGTGCTGCAACCGAGGAGCGCCTGGACGGCGATGGAAACTCGTTCGGCATCGGTACGGGAGAGCTTGCTGCGCTTCATCGCCCGGCTCAGATCGAGGTAACCGCTGAGCAGAGCGGGCGAGCCGGCCATCGTTCGAACCATCGATCCGAGGGCTCCTTCGTGGCGGTTCCAGAGCTCGGCGAGCAGCTCCGCCGCCCGGCCCGATGCGGTCTCCGGCGTGTGAGCCGAGAATCGAGTGGTGGTTGCGGTGTCCATGTGAGCATCGTGCAAGCACGCCCTGCCGTCCGCCTGGTACCCGCCTGTTGCGTTGATGACAGCAAACGCGTCGGAGGGGTGCCGGCTCCCCGGCACCCCTCCGTTCATGGCGACGAGCGTCAGGCGACGAGTTCGTATCCGGCTTCCTCGACGGCCGATGCGATCGCGCCCAGGTCGGGGGTGGTGGCGCTCGACACCGAGACCACGCCGGAGGCGAGGTCGACGTCGACGCCCTCGACGCCGGCGACGAGTGACACCTCCTCGGCGACCGACCTGGCGCAGTGATCGCAGGTCATGCCGACGACGTCGTAAGTGGTGACAATGCTCATGATGTAACTCCTTGATAGGGGGTTGTTGGTTGGGGATTGGCGAACCCGGTCAGCCGACGAGGGTGAACTCGTCCGCGTGCGAGCGGGCGGTCTGACGGCGACCGAGGGTCGTGAAGGCGACGACGGCTGCGACCACGGCGACCAGACCGGCGCCCACGAAGGCCGCCGAATATCCGTCGGTGAGGGCGGAGACGTCACCGAGTTGGTCAGCGCCGGCGCTGCTGGCGACGGCGGTCATGACCGCCAGCCCGAGCGCCGAGCCGATCTGGTACGTCGAGTTGACGATGCCCGAGGCGAGCCCGGCGTCGCTGGGGGCGGCGCCGGACATCGCGGTCATGATCGCCGGGATGTAGGCCAGGCTCATGCCGAAGGCGGCGATCAGGGATCCGATCAGCACGTCACCCATGAAGCTGCCATCGGCCGAGACGAACGTGAGCGTGCCGAGCCCGAGGGCGAGCACGAGCAGGCCGGACACCAGCATGTTCTTGGCGCCGAAGCGCCCGACGAGCCGCTCCGTGGCGACGACCATGAGGATCATCATCAGCACCGTCATCGGCAGCAGCGAGCTGCCGGCGGCGAACGGGCCGAAGTTCAACACCTGCTGCAGATACAGGTTCAGGAAGAACCACATCGGAACCCACGCGGCGCCGAGTAATGCCATGACGACGTTGGCCGACGCCAGATCGGGTGCCCGGAAAATCGACAGCGGCAGCAGCGGGTCGCTGCGATCCACCTGGATCGCCACGAACAAGCCGAGCAGGCCCAGGGCGACGACCGCACTGACCAGTGTTCCCGTCGAGGACCAACCGATCTCGGGCGCCCGGACGATGGCGAGCACACCGAGTGACAGCGAGGCCGTGATGGTCAAGCCGCCGAAGACATCGACCTTTCCGGGGCGACGGGCTCCCTCAGGGAGCAGCCGACCGGCGACGGCCAGGACGGCAATGCCGACCGGCAGGTTCACGTAGAACACCCATGGCCAGTCGAGCCACTCCGTCAGCACACCTCCGAGGAAGACGCCCGCGGTCCCACCGGCGGGAGCCGCGGCGCCGTAGAACGCCATCGCCTTCGCGAGTTCACGCTGGTCGTGGGCGAACAGTGTCATCAGCAGGGTGAGCGCGGACGGCGCGATGAGCGCCGCCCCGACGCCCTGCGCGGCGCGGGAGATGATCTCGACGGTCGGCGAGTTCGCCAGCCCGGCAAACAGCGACGAGACGGTCAGGATCCAGAATCCCGCAGTGAAGATGCGGCGGGCACCGAAGATGTCCGACAGCTTTCCGCCGACCAGCAGCAGGCCGCCGAAGGCGATCACGTAGGCGTTGAACACCCACGACAGATCGCTCGGGTCGAAGCCCAGCGACTGTTGCATGTCGGGAAGTGCGACACCGATGATCGAGGTGTCCATGATGATGAGGAACTGCGCCGCCGCGAGGACGGCCAGCGCTCGCCAGCGAGTTGGTGACGGTGTGTGGGTCGACACGGTGACTCCTTGTGAGGTGGCGGAGCCTGGTTGACTCCGGTCACATCACGCTGCACCGTCCGTCTGTCACGAACCTGCGGGGGATCTGTCCCGTTGGCGGCGTCGCGCGACAGCGCGATGGCAGCTCAGCTCGGGTCGTCGGAGCGCTCGACCGGGAGACCGTGTTCGACCCAGTCTTCCTTGCCGCCGAGGTACACCCGCACGTCGCCGTACCCGAGATCTTCGAGGTGTTCGGCCGCAATCTCGGAGTTCCGGCACGTGCCGCTGCAATACACGACGATCGGCGCGTCGAGGTCCGGAACGAGGCGGGGAGCGAGCACGTCGACCTGATCGGGCGGCATGTTGAACGCCCCGGGCAGATGCGCATCGGCGAAGTAGGCAGCACCGAGCGCCTCGAGCAACGTCACCGGTTCACCGGTGATCACGATCTGATGGAGTTCCTCGCGTGAGATCGGCGCAGGCACGTAGTTCCCTCTCTCGAGTTGACGGTGGACGTCAGACAACCATGGTGGGCTGTGAGCGCCCTGCCACGTCGTCACGCTACTGCGACAGCGCCGTGACAGGCCGACGGTTACGCTTCTTGGGGTGGAGTTCGGCGTACTGGGGCCGCTCGAGGTTCGTACCCCCGAGGCAACGATCGAGATCCGTCGCGGCTTGCCGCGGACGATCCTCACGTACCTGGCGATGCGGCCGGGCGAGACGGTGACGAGCGATGCGTTGATGGACACATTGTGGGGTGACGATCAGCCTGTCAATCCGGCCAACGCGCTCCAGACCCAGGTCTCGTATCTCCGCAAACGGCTCGCAACCCACGCGGCGACCCAGCCGATCGTCACACGGCCCGGCGGCTACTCGCTCGACGTCGCCCGCGAAGCCGTCGACGCGCACCGTTTCGAGCAAGCCGTCCGATCGGTCAGCCGCATGGAGTCGACCGACGCACTGTCACGCCGCGAGGCCCTCGACACCATCGACGCCGCACTCGCACTCTGGCGAGGGGCCGCACTGGCCGACGCCCTCGGCGAGGAGTTTGCGCTCGCGGAATCGGCTCGACTCGAGGAACTTCGCCTCACTGCGTTCGAGCTGCGCCACGACCTCGCCCTCGGCCTCGGTCGGCATCGTGACATCGTCGGCGACATCTCCGCGCTGATCGCTGATCATCCGTTGCGAGAGAAGCTCCACGAGCAGCTGATGCTGGCGCTGTACCGATCCGGTCGGCAGGCCGACGCTCTGCGAGCATTCGAGACCGCACGTCGATTGCTCGCCGATCAGATCGGCATCGATCCGGGTCCCGAACTTCGGGAGCTCGAACGACAGATCCTCGACCACGATCCTGCGCTGGTGTTCGTGGCACCGTTCGAGGAAGCGCCCCCGGCCGCGGTTCCCATAGAGCTGCCCGACACGCCGAACCAGCCGATCGATGCAGGTCACCGGGCTCGCCGCCGGGCGAGTTTGCCGGCCCCCGTGACCGGGCTGGTCGGGCGCGACGTCGAAATCGATCGGGTCCGACACCTCCTCGACCGAAGCCGACTCGTCACGCTCACCGGACCGGCCGGGGCCGGCAAGAGCCGCCTCGCGGTCGAGTCGGCACGATTGCTCGGCGACGTCGGCGACGTCTGGTTCGTCGACCTGGGGGATATCGACGAGCTACGTCACGTCGCGACGGCCGTGGCCGCGGCGCTCGACGTCCCGACGGTGCCCGGTGAGGATCCCGCCGAGACCGTGGCCGGAGCATTCGCGGAGCGCTCGGGGACGTTGGTACTCGACACGTGCGAACACGTCGTCGGCGCCGTCGCCGCGCTCGTCGGCCGCATCCTCCGAGATGCCGCCGACATCCGAGTTCTCGCGACGAGTCGACGTCCGCTCAACGTGGGCGGCGAGATCGCGTGGCCGGTGCCGCCGCTCGCGATCGCACCGCTCGACGTCGATCCGACGGAGGGCGTCAGCGACTATCCGGCGATGGAGCTGTTCGTACAGCGAGCGGCGGCGGTCCGCCCGGACTTCGAACTCACGGCGGACCTCACGCCCGATGTAGCGGCGATCTGCATGTCGCTCGACGGACTGCCACTCGCGATCGAGCTGGCGGCGGCGCGCATCGATGTGTTGTCGCCGGCCCAGATCCGCGAACGACTGAGCAGCCGTTTCGACCTCTTGGTCGACGGCGGGCGCGACACGACCGCACGCCAGCAGACCCTGCGTGGAGCGATCGACTGGAGCATCGGTCTCCTGGACGAAGCGCAACGGACCTTCTTCGCACGGCTCGGCGTGTTCAGCGGCACGTTCGATCTGGAGACCGCATCGTGCGTCGGCGCGGTGAGCGACGGGGAAACGCTCGAGCTGGTCACGGCGCTCGTCCGTCATTCCATGGTCACCGTCGTCGGTGGCGAGCGGTATCGCCTCCTCGACACCCTGCGCGCGTATGCGTTGGACATGCTCGAGCAACTCGATGCCGACGAGACCCGAGCGCGCCACGCTGCGTGCTTCGTCGAACTGGCCGAGCTGGCCGAGCACGGCATCCGGGGCTCCGACCAGAACCTCTGGTTGACCAAGCTCCGATTGGACCTCCCGAACCATCGGGCGGTGCTGGAGTGGCTCGTCAGCACGGGCGACAGCGACGGCGCGGCGCGACTCGCCGGTGCGCTCGGATGGTTCTGGACCCTCGACGGCATGCTCGCCGACGCCTGTCAGCAGCTCGAGCGAGTGCTCGAGTTCACCGAACTCCCCGGTCGACGTCGGTCGAAGGTCCTCTGGTCTCTGGCGCTGATCGTGGCCTCCACCGGTGAACTCGAACGAGCGAAGGAGTTGGCGAGCGAGGGGGTCGAACTGGGCCGGCGGGCAGCCGACGACGTCCAGACCGGCTGCAGCCTGAACGCGTTGGCGGTCGCCGAGTGGGCGCTCGGCGACTTCGACCGTTCCACGGAGAGCCGTCAGGAAGCGTTGCGGCTCTTCGCCGCCGCGGGTGACCCCTGGGGTGCCGCTCTCTGCCGCGTCCTGCTCGCCCGAACCGCCATCGACACTCGCGATCCGGCGGCGTGCGAGCTGGTCGGGGAGGGGCTGGCCGCCGCCCGCTCGACTGGTGACCGGCACCTGATCGGGATGGCGCTCGAGCAGCAGTCACGCCTCGCGCTCGCCGACGACAATCTCGTCACGGCCCTCGCCGCCGCGCGCGAATCACTCGAACTTCACCGCGAGATCGGCTACACGGAAGGGACGATCGCCGCCCGCCACGTCCTGGCACAGGTGCTGCTCGAAGACGGACTGGCGGACGCTGCGCTCATCGAGCACACCGAAGCGTTGCGCGCCGCAGTGACGATCGGTCACCGAGCAGCGATGTGCGAAGCAATCGAGGGCATTGCTGCGGTCCGGCGAGTGGTGGGCGACGTCGCCGGGGCCGACGACCTGCTGCAATTCACGCTGCGTGAACGAAACCGTCGCCGCCTGCCTCCCCGCTCGGCCGAGTGCGATCAGAGACTCGGCGCGCAATCGGTCGACCGGCTGGACACCGACCAGGGAGCGCCAGAGCCCGGGGCTGTATCTGACGACGGGCTGATCGCAGAGCTGTTGTCCCCGCTCGACCCTGAGCCTGCCGAGCTACGGGGTCCTATGATCCGAGCGTAGGTGGAGGTCACCGAGACGGCGCAGCTCGTCACGACCTCCGTGTTCGTAGTCGGTCATCGATCAGTCTCTGGGGGCGAACAGTGACAGGGCCGAGCACCGACGCGGAGCGGGTGGGTGGGAAGTCGTTGTGATTGCACCGCGACCCACTGCCGTGGCCGCGTTTGGAAGCCCTGCCATGGCGGCGAACCCGAGCCGGTACCCGCTGGCGGAGGTCTCGCCAGCGAGTTGCACTGGGGCAGCGTCGCCGATCCGGGAGTCGACGAGCGTCATGACGAGGGCAAGGCCGACGGCGCCTCCCAGTTGCTGGGAGGTGTCGAGCAGAGCGCTGCCCATCCCCCTCTGGCGTGTCTCGAGTTCGTGGATTGCGAGATACGTCGCCGGCACGAACGTGAACCCGAGCCCCAAGCCGAACAACAGTGTGGGCGGGAGTAAGCCTCCGAGGTAGGACTCGCCGCTCGCCGCAGTTGCGAGCCAGGTGCTGCCGATCGTCGGGAGTCCGAGTCCGGCCCCGAGTGTCAGTTTGGGTCCGGACTCGGCAAGCATGCGCGGAGCGAGCGCAGCGGCAAGGATCGTCGCTCCGGAGAGCGGCATTCTCCATGGTCGGTGTGTGGATGTCAGTTGTCGATTTGGATGGCCGAAACGTCGAACTCGAGCGTGACCTGGTCGCCGATGAGGACGCCCCCGGCATCGAGGGCCTCGTTCCACGAGACTCCCCAGGCCTTCCGATTGACGGTCGCCTTTCCTTCGAACCCGATGCGGGACTGGCCGTCGGGATCGAGGGACTTACCGGAGTACTCGAAGTCGACGTCGACGGCGTGCGTGACACCGCGCATCGTGAGGTCACCGACCACGCGATACTCGTCTCTGCTCGTCTCGGTGATCGCCGTGGAGACGAACTCGATCGTCGGATAGTGGCCCATGGCGAAGAAGTCGTTGCTTCGTAGGTGCTCGTCCCGATCCTGGTTCCTGGTGTCGATGCTCTCGGCCTGGATGGTGAGGAGGAGCCAGGAGCGGCTCAGGTCATCGGGATCGAAGAATCCGGACCCATCGAACTCGTTGAACGATCCGCGGATCTTGGAGACCATGGCATGACGGGCGACGAATCCGATCCGGCTGTGGGCCGCATCGATCTCGTAGGCGCCTGCGATTGTGTGGGTCTGGGTGGACATGTCAGCGCTCCTGGCGAGGGGGTTGGTGTTGGGCTCTCACGATCCCTGCCCGACCTGTACGCGATCTGTCGCTCGGCTGTTGCGTCGGTGACAGGTGGAGAACACCGGATCTCCGGCGGCCGTGAGAGATCGCGGGCCGGATCTCGATCCAAGGTCGACCGTCGATCGGATCGACGAGTGAACCCATGAGGGCACGGATCGCTTACTCGAGGGCGAGGAGCCGGCGATCAGCAGACGGCGCGCTGCACACGAGATTCCGGTCGAGCGTCCCAGCGGTCATGGGTCATCGGTCCTCGGTCCGCGGTCGAACGCACCGCTAGGAGCGGCTGGTGTCGGCTTGTCCGACGGCCGACGGACGCCTCGATCAGGCGGAGGCGATTGCTGCACCTGACCTGGTGGAGGAGGCTCGAGCTCGTTACGTGTCTCGACCGGTCCAGTGCCACAAGAGGGCGAGTTCGAGCCCAGCCGAAGGCCGAGGAACCTCGACGCTTGGTGGGAGCGCGCAGATCACCAACGATGGACATCAGCCTCGACCGCTCGGGAACCGGCACTGCTTCGCACAGGCGACCCACGCATACGGGCGTTCGTTGATCCCGTCGCCACGCGTCGATGGTTCGCCGGGCGGCCCAACTGGTAGCTCCGACAACCGGCAGGCCAGTGGCGGGTCCGTCTTCGCCGGAACAGGTCGCTCATCGACACGTGCTGACGCTGTCTCGACCGCGAGGGCGGGGTGTGCCGAGTGGTCAACCCAGCAGGCCGCCAATGACGTCGGCGGCTTGGCGGTCGCTGGCTTCGAGGAAGTGGGCGTAGACGTTCAACGTCGTCGCGGCGTTGGCGTGCCCGAGTCGTCCGCTCACAGTGCGGACCGGGACGCCGGCGGCGAGCAGCTGGGTGGCGTGGAGGTGCCGCAGGTCGTGCAGCCGCACGCCCTCGAGACCGGCCTGCCTGCGCACCCGTGTGAACCTGCCGGTGATCGTGTCGGGGTGGAGCGGGTCGGTGCCGTCGGCCGTCTCGGTGAACACGTAGCCATCCGGGTCGAGCTCCACCTCGCACGCCGCAGCACGTTCCTCCCAGTCGCCGAC
>CALNXV010000005.1:0-28951 GCA_942490665.1 uncultured Microthrixaceae bacterium
ACATGATGAAGGTCCGATTGGACGCAGCGATGTCGTTCACAGCGTCAGCGTAGGTGACGATCCGCAGTGGGGCGGACCCTGGCAACGCCAAACGGGTCAGGGGTGCTCGGGCTCCACCGCCGGCGGATGGCGGCACGCCCAGGCGAGCAGGCGGAACAGCCCGGTCACCACCACGGCATCGGCCTCGTCACCGCGATCGCCATGGCGCACGCCACCGCGGAGGACGGCTCGGCCACCACCTCGTGTGCCAGCTGAAAGCGGTCGCATGCCGCGGCGAGGATCGGTGCGCTGCCACGCCCCGGTCCCCCTCGGTGGAGGTGCAGATCACCAGGTCCGGGCGCAGCACGCCGAGGGCCTCGATCGCCGCATCCGGGTCACGGCCGGCGACCAGGCCCACCACGACGAGCCGCGACCCGGCCGGCGCGAACTCGTCGTCCAGCGTCGTGACGGCGCGCCAGCGCGTCAGGGTTGTGTGCACCGTCGAGCACCACGAGTGGATGATGGGCGACCACCTCGAACCGGCCCGGGATCTCGATGCCCACCAGTGCCTCCCGGACCAGCTCGACCGAGAGCTCCCGGTCGAAGAAGGCCTCGACCGCAGCCACCGCCACCCGGCGCTGCATCGACGAGATGTGCGCCGTGCAGCGGGACGAACACCTCGGGGTACGTCCCGCTCGACCCCGCAGGGCGACCATGCGGTGTCCCCCGAGCGCCAACCGGTCCTCGGCGGCGTCGAAGTCCACCCCCTGGCGAGGACCAGCTTCAGCCGACCCCTCGGCGCCGAACACCTCCACGAGCTCGTGGGCGACTCGGCCCAGGGTGACCGCGTGCTCGCCGTGGTCCGATGATGCCTGGCCTTCCCCGCCGGCCACGGCCCGTTCCCACCCGGGTGCGAAATCGGTGTGGTCACCGCCGATCGAGGTGACGACCGCGACCTGGGCCTCGGCGACGTTGGTCGCGTCGTACGGCCCGAGCAGCCCCACCTCGACCACGGCGACGTCCACGGGCGCCTCGGGCGAACCAACGGAACGCCGCCGCGGCCGTCGACGACCCTCGATCCAGCTGGGTGTCCGCCAGCAGCGTCCTCCATCGCGGCGAGGGTGCTGAGCACCTCGGCCATGTTCTCGTCGGGGATCGGTCGCCGTCGCGGCTGATCCGTTCGTTGATCTGCTCCTGATGCGGGCTCATGTAGGTGCCGACCGCCAGCCCGTGCCACTCACCAGTGCGGTGACCATGTCGGTCACCGCTCCCTTGCCGATGGTGCCGGTGATCTGGATCACCGGGCACGGTGTCCTGCTGCTCGCCGAGCAGCGCCATCAGCTCACGCATCGTGTCCGAGCGACAACCCCTCGGTGCGCTTCTCGGCAGCGATCCCGACGAGCGTACGGCTGCGGTCCTGTGATCGACGGGCTTGTCGAGCCACGTGAGGGCTTCGAGCAGGTTCCCGAGGACCGAGAGGGATAGGCTGCGCGCGGCTCGGCCGGAGGCGCGCCTTGGTCGAGCGCGGCACCAGCGTGGGCGCCGCGCTCTTCGACCACGACGTCGGTGTCGATCACGACCTTGCTCACGTCATCGCGCGAGGGCAGCTCGTACATGGTCCCGAGGAGCACCTCCTCGATGATGGACCGGAGCCCGCGGGCTCCGGTCCCCCGTGCGAGCGCCAGGTCGGCCACCGAACCGAGGGCGTCCTCGGAGAACTCGAGCTCGACGTCCTCGAGCTCGAAGAAGCGCTGGTACTGCTTGACCAATGCGTTCTTCGGCTCCACGAGGATCTGGATCAGCGCCTCGCGGTCCAGGCTGTCCACCACGGCGGTCACCGGGAGGCGACCGACGAACTCGGGGATCAGCCCGAACTTCAGCAGGTCCTCGGGCAGCACCTTGGCGAAGAGCTCGCCCTCGTTGCGCTCGTTGACCGAGCGGACCTGCGCGCCGAACCCGACGCCCTTGCGGTTCGAGCGCTGCTCGATGATCTTGTCCAGCCCGGCGAACGCCCCGCCACAGATGAACAACACGTTGGTCGTGTCGATCTGGATGAACTCCTGGTGCGGGTGCTTGCGGCCGCCCTGGGGCGGGACGGATGCCTGGGTGCCCTCGAGGATCTTCAGCAGCGCCTGCTGGACGCCCTCACCCGATACGTCGCGGGTGATCGAGGGGTTCTCGGACTTGCGGGCGACCTTGTCGATCTCGTCGATGTAGATGATCCCCTGCTCGGCACGCTTCGTGTCGAAGTCGGCGGCCTGGATCAGCTTCAGCAGGATGTTCTCGACGTCCTCGCCGACGTACCCGGCCTCGGTCAGCGCCGTCGCGTCGGCGATCGCGAACGGGACGTTGAGCATCTTCGCGAGCGTCTGGGCGAGCAGCGTCTTGCCACAGCCGGTCGGGCCGATCATGAGGATGTTGGACTTGGCGAGCTCGACGTCGTCGGAGCCGGGGCGAGCGCCGTGCTGGACCCGCTTGTAGTGGTTGTAGACCGCGACCGAGAGGATCTTCTTCGCCCGCTCCTGGCCGATGATGAAGTCGTCGAGGAACTCGAAGATCTCGATCGGGCGGGGAAGCTCCTCGACCTCGAAGCTCGCTCTGCTCCGCGAGCTCCTCCTCGATGATCTCGTTGCAGAGATCGATGCACTCGTCGCAGATGTAGACACCGGGCCCGGCGATGAGCTTCTTGACCTGCTTCTGGGACTTGCCGCAGAAGGAGCACTTCAGCAGCTCTCCCCCGTCACCGAACTTCGCCACGCTGGACCCTTCGCTGTCGTCGGTCGCCGACCCCCGTCACCGCTGGGCCGGACGGCACAGTCTCGCGGATCGGTCAGGTCACCGCAGTGATCGCGCCGGAGTTGTCCACCACGGTGCGGGCGTCGATCACCTCGTCGACGATGCCGTACTCCTTGGCATCCTGCGCGGTGAGCACGTAGTCGCGGTCCGTGTCGGCGCTGATCTTCTCGATCGGCTGGCCCGTGTGGTTCGCCAGGATCTGCTCCAGCGCGGACTTCATCCGCAGGATCTCGTTCGCGGCGATCTCGAGGTCCGACACCTGGGCGTACCCCGACTGGGCGTAGGGCTGGTGGATCAGGATGCGGGCGTTCGGCAGCGCCATCCGCTTGCCCGGGGTGCCGGCGGCGAGCAGCACCGCAGCCGCCGACGCCGCCTGACCGAAGCAGAGGGTGCCGATCTCCGGGCGGATGTACTGCATCGTGTCGTAGATCGCCAGCAGCGCGTTGATGTCGCCGCCGGGCGAGTTGATGTAGATGTTGATGTCGCGGTCCGGGTTCTCGGACTCGAGGAACAGCAGCTGGGCGCAGATCAGGTTGGCGACCGTGTCGTCGATGGGCGTGCCGAGGAAGATGATGTTCTCTCGCAGCAGCCGGGAGAACAGGTCCGAGTAGCGCTCGCCGCGGCTGGTCTGCTCGATGACGTTGGGGACCATGTAGTTGCGCACCGTCGGGATGCGTGCGTCGGGCTCGGTCATGCGTCGTCCTCGTCGTCGTGGGGGTCGTCGTCGTGATCGTGGTCGTGGTCGTGATCGTGGTCGTGGCGCTCGGGCGGCTCGAGCAGCTCCGCGGTGACCGGGTTGCCCTCGTCGTCGACCACTTCGCTCTGGCCCACCAGCCACTCCAGCGCCTTGCGCTTGGTGACGTCGAGCGTACCGCCGAGCTGCCCGCCGGTCCGCAGTCGTTCCTCCATCGCCTCCTCCAGGGACAGGTCCTGCTCGACCATCATCTCGGCGATCTCCTCGGCGAGCCTCGTCGTCGGTGGCCACGAGGCCCTCGGCCTCGGCCACCGCACGCAGCGCCAGGTCGACCTTGACGGCCTCCTCGGCCGCGCTCGCGAGAACTCGGCGGTGAAGGTCTCGGGGTGTTGCCGGTCATCCGCGAGGTAGTCGTCGAGCCGATGCCGCTCGACTGCAGCTGGTACGCGAGGTTGAGGCAGAGCCTGCATCTCGCCGCTCACCATCGCCTCGGGGACCTCGATGTCGACCAGCTTGGCGAGGCCTCGGCGAGGTTCTGCCGGAGCGCCATGCGGGTCTGGGCGATGCGCCTCGAGACATCCGCTGCACGGGTGTCGGTCGCAACTCGGCCACGGTCTCGAACTCGGTCGCCTCGGCGACCCACTCGTCGGTGAGCTCGGGCAGCACCCGCTCCTGCACGTCCTTGACCGGGTCAACGGAAGTGGACGTCGTCCTCGTCGGGGTCGGGGTGGTCGGCGTCGAACTCGAGCTTGTCGCCGGCCTTGGCCCGGAGGTTCTCGTCGAACTCGGTGACGATCGCACCGGAGCCGATCGATACGTAGTCGTCGGCGGTGAGCCCGTCGACCGCCTCGCCGTCCTGGGTCCCGGAGATGTCGATGGTCACGTAGTCCTGGTCCCGGGCGGCACGCTCCACGACGGTCAGCTCGCCGTACTGGCTGCGCAGGCGGTCGATCTGCTCGGTGACCTCCTCGTCGGACGCCTCGGGCGAGGGCACGACCACCCGGAGGCCGTCGTAGCCGGCGACCTGACCTCGGGGCGGATCTCGACCACCGCCTCGAAGGTGACCGGACCCTCGTCCTGGCCGCTGGTGATGTCGAGCTCGGGCGGGGCGATCACGTCGACGTCGTGGGCGACGACCGCCTTCGCGTAATAGTCGGGCAGCGCTTCGCGCAGCGCCTCCTCACGGCCGACGCCGTGGCCGAACTGCGCTTCGAGCAGCTTGCGTGGTGCCTTGCCGGGACGGAACCCGGGAAGGCGGACCTCCTTCGCGATCTCACGCCACGCCGCCTCGACCGCGGGCTCCAACTCGGCCTCGTCGACCTCGACGGAGACCTTGACCTTGTTGCCCTCGGCGGGCTCGACAGTTGACCTCATCAGGGCGCCGAGCGTAGTGCCTGCGGGTAGGGTGTCGATCACGGGACGTGGCGCAGCCTGGCAGCGCACCTGCTTTGGGAGCAGGGGGTCGGGAGTTCAAATCTCCCCGTCCCGACGACCACCGTCCCGGCGGCGGGAGCGGAGGCGGCGGCGGTCCTGAAGGACCGCGTCGCGGACTCGTTCCCCCTCGGGTCGTGCCACAGCGATGCCGTCGAGCACGACGTGGTGGTCCGCGACCCGTTGCAGCCGCAGCACGTCACCGTCGACGGAGAACTCCGCCAGCCACGCTCCGACGCTGAATCCCAGTGGCTCGAGCGCCTCGACGCCGTCGAGTTCGTCCGCCAGCCGTCGGGACCCACCGGGAGCGAGGGGCACACGGGTGTCACGAACCTCGACACGCACGCGGTGACCAGCGACGTCGACCGGTGTCGCCCCGCCCACGACCACGGTGACGTCGGCGGGATCGGCGCGGCTCGGGTGGTCGGCCCCGCCGGAGCGGTCGTGGTCCTGGTGGTCGACGGCCACGTCCGCAGTCTGCCGGGTGTGACCCAGGACCGAACGCGATCCTTCGCACACGCACATCCCACAAGCTACGGTCGCGTAGGTTCGCTGGCCGGGTGCGTCGGCGACCGGGGCGGAGGGGACATCCATGCATGACGAATCAGCCATCGAGCAGGCAGCTGGCGTCGGTGACCGGTCGCAGTGGCCCGGACACTCGGACCGCCACACCGTCACGGTGCACGGCCACGAGCTGTCGTACCGCACGGGTGGCGACGGACCCGTCGTGCTGCTGGTGCACGGCATGGCGGGCAGCTCGAACATGTGGCGACCGTCGATCCCGCTGCTCGAGCCCCACGTCCGCTACCTGGCGCCCGACCTGCCCGGCCACGGGCACTCCGCCAAGCCGCGCGGCGACTACTCGCTCGGTGCTCAGGCCAGCGTGCTGCGCGACCTGCTCGCGACGCTCGGACACGACCGGGTGACCCTGGTCGGGCAGTCCCTCGGTGGTGGCATCGCGCTGCAGTTCGCCTACCAGTACCCCGAGCGGTGCGAGCGGTTGGTGCTGGTCAACTCCGGTGGTCTCGGCGAGGAGGTGTCGCCCCTGTTGCGCGGACTGGCGCTCCCGGGCGTCGACCTGCTCGCTCCGCTGGCCTTCCAGCCCGTCTACGCGACCGCGGTGGACACGGTCGTCGGGTGGCTGCGACGCGTCGGCCTGCAACCCTCGCCGAGCGCGCTCGAGCAGTGGCGCAGCTACTGCTCGCTCATCGACGGCGACACGCGCGAAGCATTCCTCGCGACCTTGCGCGCCGTGGTCGACCACCGCGGCCAGCGGGTCAGCGCGTCGGACCGGCTGCATCTTGCCGCTGCGTTGCCGACGCTCATCGTGTGGGGCGACGAGGACGTGATCATCCCCGTGGACCACGCCCACGACGCCCACGCGGCCATCCCGGGCAGCCGCCTCGAGATCTTCGAGGGCGCCGGGCACTTCCCGCACTGCGACGACCCCGTGGGCTTCACCCGGGTGCTCCTCGACTTCATCGCGACCACCGACCCCGCACGACTCACACGCGAGGAGTGGGAGCTCCAGCTGTCGGGCTGAGTCGACCGGGACGGCGCGAGGCCGAGCGTCGAGCGTCAGGCGAGGATGCGGGCCTTCTGGGTCTCGAACTCGGCGTCGCTCAGGATGCCCTGGTCGCGGAGCGCCGCGAGCTCCTTGAGCTGGCTCACCACGTCAGCCGGGGGTGCCGCCGGCGGCGCCACCTGCTGGGCCTGCTGGGCCTGCTGGGCGGCCGCCTGCTGTGCGAGCGCCTGCTGGTACTCCGCCTGCTGCTGCGCCTCGTACGCCTCGGCCTGCTGGGCCTGGGCCGCTTTGCCCTGCTGACGGCGTGACACGCCACCGGCGACCGCCGATGCCGTGCCGGCCACCACGGCCGTGCGGGCCATGGTGCCGACCAGACCGGGTCGGCCGCCTCGCATCATTCCTCGACGCCTCATCGGATGCTCCTCGGTGCTCGGGTGCTGGGTGCTCGTGTGCTGGGTGTTCGTCGGTGCGGCGTGGTGGTCGCCGTGGTCACAGCTCGCCGTCGGCGACGCTCTGGGCGATCGCCTCGGTGACGATGGCGTGGGGGATGCGCTCGCCGGCGAGCAGGGTGCCGCCCGAGTCGAGGATCGCCCGGGCGAACGGCGCCGCCCACAGGTCCTCCCAGACCAGGAACGCTGCGGACTGGTTCGGCTCGAGCACCTCGGCGGCCATCTCGACGTCCTCGTCGTTCAAGAGCCCCATCGATTCACCGGCGGCAGGAGCCAGTCCGGCGAACACCTCGAGCTCGTCGTACTCGAACGCGGTCAGCACGCCGTCGGCATCCTTGGAGATGAAGATCAGGTCGAGGATCCGGACCTGGCCGCTGTCGACGAGCGCCAGCAGCTCGGGGACGATCTGTCCGTTGAACTGGTTCCCCTCGAACCCGACGATGATGTACTCGACCGGTCCGATCGAGTCGGTTGCGCCTGACATGGCTGGCCTCCGCTGGGGGCTCGTCGTGGTCCGGAGCGACTCCGGCTGGGCAGGATCGTACCCAACCTCGTGGCCCCCGTCGCTCAGTCGGTCCGGAGGAGCCCGTGCCCGGGGACCAGCGGGAGGTCGGTCACCGAGAGCAGACCCGGCCGGGCGTCGCAGACCGCCGGGATCGCGTTGACGATCCGGGCGGCGGTGCCGACGAGCCCTGCGGTGTTGTGGTCCCCGTCGTCGCCCATCATCTGCAGGTCGAGCGTGAAGTTCGGGTTGCCGCTGACCACGACCCGGTAGCCCGAGTGCCCCGCGGGTTGGGGCCAGTCGGGTGCGAGCGCGTCATC
The DNA here is from genome assembly GCA_942490665.1 of uncultured Microthrixaceae bacterium. Taxonomy (GTDB): domain Bacteria; phylum Actinomycetota; class Acidimicrobiia; order Acidimicrobiales; family Microtrichaceae; genus SKRR01. Next base: position 7,697 of record CALNXV010000005.1, read on the forward strand.
GAGCCGCGTGACGTGCTCGAGCACGACCCGTTCGGTCCCGTTGATCATGCCGCGCACCTCGAACCGCATGGCAGCGGTGGTCCCGGCCTCGACGACGCCGAAGCCCAGGTCGATCCGCTCCGGCGTCGGCAGCCGCTCGTGGACCTCGACCAGCTCGTCCAGCTCGGCGCCCATCGCGGCGGCGAGACCGCGCACCACGCCGCCCCAGGCGAAGGACAGCACCCCGGGGGTCAGCAGCAGCGGTGTGGCGTCCAGCGGCTGGCCGAACCCCATCGTCCCGAACAGCACCTCCGGCTGGGCGTAGGTCGCGTAGTTGACGACCTCCATGACTCGCAGGTGGTCCACGTACTCACAGTTGCCGGTGAGCACGAGCGGCAGGAGGTCGTTCGCCCAGCCCGGGTCGATGCCCGAGGTGAAGCACGACGTCCCGCCGGTCGTGCACGCATCCTCGAGCGGGGCACGCATCAGAGGATCGACGTGAGGTGGGTAGATCAGCGGGACGACCGACGAGGAGACGACGTTCGCACCCGAGGCGAGGATCCGTGCGAGGTCGTCGATCGCCTCGGTCGGGCGCAGATCCGCGGTCGCGGTGTAGCAGACGCAGTCAGCGCCGAGCGCGAGCAACGCGTCGACGTCGTCGGTGGCGGTCACTCCGAGCGGGTCGATGCCCACGAGCTCACCGGCGTCGCGCCCCACCTTCGCCGGATCGTGCACCCAGAGCCCGACGAGCTCGAGCTCGGGGTGCCGGGCGATCAGCCGCGTGGCGTGGTGCCCCACGTTGCCGGTGCTCCACTGGATCACTCGTCGAGTCATCGTCGTCCCCCTGGCCCGGTCGGCGGACCCTCCATCGACCGGCCGAGCGGATGTTACGACCCGCCGACCGCATCGCGGTGGCCGCGCCGCTCAGTCGGCGACCCGGAGCTCACCGACGACGCTGGTGGGGGTGACCACCACGAGCAGCTCGCCGGGGACACCGTTGCGTCGAGCGAACTCGGCCCCTCGGTCCTCGCCCATGTAGCGGCCGCCGATGACGCCGCCCCAGCGGACGAGCTCGTCGAGGTCGTCGCGCAGCTCGACGGTGCCCTCGACGACGACGAAGCCGAACGGCGGGTTCTCGTCGTCGAAGCACAGCGCCACGCGCGGATCGCGACGCAGCGACCGACCTTTGACGGTCTCGGCGCCGGTCATGAAGACCAGCCGGTCACCGTCGAGGGCCACCCACACCGGGGCGACGTGGGGTCGTCCGTCGCGCCGCGTCGTCGCGCACACCGCGGTGCGGGGCTCGGCCACCGCCCATCGCAGCGCTTCCTCGGGGTCCAGTCGTCGTCCCATCTGGACCAGTCTGGCCGACCGCTGCGCTAGCGTCTCGACCGTTGCGGGTGTAGCTCAATGGTAGAGCCCCAGCCTTCCAAGCTGGTCATGCGGTTTCGATTACCGTCACCCGCTCGACGGCCCGGATCCCTGCTGGCGCAGCGATCCGGGCCGCTTCGCGTCGGTGACCCGGGCCGCCGAAGCGGCGCTGCAGGATCCTTCGCCGTCGGGGCGGCCGCGCCCGAGGGCTGCTCAGAGACCGGGGAGCCCGTCGATGCTCTCCGCGTTCTTCGTCGACCGATAGACCGCCAGCGCGTCATCGCTGCGACGATCGGTCCAGCGGTCGAGCACGTCACGTTCGGCCACGAAGTCGAGCAGCGGAACCGAGTAGCCACAGGAGTCCGAGATCCGGTGCGCCTCGACCACGATGATGGCGCGGGCCCCGCGGTGATCCATGAATCGGGCGGCGAACGCGGCGTAGGCGGGGTCGTCCTCGGTGACGACCCGGCCGTGCCCGTGCACCCGCACGATCCGGGGCGGGCCCTCGAACGAGCACCACATCAGGGTGATCCGGCCGTTGTCGCGCAGGTGCGCCACGGTCTCGATCCCGCTGCCGGTGAGATCCAGGTAGGCCACCGTGTGCTCATCCAGCACCGCGACCGTGCCCGCGGTGCCCTTCGGCGACAGGTTCACCGTGGCGTTCGGGTCGTTCGGCGCGGTGGCGACGAACATCACGTGTTGCGCCCCGATCCATGCGGCGAGCGTCGCGTCGATCTCCTCGTGGACTGCACCCATCGCCGGAACCTAGCCGGGGGGGGCGGGGCGGGGGCGGCGAGCGCCGCTCGGGCTCTGACAGACTCCGCCGATGACGGAGATCCTGGTTCTGGGCGGGGGGTGGATCGGCGCCGCAGTGGCCGCCGAAGCCGCCCGGCTCGGCCACAGCTCGTCCGTCGACCCGCCCCTCGACCCGATCCTCGCACCGCGCGACACCCGCGCCACCGACGAGCTGCGCCGCCTCGTCGACGCCGGCGGCACCCGTGTCGTGATCAACGCGTGCGGACGCGTCTCCGGCTCGGCAGCCGAGTTGACCGACGCGAACCACGACTTCGTCGTCTGGCTGTGCGACGCCCTCGCCGACACCGGGGCCCGACTCGTGCACATCGCCTCGGCTTCGGAGTACGGCGACCCCGGCACCGACCGGCCCATCGCCGAGTCCGCTCCGACACCGGCCAGTGGCGCCTACGCGACGTCGAAGCTCGCCGGCACCCACGCCGTGCTCGACGCCCGCAACGGCGGCGTCGACGCGACCGCCGTGCGGCTCTTCAACGTCGTGGACCACCCCCTCCCGGCGGTCTCCCCGGCCCACGAGTGGATCGAGCAGCTCGACGCGCTCGGCCCCGGCGGTGGCGAGGTCGAGGTGTGGTGGCCGCCGACCCGGCGCGACTTCGTGCACCGAGCCGATGCCGCGCTGGCGATCGTCGAGCTCGCGTCGTCGACAGCGCTGCCGCCCCTGGTCAACCTGTGCAGCGGCGTGGGGCTCAGCTACGGCGAGCTCGTCGAGGCACTCGCAGCGGCCCGACACCTGCCGGTCTCGGTGCGCTCGCTGGAACGTCCGGGCATCGAGTCGGTCATCGGGGACCCGACGCTGCTGAGGTCGCTGATCGGCTGGGCGCCCGAGATGAGCGCGAACCGGTTCGCCCGCTGCGCGCTCGGGGGGAACCCGGGGTCGAGCCGGTAGGATCGCCGCCCATGCACGCAGTGATCCTGGCGGGCGGTCGCGGCGTGCGACTGCGTCCCTACACGACCGCCTTCCCCAAGCCGCTGGTCCCGATCGGCGACGAGTTCGCGATCATCGAGATCGTCCTGCGACAGCTCAGGTCGAGCGGGTTCTCCACGGCGACGATCGCCATCGGGCACCTCGGCCAACTCATCCGGGCGTACTGCGGCGATGGCGCCCAGTGGGACCTCTCGATCGACTACTGGCCGGAGGACGCGCCACTCGGAACGATGGGCCCGGTCGTCAGCAACCTGGAGCAGCTGCCCGAGTCGTTCCTCGTGATGAACGGCGACGTGCTGACCGACCTCGACTTCGGCGAGCTGCTGCGCGGCCATGACGCCTCCGGGGCCGGTCTCACGGTGGCGGCCTACGACCGGGTCGTGCAGATCGACTTCGGGGTGCTCGGCCTCGGCGGCGACGACGGCGACCGCATCGTGGAGTTCCGCGAGAAGCCGGTCGAGCACTTCTCGGTCTCGATGGGCACCTACGCCGTGTCCCGCGACACGCTCGCCGGCTACCCGGCGGGTGAGCCGCTGGGCTTCGACGAACTCGTACTGGACCTGATCGCGTCCGGGCACCCACCGCGCGTGCACCGCTTCGACGGCTACTGGCTCGACATCGGACGACCCGATGACTACGACCGCGCCAACGAGGACTGGGACTCGCTGCGGGGACGGCTGCTGCCGGGCTCGTGACCCAGCATCCCGAGTCCGGGTGGCGCCTGTGCGTCTACACCGACGCCGAGCGTCGTGGCGGCGCCGAGGTCAACCTGTCACGCGTGCTCGCCGCGCTCCCGGCACACATCGAGGTGACGGTCATGGGGGTCGAGCCCGCCGTCGTCGCGTGGCTCGCCTCGGCCCGCCCCGGTTCCGACCGACTGGTCCTGCCGGCGATCCGCGACCGCACGGACCTCGCGGGCATCGCACGGCACCGGGCGATGTTCCACCGGCTCGACGCAGCGGTGATCCAGTTCAACCTCTCCACCGCGTCGTCGTGCCAGTGGGCGATCGCTGCGGCCGCGACGCTGCGTTCGCCGCGTCTGGTCGTCGTGGAGAACTCCCCGATGGCGGTCTGGTCCTCGACCGCCGGACGACTGAAGCGCGCCACGTCGCGACGTCTCGCGGCACACGTCGCGGTCGGTGAACGGACGGCCCGTCTCATCGAGTCCTCGAGCGGGCTGGCGGACGGGTCGATCGCGACGATCCACCACGGCGTCCCCGCGATCGTCGCGCAGCCCGCCGATCGGCCCGAGGGGCCGACGGTGCTCACCGTGGCCCGACACGATCCGGTCAAGGGCGTCGACGTGCTGCTCGAGGCGCTGGCGTTGACCCGGCCCGAGGTGTCTGCGGTCGTGATCGGCGACGGCGACTGCACCGATGCGCTGAACGACCAGATCGACCGGCTGGGCCTCCGGGACCGGGTCGAGCTGCGTTCGCTGCCCTGGGAGGTGCGCGCTGCGGATCTGATGGGCAGCTTCGACGCGCTGGTGCTGCCGTCGCGCCTCGAGGGCTTCCCGGTGACCGTGGTCGAGGCGATGCTGGCGGGAACCGCCGTCATCGCGACCGACGTCGGCTCGGTGCGCGAGGCGCTCGACGACGGCCGCACGGGATGGATCGTCGCACCCGAGGACCCCGTCGCGCTGGCGACGGCGATCGACGAGGCCGTCGCCCACCCGGAGCGCACCGCCGAGCGGGCACACGCAGCACTCGACGAGGCGACCCGACGCTTCACGATGGAGGCGACCATCGAGGCGTACCGACAGATGTACGCCACGATGGGCCTGAACTGACCGGCGACGCGAACCGGCAGGCGCAGCGGCGCCGCGTCTCAGATCTGATAGGCGCTGGTCTCGAGCTCGGCGAGATGCCGGCGCACCCAGTCAGCGGTGTGCGACAACCCCTCCTCGAGGGAGACCACAGGACGCCACCCGGCGATCCGCTCGGCGAGCGAGGCGTCGCAGAGCAGCCGGTCGACCTCGGACCCCTCCGGTCGGAGCCGGTCCTCGTCGGTCACCACGGTCGCCTGCTGATCGGTGATGGCGCACAGCAGCTCCACCAGCTCGCCGATCGAGATCTCGCGGCCGGACCCGACGTTGGTCGCCCGTCCGAGCGCCGCGTCGCAGTCGGCGAGCGCCAGGAACCCGGCGACGGTGTCGGTCACGTAGTTGAAGTCGCGCCGCGGGGACACCGCTCCGAGGTGCAACTCGGTGGCCCCGGCGAGCAGCTGCGCGAGGATCGTCGGGATCACCGCGCGGGTCGACTGCCGGGGACCGTAGGTGTTGAACGGCCGCACGACGGCGACGGGCACCTCATGGGCGTGGTGGTAGCTCAGCGCCATCATGTCCGCCCCGATCTTCGACGCCGAGTACGGCGACTGGGGGCTGGAGCGGATGCCCCTCGTCGATCGGCACCCGCAGCGCCGTGCCGTACACCTCCGAGGTCGAGGTGTGCACCAGGCGGGCGTCGTGGGCCCGACACGACTCGGCGACGTGGAACGTGCCGGTCACGTTGGTCTGCACGTAGCTCTCGGCCGCGTGGTAGCTGTACGGGATCCCGATGAGCGCGGCCAGGTGGAACACCACGTCGTTGCCGGCGACCGCGCCGTCGACCCGCCGGGCGTCGCGCACGTCGCCGGGCAGGATCTCGATCTCGTCGGTGACCGACGCAGGCATCGAATCGAACCAGCCCCAGCGGCCGAACGAGTTGTAGTACACGAGCGCGGTGACCCGGGCGCCCTCGTGCACGAGGCGTTCGACCAAGTGGCTGCCGATGAAGCCCTCACCACCGGTGACCAGCACCCGGCGCCCCGACCAGTTCGTCATCGTCGACCCACTCCCGTCGCCGGCGACCTGCCGGGCGAGAGCGCAGGATAGGTTCCGCCGCTGCGACGGGCCACGTGCGGCTCAGCCGATCGCCGGCATCAGCCCGTGAACGCGAGCGACGCCGGCGGGCGCTCGTCGGTGGTGGCGGCCGGTGTGGGCGCCGGCGGCCTCCGGGACCGCCTCGACGGTGACCGTGGCGCCAGCGACCGCGGGGACCCCGGGACCGAAGACGTCGTTCTCCCACACCACGTCCACCTGGTTGACGAGTGCCGCACCCACGGGTGCGTCGTCCGCGAGTCGACCGGTGACGGCGAACGTCGCGACCCCCGCCGGCATCAGATCGGTGGTGCAGGTCGATGCCGAGCAGGTCCAGTCGCCCACGCCGTCCATGGGTGTGACGACGAGGTCGGTGATCCAGCGTGCGGCGGCGTCGGTGAGCACGACCTTGCGGGCGTCGAGCGCGTCGGGGCGACCCGCGACGCCGACGTTCTCGACCGTGACCACCCAGTCGACGGTGCCGCCCGGTCGGACGCGCTCGGTGACGGCGGACTTGGCGATGGTGAGCTCGGTGTCGCTGGAGCCGGCGATCGCCACGTTGTCCGTCGCGGTCGCGGTGCGGTCGACCGGCCAGGTCAGCACCGCGTCGAGGGCGAGATCGCCTCCGTCGGGGGTGGCGGCGGCGCTGGCGGACCATGCGAAGTCGACGACGTCACCGGGCTGGAGCGGCGACCCGGTGAGCGTGCACCCCGTCGCGGCGCACGACCACTCGGCTCCGGGCGCGCCCTGGGCGGTGAGCGTGGGCGAGGAGACGAGCGCCCCCGGGGTGGGCTCCACCGCGATCTCCGCCGCGGCGACCGGGATCGCGTCGGGAGTGTCGGGGAACGCCACCGAGAGAGTGCAGTCGATCGGGTCGCCGGCGTCGACGGTGTCGGCCGGGCAGGTGGTGGTGAGGTCGAGCTGGGCGTCGAGCGCGACCGTCAGCTCGGTGCGCGCCAGCTCCTGGAGCATGATCGGGAACAGACCGCGGCCGAATCGGACGGGCAGCGTCACGCTGTCGGGGGCGCTGCCGGGCAGCGTCCGGTAGGTGAGCAGGAACTGCTGGTCGAGCCCGGCGGTGAAGAACTGCTTGAGGCAGACATCGGTGAAGAACCCGAGGTGGTTCCACAGCGGCCCGGGGCAGTCGATCTCGACGAGCTCGGCATCAGCGGGGTCGGTCTCGGGTTCGAGGATGCAGTCGAAGGCCACGGGGAGGCACAGCGCGCGCGAGTCGAGGGTGGCGCGGACCTGGATCTCGTAGGTGCCCGAGGCCGGGTCGAACGTCCTCGAGAGCAGCTGGACGTCGAGTTCCGAGCGCCCGTGACGCTCGGACGCCGGACCGTCCGCCGGCGAGACGACGGGCGCCGGACCCTGAGCAGCGACCGACGCGACCGGCGAGACGCCGATGCCACCCGGAGCGACGCCGACGATCGGCGCCAGCACGGCGATCACGACGACCGCCGCGGCGACACGGCCACGTGATGGAACGCTGACGGGAGACAGCTGCACCGGGGGACCTCCTGGACGCGGGAACATCCCGCCCAGATCCTCATCGGCAGGTCGACCCCTGCGCGTGAGCGGAGCGCTGCGATCCGCCGGCCCGGGTCAGATGTAGTGGCGCAGCAGTTCCCGGACGCGACGCGCCTGCTCGGCGATCTCGGCATCGGTCGCGTCGATCGAACTGTCGTCGTCCTCACCCAGGGTCCCGACCGACTCGGGGTCGAGCATCGACCGCAGGCGTTGGACCTCACCGACGAGGCGGCGCCAGTCGGCGGGCTCGAACCCGAAGGGCAGGGCGAGCTGTTCGAGCACCGCCGCGGTGTCGGCCACGCCGACGGTGCCCGACGCGTCCGCGCCGTTGCGTACGAGGCGGTCCGCGGCCATGAACACCCGGTCGAACAGCTCGTGCACCGCTACGCCGTCGTCGCTGGAGACCTGCGACTCGTCGGGGTCGGGCAGCTCGTCGAGGACGACGGCGACCTGCTCCTCGTCGGCCTCGAGGACGACGAGGTCGCCGTTGTGGTCCCACTCGTACACGATGTCCGCAGCGGTGAGGCCGTCACCGAGCTGGGTCTGCAGCGCGACGGGCCATTCGCCCACCTCGTAGACGATGCGTGGTGCATCGGGGTCCAACGCCGGGCGTGCTGCGGCGAGCACCTCGTCGACGAGGTCGTCGACACGCTCCTCGTCCTCCTCGTGGATGGTCAGCGTCGTCCCCTGCCAGGCGTGCGGGATCGCCCCGGAGTCCATCAGCGCGCTCAGCATCCTGCGGGACTCCCCCGCCCAGGCCGCGCAGTCGTAGGCGAGCTGGCCGGCCTCGACCTCGACCTCGAGCCCGTCCTCGTCCGGCGCGTCCGGGTCCTCACCGCGCAGGTCCGCCGAGGCGCGTGCCTCCTCGTCGTCGCCGACCTCCGCGTTGCGGTCGACTTCAGGCCCGTCGGGTTCGGCCGGGTCGCGCTCGGAACGTGTGCTCGGCCCGTCGGGTCGCTCGGTGTCGTCGGTCACCCCCGCATGATCGCACGACCCGCCGACCGGCCCCTCCCCCGGTTGCGCCCGCCGGACCCCCGGCCACCGCGCCGCTGCGTCGGTTCCGTGTCGACGCGGACCGTTCGGTAACGTCGGCCCATGACACGGAACACTCCCGACCGCAACCTCGCCATGGAGCTCGTCCGCACGACCGAGGCCGCTGCGCTCGCCGCGTCGCGCTGGGTCGGCCGTGGCGACAAGGAGGCCGCCGACGGCGCCGCGGTCGACGCGATGCGGATGATCCTCGGCACCGTTCAGATGACCGGCACCGTCATCATCGGCGAGGGGGAGAAGGACGAGGCGCCGATGCTGTTCAACGGCGAGGTGGTCGGCGACGGCTCGGATCCACGCGTGGACATCGCAGTGGATCCCGTCGACGGGACGACGCTCACCTCGAACGGCCGCGGTGGAGCCGTCGCGGTGATCGCCGTGTCCGCGGAGGGCACCATGTTCGATCCCGGCCCGTGCGTGTACATGGAGAAGATCGCTGTGGGTCCGGAAGCAGCCGGTGTGGTCGACATCCGTCGGTCGATCACCGACAACCTCCACGCGGTGGCCGATGCCCGCGGCATCGCCGTCCAGGACGTCACCACGATGATCCTGGACCGCCCTCGACACGACGAGATCATCCAGGAGATCCGCTCGGTCGGAGCGAGGATCCGCCTGATCGGCGACGGTGATGTCGCCGGCGCCATCGCGACGGCGCTGCCGGAGTCCGGTGTCGACATGCTCATCGGCATCGGCGGCACGCCCGAGGGCGTCATCGCCGCCGCGGCACTCAAGTGCATGGGCGGTCAGTTGTGCGGGCGCCTGTGGGCACGCGACGACGAGGAGCGGGCCGCGGCGATCGCTGCGGGCTTCGACCTCGAGCAGGTGCTGGACACCGACGATCTCGTCGCCGGGGACAACTGCTTCTTCGCCGCCACCGGCATCACCGACGGGAACCTGCTCAAGGGTGTGCACTACGACCGCCGCGGCGCCTCCACGCAGTCGCTTGGTGATGCGGTCCCGGTCCGGCACGGTGCGGATGGTGGACGCCCAGCACCAGCCCGAGAAGTTCGTCGGCTGACGCTGGGAATGGCGAACCGGGCGCGTGCCACCCGCCAGGGCGTGCACACGGCCCGGCCGACCACGCCGTAGGTTGTGCCCGTGCCAGCGATCATCGAGGTCGACGACCTCCACAAGCGGTTCGGAAGCACCCAGGCCCTCTCTGGAGTGAGCTTCGAGATCCAGCCCGGCACGGTGCTCGGCCTGCTCGGCCCCAACGGCGCCGGCAAGACCACGGCCGTGCGCATCCTCGCGACGCTCTCTCAGGCCGACCGAGGTCACGCCCGCATCGACGGCCACGACGTGGTCGCCGATGCCGACGCCGTGCGGTCGATCATCGGACTCACCGGCCAGTACGCGGCGGTCGACGAGAAGCTGACCGGATCCGAGAACCTCGAGCTGGTCGGACGACTCCTGGGCATGCGCGGTCAGCGGGCGCGCGCCCGCGCCAGCGAGCTCCTGGAGCGTTTCGACCTCGCCGATGCGGCAGACCGCCAGGTCGGCACCTATTCGGGTGGCATGCGCCGTCGAGCGGACCTGGCGGTCAGCCTGGTCGGTCGGCCCCGGGTGCTGTTCCTCGACGAGCCGACCACCGGGCTCGACCCGGCCAGTCGTGTCGGGCTGTGGGAGATCATCCGCGAGCTCGTCTCGGACGGCACCACGGTGCTGCTCACGACGCAGTACCTCGAGGAGGCCGACCGGCTGGCCGATCGCATCGTCGTGATCGACCACGGGACCGTGATCGCCGAGGGCACGGCGGACGAGCTCAAGGACCGCACAGGCGCGCGGACGCTTCAGGTGCAGGTGGCCGAGGACCACGAGGTCGAGCCGGCGCGTTCGATCCTGTGCGGCCTCGCCCCGCCGGAGGGCGTGCAGGTGGACGCGGCGGTCAGGACGATCTCGCTCCCGGTCGGGAACGACACCTCGCTCGCGGCCGCATGCGATCGCCGGACTCTCCGAGGCCGGCATCGACATCGTGGACTTCCACATGGAGCGACCCGTCCCTCGACGACGTGTTCCTCTCCCTGACCGGCAGCGACACCGAGGCCCCGCCCCCCGAATCCGACGACCCCCGCACCGGAGCCAGCTGATGACGACCACCGACGAGGACGTCCTCGCCCCGTCCGACCACGCCATCGAGCGGCCCCACGGTGTCACGGCGGTGGTGCACGACGGGCTGGTCATCGCGTGGCGCAACCTCATCCAGCTGCCCAGGACCCCCGGGCTCATCATCTTCACGCTCATCCAGCCGGTGATGTTCGTGGTGCTGTTCAACTACGTCTTCGGCGGAGCGATCGGCGCATCGTTGCCACCCGGGGTGAGCTACGCCCAGTTCCTGATCCCCGGGATCATGGTGCAAACGATCGTGTTCGGCTCCTCGGCCACCTCCGTCGGACTCGCCGAGGATCTGCAGAAGGGCATCATCGACCGGTTCCGATCGTTGCCGATCGCCCGCTCTGCGGTGTTGACCGGCCGGATCGCTGCCGACACGGTCCGGCTGACGTTCGTCGCGATCGTGCTCGTCGCGATCGGCTACGTCGTCGGGTTCCGGTTCGAGGGCGGCGCGCTCCTCGGCCTCGCCATGATCGTGGTGGCGGTGTCGTTCGGTACTGCGATGTGCTGGATCATGGCCAACATCGGGCTCCGGGTGCGCGACGCCGAGACCGCCCAGACCGCCGGATTCGTCTGGCTGTTCCCGTTGAGCTTCATCAGCTCGGTCTTCACGCCCGTCGACACCATGCCGGACTGGCTGCAGCTCATCGCCCGCAACAACCCGGTCACCCACGTCGCCAACCTGCTGCGTGCCCTCGCCGTCGGCGAGGTGCCGCCCGGAACCACGTGGGGAGAGTTCATCCTTCCGGTCGTGCTGTGGACCGTCGGCATCATCGTCGTCGCCGCTCCTCTCGCGGTCAGCCGGTTCCGTCAGGTCTGAGCAGACGCACCCGGCGGTCGCGCAGCTCGCTGAACCCACACGCGGCGAGCACCCCGGCGGCCCCGGCGCCGATCGCCACGCTTGCGTCCGCGATCCGCGCGCCGCGGCGCGCCGCGTCGGTGCACCAGCGTTCGACCAGGTGGCGTGCGACGCCGACCCCGCGGTGGCCCTCCGCGACCGCGAGCGCATCGATCTGTGCAGCACCGCCATCGATGCGTCCCACCAACGCACCGACCGCGCCGTCGGGCGCCCGCTCCGCGACGGTGACCCACTGGTCCCGCCCCGCCAGGGTGTCGGTCGGGGCGGCGACACCGGTCAGCTGTGCGCGACGGCCGGCTCGACCACCGTGACGGTCCGCAGGTCGAGCTCCACACCACCTCGGCCGACGACGACGGGGCGCCCCGCTCGAGCGGCGCCTCGGCGATGGGTCGCCAGCATCGTCGCGGCAGCGTCGGGATCGGCGCCAGCATCGGCTTCGGCAGCCTCGTCGAGCACGGACCGGTGCTCGAGCAGCACGATCCGGTCGACGGTCCACGAGCCGACCTCGCCGGTGAGCGCAGCGAGGGCCCCCTCGAGCACCGCCGGATCGTCGAGGGAACGTCGCAGCGTCACGTGGGGGACGAACGCCCGCCGATCCGGTCGGTCCAGGGGCGCCCGCCGGACCGAGTCGCGCAGCGAGACGAGGCGCTCGGTGTCTCCTCCGACCGCGAGGTGCAGCGTCGGTGTGTCCGGAGCGAACGACGCGAGCGGTCCCAGCCGCAGCTCGAACGCCTCGGCGTCCGCGCGCACCGGATCGCACGGCCGCGGCTGCGGCCTCCACCTGATCGCCGGGCAGGTCGACCGGCGCCACCACGGTGACGTGCGGGGCGAGGATGTCGACGCGGGGATCGCCGAGGATGCGCCGGATCGACTGGAGCTCCGCGAACAGCCGGCCCGGCGGTAGCAGCGCCACGGAACACCGGCGTCGTGCCATGTCGGACCGGACCGGCCGGTCGCCCGCTCAGCCCTCGGCGACCGAGAGGCGGACCTGGGCCCGCCGTCGGGCAGCTGCCGCCTCGGGGTCCTCGGGGTCCGCAGCGAGCGCCGCCTCGGCACGCTCGAGCGCCGCCCGGGCACGATCTGCGTCGATGGACCCGGCGAGCTCGCAGACGTCGGAGAGCACCGTCACCCGGGTCACGTCGCCCTCGGGGGGCGACACCTCGACGAAGCCGTGGTGCACCGCGATGACCTGCTCGCCGCCGTCGGGCAGCAGCAGGCGCACCGGGTGGGTGGCGAGCACCCCGATGAAGGGGACGTGACCGGGGAGGAAGGCGATGTCGCCGGTCGTCGTGCGACAGATGACCATGGACGCCTCGCCCTCGTAGGCGACACGCTCGGGCGAGACCAGCTCGACGACCAGGGACATCAGGCCGACTTCTCGAGCTCGGCCGCCTTGCGGATCGCGTCCTCGGCGCCGCCGACGTTGAAGAACGCCTGCTCGGGCAGGTGGTCGAGCTCACCGGTGACGAGCGCCTCGAAGCTCTCGACGGTGTCCTCGACGGAGGTGAAGATGCCGGGCAGGCCGGTGAACACCTCGGCGACGAACATCGGCTGGGCCAGGAACTTCTCGATCTTGCGGGCCCGGTCGACGGTGACGCGGTCCTCCTCGGAGAGCTCGTCGATGCCGAGGATGGCGATGATGTCCTGGAGCTCCTTGTAGCGCTGCAGCATCTCCTGCACCCGTCGGGCCACGTCGTAGTGGCGCTCGCCGACGACCTCGGGGGTGAGGATCGACGAGGACGACGCCAGCGGGTCCACCGCCGGGTAGATGCCCAGCGAGGCGATGTCACGGCTCAGCTCGGTCGTGCCGTCGAAGTGCGTGAACGCCGTGAACGGCGCCGGGTCGGTGTAGTCGTCCGCCGGCACGTACACCGCCTGCAGCGAGGTGATCGAACGGCCACCGGTCGAGGTGATCCGCTCCTGCAGCTCGCCCATCTCGTCCGCGAGGGTCGGCTGGTAGCCCACCGCTGCGGGCATGCGGCCCAGCAGGGTCGACACCTCCATGCCGGCCTGGGTGAAGCGGAAGATGTTGTCGATGAACAGCAGCACGTCCTGGCCCTGCACGTCACGGAAGTACTCCGCCATCGTCAGGGCGCTCAGCGCGACGCGCAGCCGCACGCCCGGCGGCTCGTCCATCTGGCCGAAGACGAGCGCAGCCTTGTCGAGCACCGAGCCGGATCCGGCCAGCGCGGTCTCGCCCATCTCGATGAAGAGGTCGGTGCCCTCACGGGTGCGCTCGCCCACGCCGGCGAACACCGACACACCACCGAACTGCGTGGCGACACGGTTGATCATCTCGGTGATGAGCACGGTCTTGCCCACGCCGGCACCACCGAACAGGCCGATCTTGCCGCCTTGCAGGTAAGGGGCCAGCAGGTCGATCACCTTGATGCCGGTCGGGAACATCGTCGCCCGGGGCTCGAGCGTGTCGAAGTTGGGCGCTGCGCGGTGGATGGCCCAGCGATCCTCGACCTCGACCGACTCGACGTCGAGCGGCTCGCCGAGCACGTTGAAGACGTGCCCGAGGGTCGCATCGCCGACCGGCACCGTGATCCCGGTCCCGGTGTTGCGCACGGTGGCGCCCCGCACGAGGCCGTCGGTCGGCTTCATCGCGATCGCACGCACCCGGCTGTCGCCGATCTGCTGGGCGACCTCGGCGGTGACCACGATGTCGGTGCCCTCCACCGTCACCGTCATCTCGAGCGCGGTGTTGATCTCGGGGAGGGCCGTCGGGCGGGAACTCGACGTCCACCACCGGTCCGGCGATGGCGACGATCCTGCCGTCGGCGAGTTGGGTTCGGTGACCGTGATGTCTCCTGGTGTCGTGCAGAACGAGTCAGCGGACGCGGTCGGGGCGGGTCTGGCCGCGGGGGCGGACCCGGTGTGTCGGGAACGGATCGGAGTCGAGGTGGTCGAGGAGCAGGTCCTCGGGGCTGCCGCGGTCCTCGGCGAGGGCCTCGGCGCCGCTGATGATCTCCATGATCTCGGTGGTGATCGCGTCCTGGCGGACCTGGTTCATCTTGCGGGTGAGCTTCAGGATCAGGTCCTGGGCGTTGTCGGTCGCGGACTTCATCGCCCGCTGACGCGAGGCGAGCTCGGAGGCCGCGGCGTCGAGCAACGCCGAGTACATCCGGGACTCGACGTAGCGCGGCAGCAGGGTCTCGAGCACGTCGGCCGGAGGGCTCGAACTCGAACCCGGCGGTCGCGCCGGCATCGCCGGCCGCGGCGATGGTGGCGCTGCCTCGAGGGGCAGGAAGCGCCGGACGACGACCTCCTGGGAGCCGAGCGAGATGAACCGGGTGTAGACCAGCATCGATCCGGTCACAGCCGCCGTTGACGAACAGGTCCGTCACCCGCGCGGCGATCGCGACGGCGTCCTCGTAGTTGGGACGATCCGTGAACCCGCTGTACGCAGCCTCGATCGGGAAGCTCCGGAACCGGAAGTACCCCTCGGCCTTGCGGCCGACGGTGACGAGCGCGTAGTCCGGCCCTCGGAGCGGGCGGCCTGGACCTCACGCTCGGCGGTCGGATGACCGTTGGAGTTGTAGGCGCCGGCCAGGCCACGGTCGCCGGCGAGCGCGACGACACCGATCTTGGACACGGTCTCGGGCGGACGCAGCAGCGGATGGTCGACCTCGGCGCCGGCGGCGGCGAGGTCCTGGATGACCTGGGTGATGCGCTCGGCGTAGGGACGGGCCTCGTTCGCTGCCTCTGGGCCTTGACCACGCGGGTCGCGGCGATCAGCTCCATGGCGCGAGTGATCTTCTTGGTGTTCTGGACGCTGGCGATGCGCCGGCGCAGTACTCGTTCCTGTGCTCCGGGCATGGGGTCTCCTCAGCCGTCAGGTCGGTCCGTCTCAGGCCTCGTCGCGGCTGGACTCTTCCTCGGGCAGGTGGATGGCGGCGCGCTTGACGGTCGCGTCGGCGTCGGGCTGGGCCTCTGCGTCGGGCGTCGTGCCCTCGTGGTGGGTGCCGACGAACTGCTCGGCGTAGGCAGCGATGCCGGCCTCGAACGCCGCCTCGTCGCCGAGGTCGCCGTTGGCGCGGATCGACTCGAGCACGTCAGCGTGGCGGGTGCGGAACCACTCGAGCAGGCCCGCCTCGAAGTCGGCCACGTCGGCGACGTCCACGTCGTCGAGGTAGCCGCGGGTGCCGGCGAAGATGACGACGCACTGCTCCTCGACCGGCATCGGCGAGTTGATCCCCTGCTTGAGCAGGTCAGTCAGGCGGTAGCCCCGCTCGAGCTGCGCCTTGGACACGGCGTCGAGGTCGGAACCGAACGCCGCGAACGCCTCGAGCTCACGGAACTGCTGCAGGTCGGACTTGAGCGTGCCGACGGACTTCTTCATGGCCTTGATCTGGGCGGCGGAACCCACGCGGGACACCGAGATGCCCACGTCGACCGCCGGCCGGAGACCCGACTTGAACAGGTCGTCCTGGAGGAAGATCTGGCCGTCGGTGATCGAGATCACGTTGGTCGGGATGTAGGCCGAGACGTCGCCGGCCTTGGTCTCGATGATCGGCAGCGCGGTCAGCGAGCCGGCGCCGTTCTCGTCGGAGAGCTTCGCCGCACGCTCGAGCAGGCGGCTGTGCAGGTAGAAGACGTCGCCGGGGTAGGCCTCACGGCCCGGCGGGCGGCGCAGCAGCAGCGACACCTGGCGGTAGGCCTCGGCCTGCTTGGAGAGGTCGTCGTAGACCACCAGGGCGTGCTCGCCGTGCTCCATCCAGTGCTGGCCCATGGCGCAGCCGGCGTAGGGGGCGAGGTACTTGAACGGCGCCGGGTCCGACGCCGGGGCGACGACGACCACGGTGTACTCGAGCGCACCGAGTGCATCCAGGGTGGCGACGGTCTGGGCGACCGTCGAGGCCTTCTGCCCGATGGCCACGTAGATGCACTTCACGCCGAGGCCACGCTGGTTGAGGATCGTGTCGATGGCGACGGTGGTCTTGCCGGTCTTGCGGTCGCCGATGATCAGCTCGCGCTGGCCACGACCGATCGGGATCAGCGAGTCGATCGCCTTGATGCCGGTCTGCATCGGCTCGTGCACCGGCTTGCGGCCCATGATGCCGGGCGCCTGGATCTCCATGCGGCGATCCACGACGTTGCTGAGCGGGCCCTTGCCGTCGATGGGCTCACCGAGGGTGTTGACCACACGGCCGAGCACGCCGTCGCCGACGGGCACCGACAGGATGCTGCCGGTGGCGCGCACCGTCTGTCCCTCCTCGATGGAGTCGACCTCGCCGAGCACGACGGCACCGATCGACTCCTCGTCGAGGTTCAGCGCCAGGCCCATCAGGCCGGACTCGAACTCGAGCAGCTCGTTCACGGCGGCGTCGGGCAGTCCCGACACGCGGGCGATGCCGTCGCCGACCTCGATGACACGGCCGACCTGGGTCAGCTCGACGTCGGGGGTGAAGCCCTCGAGGTTCTTGCGGATGGCGGCCGAGATGTCGGCGGTGTTGATCGTGAGTTCTGCCATGTGGGTCTCTCCTGGCGGCGTGGTGTGAGTCGGCGGGCGTGATCGGTCGGGCGCTCCCCGACTCAGAACGCCTCTCGGAGCTGGTTCAGCCGGGTGCGGACGGTGCCGTCGAGGACCGAGTCCCCGATCTGGGTGACGATGCCGCCCATGACGGTCGGGTCGACGACGTTGCGGACCGCGATGTCGCGGTTGGTGCGCTCCTTGAGCGCCACGGCGAGCCGGGCGATCTGCTCGTCGGTGAGCGGGACGGCGGAGCGGACCTCGGCGACGGCCTGACCCGCCTCGGCTGCGGACCGCTGCACGAGGTCATCCGCGATCTTCGGCAGGTCGGCGGCGCGGCCGGCACCGACGATCATCGACACGATCGCGATCGTCGCGGCGCTCGCGCGGCCCTTCAGCAGGTCCTCGACGATCTGCTGGCGCCGCGAGGCGGGCAGGTGTGGATCACCGAGCGCGGTGCGCAGCTCGTCGTTCGACTCGTAGACACGGGCGAGGCGGAACAGCTCGTCCTCGACCTCGGACAGGGCCCCCTCGGCGCGCGCGATTCCGAAGGCGGCGTCGGCGTAGGCGGTGATGCGTGGTTCACTCATCGTGGTTCGCTCGGTTCTCGTTCGGTCCGTATCGGGGTCGGTCGGCCCGGTCAGTTCTGGGTGCCGACCTGGTTGATGTAGTCGTCGATGAGCCGCTGCTGTGCGGCCTCGTCGAGCGAGGTCTCCACGACGGCCTCGGCAGCACCGAGGGAGAGCCGGGACAGCTCGCCGGACAGGTCGGCCTGCGCCTGGGACCGGGTCGCGGCGAGGTCGACCGCCGCACGCTCGCGGCACGGCGGCGATGTCGGCCTCGGCACGGGCCGCGATGTCGGCCGTGAGCTGATCCGCGCCGACGGCGAGCCTCGGCGACGATGCGCTCGGCCTCCGCGTCCGAATCGGCGAGGGCCGCCTTGATGCGGTCACGCTCGGCCTCGGCGGTGAGACGCAGCTCGGCGGCCTCGTCGAGCTCGGTCGAGATCTCCCCGATGCGCCCGCTGAGCATGTCGGCCATCGGCTTGCGCCCGAACCGCCACATCAGATAGGCGACGATCAGGAACGCCGCCGTGCCCCAGTAGACCTCGTTGATGTCGCCGGGAAGCCAGAACTGGTTCGGCCCCTCGGCTGCGAGCAGCCCGACGAGGTTCGACGAGATGGTGGTCATATCGGATCAGCTCCTCAACGCGTCCCGGCGGACCGGTTCACGTACTCGTCGACGGTGGCCTGGCTGGACGCGGGGTCGAGCTCGGACTCGACGACCTTCGAGGCGGCGGAGACGGCCAGCGCGGCGACGTCGCCACGCAGCTCTCCGAGCGCCTCGGCGCGGGCCGCATCGAGCTCGAGCAGAGCTTGCTGGCGCTCCTCGGCGAGCTCGGCCTCGACCGCGCGGACTGCAGCGTCGCGGCGCTCCTCGGCCGCGAGCCGGGCCTCCTCGACGATGCGGTTCGCCTCGGCCCGGGCCTCGGCGAGGGTGGCGTCGTAGTCGCGGCGCACCTGCTCCGCCTGGGTCTCGGCCGCGGCAGCGGCCTCCTGGTCATTGCGGATCTGCTGGGCGCGTTCGTGGCGTGCCTTCATGAGCGGCGGCAGGCACACGTAGCGCAGGATGATCCACAGGCCGAAGAACCCGACGGCGCCCCAGAAGATCTCCCCCAGTTCGTCGGGGACGACGGGGTTGATCGTCTCGGTCGACTCGGCTCCCTCGGCGACGAGCGCACTCAGCAGTGCGAGCATCAGGATCTCCTCCGGTCAGAACGGTCGGGACGGTGTCAGACGAACTTGAGGAGGATGAAGACCACGAAGCCGATGAGGGCGAGCGCCTCGGTGAAGGCGATGCCGAGGAACATGGTGGTCTGGACCTGCCCGGCGGACTCGGGCTGGCGGGCCATGGCCTGGACGGCCTGGCCGACGAGGTAGCCGATGCCGATGCCGGGGCCGATGGCGGCGAGGCCGTAGGCGAACGCAGCGTTCGAGGCTGCTGCGATGCTCTTGGCCTCATCCGGGGTGGTGCCCTCGGGGAAGGCCTGGGCCACGGTGTGGACTGCGGTGGAAAGACCGTTCATGGGATTGGGTGTCTCCTGTTCGGTGACCGGCGGGGCCGGCCGGGTGGTCAACGGGTTGATGGGTGTGACGGATGGGTGGTCGGGGTGCGGATGCTCGGGTCAGTGGTGGGGTGCAACGCCCGCCGATGTAGACGGCGGTGAGCAGGGCGAAGATGAAGGCCTGCAGGAAGGCCACCATGAACTCGAAGCCGACGAAGGCGACGAGCATCGGGAACGACAGCGCCGTCGCAGCGACCAGGAAGCTGGCCTGCCTCAAGGTGATGCAGAGCACCGAGAAGGTGACGAGCAGGATGTGCCCGGCGAGCAGGTTGGCGAAGAGACGCACGGCGAGCGAGAACGGCCGGATGATGAAGGTCGAGAGCAGCTCGATGGGCGTCACGATGATGTAGAGCGCCTTGGGCACGCCCGGCGGGAAGAGCACGCCGGTGATGTAGCCGAGGCCGTTGTGCTTGATCCCGACGCCGACGAACATCACCAACGCCACGATGGCGAGCAGCAACGGGTTGGCCATGCGGGCGTTGGCGGGCATGTGTGCGGTCGGGATGATCTCGAACAGGTTGCCGATCCAGATGAACATCACCATCGACAGCAGCATCGGGAGGTAGCGCATGCCGTCGGGGCCGATGGTCGGCAGGATGATCTGGCGTTCGACGAAGTCGATGCCGGTCTCGCCGACGTTCTGCAGCTTGCCCGGGATCGCCTTCGCGTTGCGACCGGCGAAGAAGTAGAGCAGCGCCGGCACGACGAACGCGATGAGCGAGATCAGCCCGATCTTGTTGAACCCGTACCACTGGCCCTCGCCGAAGAGGAACGGCCACTTGACGAGGTTCTCGACGGGCGGGAACGCGAGCCCACCGCCGCCGTCCTCGGCAGCGAGCAGGGTGATCTGACCGGCGAGGGTCGTGAGTCCTGACATGGTCGGGTGGAGCTCCTTGCGTCAGCGCCTAGGGCGCGTGCGGCGAGTTCGTGGACGAGGTCTGCGTCGACGACGGGGTCGGCATCGACGATGACCGGGCAGAGTCGGGCAGATACGGGTTCGGGGTGGCACCGGGCCGCAGCCCCGAGAAGGCGAGGGCACCGGAGACGTAGCGCATCTCCCAGAACAGCAGCGCCAGGTGTGCGCCGATCAGTGTCGCTCCCAGCGGCACGAGCTCGACCCACGATGCGTCGCGGACCAGCAGCACGGCACCGAAGATCAGCGCAAGGCGCAACAGGAAGCCGAACATCGCCGCACCGGCCATCAGCGCTGCGTTGATGCGTCCCGTGACCGCCAGCAGGTAGGCGGCCAGCACGAAGTTCGCCACGACGATCGCGAGGCCGTAGGCCGTCGAGAGCACGCCGTCGAACCCCCAGAACAACGCCGAGACGATCAGGAGCACCGGCAGCAGCCAGAGACTGCGACGGGCCAGGTCCAGTGCGACGGCCATCGCCGGCGACGGCCCCTCGACACGCACGGTGAAGGGCTCGGCGCTCACGCTCGCTCCCCGGTCAGGTTGTCGTCGCCGGCGTCGGTGCGGTGAGCCGCAGCCGACTCCTTCGGCGTCGACAGCCGCTCGGCGCGGGCCGCGGCCTGGGCACGGAACTGCACGGTCGTCGGGTGGTCGGCCCACACCGCATCACTCGCCGCCGCATCCATCTCACCGGCAGGCACGAGTAGTACAGCTTGGCGAACGTGCCGACGATGCCCACGATCGTGAACACCAGCGTGAACAGCGGGACGGTGTCGATGGTGCGGTCGAGCCACAGGCCCAGCAGCGCGAGCAGCACCGGTGCGAGCACCAACTCGAACGACCCATGGGATCGGTCGAGCGAGCGGGTCAGATCGCGCCGGGACGGAGCGGGACTTCCAGCAGAAAGGTGTGGTTGGTGGTCTCCTAGCGCCGCAACCGGGGCCGGCGACGGCCTCCCCCGCGCGCTTGAGAAACCGTGCGCAATCTACGGGCGGGGTCCGACCCAGGCAAATCCTCCGAGGGCGTGGGCCCACCGGCTCAGCGCACCACCGGCGGGACTGCCGCGACGTCGGTGACGGCCTTGGCCGTCGCAGGAGCACCGGCCACGTGTCCCCCGGTCGCCGGTTGGCTGGGAGTCTGCTCGCACGCCTCGATCGCGCCGACGACGCGATCGGTGTTCGCCCGGCTCTCGCAGGTCATGCGGATGAGCCAGAAGCGCAGGTACCGGGCGAGGGAGCAGCGCACGAACA
>CALNXV010000006.1:0-8005 GCA_942490665.1 uncultured Microthrixaceae bacterium
TCTACGACATGTACCGCGACGCGATCCGCAACACGTGGACCGTGGAAGAGGTCGACTTCTCCGACGACATCGTCGACCTGCAGCGCAAGCTGCTCCCCGCGGAGCGGCACCTCATCAACCGCCTGGTCGCCCTTCGCGACCGGTGACTCGATCGTCGCCAACAACCTGGTCCTGAACCTGTACAAGCACGTCAACAGCCCCGAGGCGCGCATGTACCTGTCGCGCCAGCTGTACGAAGAGGCGTTGCACGTCCAGTTCTACCTGACCTTGCTGGACACCTACATCCCTGATCTGTCCGAGCGCGCCGAGGCGTTCGCCGCGATCGAGAACATCCCCTCGATCCGCCGCAAGGGCGAGTTCTGCTTCCGCTGGATCGACTCGATCGGCGAGCTCGACGAGCTCAACAGCCGTGAGGACCGCCAGCAGTTCCTGCTGAACCTGATCTGCTTCGCGGCCTGCATCGAGGGGCTGTTCTTCTACGGGGCGTTCGCCTACGTGTACTTCCTTCGCTCGAAGGGCCTGCTGAACGGCTTGGCATCCGGCACGAACTGGGTGTTCCGTGACGAGAGCTGCCACATGAATTTCGCGTTCGGGGTCATCGAGCAGGTCCGTCGCGAGGAGCCCGAGCTGTTCGACGAACACCTGGCTGCGCAGGTCACCGAGATGATCGGCGAGGCGGTCGAGGTCGAGTACGACTTCGCCGAGGACCTGCTCTCCCAGGGGATCCCGGGCATGTCGCTGCGCGACATGCGGGAGTACCTCCAGTACGTCGCCGACCAGCGCCTGGCGACCCTCGGGCTCGAGAAGCGGTACGGCTCCAAGAACCCGTTCGCCTTCATGGAGCTCCAGGACGTCCAGGAGCTCACCAACTTCTTCGAGCGCACCGTGTCGGCGTACCAGACCGGCGTCGACGGCGAGTTCGCCCTCGACGAGGAGTTCCTGGGCGCCGGGCCGGTCGTCGCCCCGCCAGAGCCCATCGGGGTCCGGGTGCGGTCACCGGTGAACGGCAGGTCGACCTCGCTCGCCGTCACGTCCCGCGGACGCGTACGCAGCGCAGATCACCTCGAGCACGTGGCGCGCCGGCCGCAGCGCCGAGGGTCCGACCGGGACCGGCGCCGGCGGTGTCGAGCAGCTGGTCGATGTAGCCGAGTGACTCGAGGCGGGAGTCGGGCGCGTCGTGGCGCAGCGGGACACCGACCACGTCCCCGTTCGCCTCGAGGGCCACCTCGGGGAGCAGCTCGAGGCGCAGCACCCCGTCGTCGCCCGCGGCCTGCAGGTCCCACTGCGCGACCTCCGAGCGCCAGGACACCTCCACCGACGCCGAGAACCCGGAGGCGAATCGGAGCCGCACCGTCGCATGATCGTCCGCGCCGTCGTCGCGTCCTGTGCGCAGCGAGGCGGACACGGCGACCGGCGGCTCCTCGACCAGATCCAGCACCAGGCCCACGGGATGCGGTCCGAGGTCGAACAGGACGCCCCGTCGCGCAGGGGCTCGGCGAAGTGGCCCCAGTCGGGGGTGGACTGCAGCGCCCGGACCGACAGATGCGACAGCGCGCCGAGCGTCGGTCGTCGGCGGCGCAGTTCGCGCCAGGCGGGGGCGTGCAGCAGGTTCTCCGCACAGCGCACCCGCGGAGCGCCTGGCGCCGCCGCCGCCGCGACCAGCCGGTCGGCGTCGTCGAGGGTGGTGGCCAGCGGCTTCTCGACGAGGACGTCCGCGCCGGCCCGCATCCCGCGGAGCGCGAGGGTGTCGTGCTCCGCGGGTGGTGCTGCGACGATCAGGAGGTCTGCACCCGCTGGCAGCGCGTCTGGGGTCACCCGCCGGGCGTCGAGCTCGCCGGCCAGGTGACGTGCGGAGCGTCCGCCGCGTGACGCCACGGCGCTGACCCGCATGCCTGCCGCTGCGGCAGCGAGCGCATGGACCACGGCGATCGAACCGGCTCCCGCCAGGGCGACGGTGGGGGTGCTGCGTGTGCGACGACGACGCAACGATGCGATGGGCACGGTGGCTCCCGGGGGTGGGGCGGAGGGACCCGGCGTCGGGCACGGCCGATGCGTCCGGGCGGGTGTCGGCCGATAGCCTGTCAGCGTTTGCGGACCCCGGGACACCTCACGGGCCGCGCCGCCCCTGAGGATCCATGCAACGCGCCGTCTCCCTCCTGCTCAGATTCGCCCTGATCGTCGCCCTCGGCGTCGTGTCGCTCGGCGTGATCGGGACCCAGCTGCTCCCGAGCATCGGTGGGCTCGGCGACGCAGCGTCCTTCGAGCCGACTTCGAACCTCGCGCTGCCCGAGCTCGCGGAGGGGAGCACGGTGCTGGACTCGGCCGGCGAACCGATGGGTCGAGCTCGTCGGCTCCGAGAACCGGGTGGTGGTTCCCCTCGACGAGATGTCCGATGAGCTGCAACGGACGGTGCTGGTGGTCGAGGACGCCGACTTCTACCGCCACGACGGTGTGAGCGCCCGCTCGGTCCTGCGTGCCGTGCAGGCCAACAGTGCCGCGGGGGAGATCTCCCAGGGCGGCTCGACGATCACCCAGCAGCTCGTGAAGCTGTCCCTCGTCGGCGATGACCGCACGATCGGTCGCAAGATCGAGGAGGCGTCGCTCGCGATCCAGCTCGAGAACCAGTTCTGTCGCGACACGACCAAGCGGGACTGCAAGGACCGCATCCTGGAGCAGTACCTCAACCTGGTCTACCTCGGGCGGGGCGCCTACGGGGTCGAAGCAGCATCGCGGCTGTACTTCGGCATCTCCGCCTCCGAGGTCGGCTGGGCCGAGGCAGCGGTGCTGACCTCGCTGATCCGCAACCCGACGGGGTACGACCCGATCCGCTTCCCCGAGGTCGCGGACGAACGCCGCGAGATCGTGTTGGGGCGGATGGTCGACGAAGGACTCGTGAACTCCGACGAGGCCGAGCTGATCGCCGCGTTTCCGCTGCCGGACAGCGAGCAGGCGACGGTCTCCGCCGCCACGTCCCAGGACCTGTCCTACTGGGAGCGCAAGGTCCGCGACGAGCTGCTCGACGCCGAATGGCTGGCCCCGACCGAGGAGCTGCGCCGCTTCCTCATCTTCAACGGCGGTCTCACCATCACCGCGACGATGGACCCACGTGCGCAGCTGCTCGCGGAGGCGGCCTCGGAGACGAACCCGGCGGCCGCGCTCAACCCCGAGTCCGTGGCGGTCGTGGCCTCGGTCGAGCCGACCTCGGGAGCGGTGCGCGCAGTGGTCGGCGAGACGGAGATCGAGGGTCGCGGCGTGGTCGAGGTCGCGACCCCCACGGTCGGGCGCAGCCCCGGCTCGTCGTTCAAGACCTTCACGCTGATCGCTGCGCTCGAGGAGGGGTACGGCATCAACGACACGATCTCCTCGTCGCCAGCGCCCAGATCGTTGTACGAGGACTTCGGCCTGCCCGACGACGTGCGCACCTGGCCATCCGGCTGTCGCGGCGGCTCCATGTCGCTGCTCCGGGCGACGGCGGGGTCGAACAACTGTGCGTTCGCCCGGCTCCAGGCCGTCGTCGGCGGCGAGGACGTCGTCGACGTGGCCGAGCGCCTCGGCATCAGCACGCTGTCCGAGGACGCGGCCACGATCCCGTCGCTGACCCTCGGTGGGGCGAGCGTTCGTCCGCTCGAGATGGCAGCGGCGTACGCGGCCATCGCGAACGACGGGCGCTACAACGCTCCGCACTTCGTGGAGAAGGTGACCGACCGTGACGGCAACGTCCTCTACGAGCACGAACCGACGCTGAGCCAGGCGATCGACCCCGACGTCGCCCGGCAGGCGACCGTTGCTCTGGCGTCCGTGGTGAGTGGAGGCACCTACTCCGGTGGGCGTCTGGCCGACGGACGTCCGGCGGCTGGCAAGACCGGCACGAACGAGGCCGAGGGTGGCGAGAACACCGACGTCTGGTTCGTCGGCTTCACCCCGCAGATGTCGACCGCGGTCTGGATCGGCAACCCCGCCGGGGCGACCGAGCTGCGCGGCGGTCGCGTCCAGGGCGGGTTCGTCCTCGTCCTCGTCCTCGTCCTCGTCCTCGTCGCGGTCGAGCAGCTCGTCCTCCTCACGTTCGGGAAGCTCGTCCTCCTCGCGGTCGGGCAGTTCCCCGTCCGCTGGTGGCGGGTCCGCAACGACGGCAGCACCGTCGCCGACGACGCCTCCGCCACCCCCGTCGACCGCCGCTCCGACGACCGCGTCGCCCCCCGCCGAGCCGGTCGCGGATTCCGGTGACGCCGGCTGATCTCTGCGCCGTCGCGTGCGAAGGCTCGCGCGTCGAGGCGGGTAGTCTCGGCCCGTGACTGCACTCGACGCTCTGCTCGCCGTCCAAGAGCTCGACACACGTCTCGACCAGCTGACCCACCGCCACGCGGCACTGCCCGAACGGCGGGTCTGCGACGAGCTGCGGGCAGCTCGGGTGGATCTCGGCGCCCGCGCCGACTCGACTGCGGCAGAGCTGCGCCGGCTCCTCGCTGACCAGAAGGAGGCCGAGGACCACGCCTCGCTGCTCGAGGACAAGGTCGCCGAGATCCAGGGCTCGCTGTACGACGGGTCGGTGACGTCGCACAAGGAGCTGGAGTCGCTCCAGGCCGAGCAGGTCCTCTTGAGCGAACGTCAGCGCGGCTTCGAGGACGAGGCGCTCGAGCAGATGGAGCTCGCCGAGCCGGTGCAGGCGCGCCACGCGGCACAGTCCTCCGAGCTCGACACGCTCGACGCCCGTCTGGCCGACGCGGAGGCAGCGCTCACCGTCGCCGCGGCCGAGGTCGAGGCGGAGCTCGACGCCATGCGCGGCGAACGCTCGGCAGCTGCCGCCGAGATCGACCCGGCGGTCCTGGAGCGCTACGAATCGCTGCGGGCCGGACTCGGCGGCATCGCGGTGGCCCGTCTCGACGGCGGACGCTGCGACGGCTGTCACCTTGCGATCCCCTCTGCGCAGCTCGAGGGGCTGCGCCGCGCTCCTGACGACGAGATGATCACCTGCCCGGAGTGCGCGCGCCTGCTCGTGCGGTGAGCGGCGTCCCGGTCGTGCCCGCTGGATCCCGATGTTGATCTGGTTCGTGATCATGAGCATGGTCATCACCGTGGTGGTGTTCCAGAGCCCGGCGATCGACTACCGCCTCGTTGCGCTCGGCTCGGTCCTGCCGGTCGTCGAGGTGCCCTTCGGCGCGGGCCCAGCGCACTCGTTGCTGGCACCGACCGTTGCGTTGGTCGTGGTCATGCTCGCCACGCAGGGCCGGCGGCTGGTCCGTCGGCGCTGGTTGGGGCTGCCGATCGGCTGGTACCTCCACCTGGTGCTCGATCTGGCCTGGACCGGTTCCACTGCGTTCTGGTGGCCGTTCCTCGGCCTGGACCTGAACGGCGCGGAGTCCTTCGAGCTCGCACGTGGCTGGTGGTCGCTGCTGTTGGATGGGGTCGCGGTCCTCGTCGGAGTCTGGGCCTACCGGCGCTTCGGTCTCGACGACGCCGATCGTCGCTCCCGGTTCCTCCGCACCGGTCAGCTCGACCGGGCGGTGATGGGCGGTCGCCCGGAGGGGACCTGCTGAACAGATGACCGGCATCCTCCTCGTCCGGCACGGTCGCACCGCTGCCAACGCGTCGGGCCGACTGCTCGGGCGTGCCGACCCGCCGCTCGACGACACGGGTCTCGCCCAGGCCGCCGCGGTCGCTGGGGCGGTGGCGACGTGGTCCGGGACGCGCACTCCGCTCGTGGTGTCGAGCCCGCTGCTGCGCACCATGCAGACCGCCCGTGTGATCGCTGCCGCGACCGACGCGGTGGTCCAGGTCGATGACCGACTCGTCGAGTTGGACTACGGCGAGCTCGACGGCACCCGACTCGCCGACGTCCCGGCGGCGACGTGGGCCGCGTGGCAGGCCGACCTCGGGTTCCGTCCCCCCGGGGGCGAGACACTGGCGGAGCTCGGCCGCCGGGTCCGTGAGGCATGCGACGACTGGGCGCAGGCTTCGGTGGCGGAGGGCCCCGTGGTGCTGGTGAGCCACGTCTCGCCGATCAAGGCGGCGGTGGCCTGGGCGCTCGACGTGGGCGACGAGATCTCCTGGCGCACGCAGCTCGACACGGCCTCGATCGGCGAGGTCGGTGTGCGCTCGGGCCGTCGGGTCCTCGTGCGCTTCAACGACACCGGACACCTCGCCCGCCCGGGCTCGACGCCCGCCTGAACGTTGCGCTACGCAGCGGTGAACCTGCGCCGACGGCTCGGCGCAGGGCGGAGGAGTCGGTGTCGGGAGCCTCTAGCGTGGCAGCCATGGATCTACTCGATGAGGAGTCACATCGGCTGCTGTTGTGGGCCGTTCGTCTCGCGGAGGTCGACGTCGTCCCCCAGCGCAGCGAGCTGCGTCGTCTGTGCGAGCCGCGCCGACCGGCCGGGCTCGCGATCCTCGCCGGTCTCTCCGGGCGCAACGGCGACTACCACGAGAGCGCCATGAACTCGTTGGTGCGCCGCGGTCTGCTCGAGGAGCGCGATGACCGGGTGACGCCCACCGAGCTCGGTCGCCTCACCGTCAGCGCCCTGGGGCTGCACCCCGAGCAGTCACCGGTGTTCGAGGTGATCGACGCGGACCTTCGCGCGGGCGACCCACTCGCGCTGGCGCGGGTGGTGGGCCGGATCGCTGCGCTGGACGCGCCGATGGTCGTCGACCCGCACTGTCGGGCCGAGCAGCTCGAGTACCTCGCCCGCCACACCGGCGTGACGCGGGTGCTCGTGAGTGACCGACTCGACGACGACGAACTCGACGCGATCGTCGAGGCGATCGGCCGGCTGGGGGACCGCCCGTGGAAGCTGCGTGTCCGTGTCAGCCCCGCCCACGCGGTGCACGATCGCCACGTGTTCGACGACGACCGTGTCCTGCAGGTGGGCGGCGTCGCGACAGCGACCCTGCCGGGGGGCAGCACCGTGCTGAGCGAGGTGACGGACCTCGCCGACGAGGTCCGCCGCTACTACCGGGCCCTGTGGAAGCGGGCGGAACGCCTCGCGGTCCACCGCCCGCCGCCGACCTGATCAGCCGGGGGTCGTGATGCCGGTGACCTCCGACGCGGCGCTCAGCCAGTTCGCCCCGCCGGTCCGTGACCCTTCCAACTTGGCGGGGTGCGACGCCCGCCGGTGGCGCTCGGTGCGCTGCGCGGGTGCCGGGACGTGCTCGCCGTCGGCGGGAGCGATGCGTGCGGCGCGTTCCAACTCGAGGGTCCGCAGCGTGGCGTCGACCGCCGCGAGCTGTTCCTCGGTGTAGTCGAGCGCGAACCCCTCGGCGACGAAGCGCGCGGTGTCGGCGCGGTAGTCGTGGCCGGTCGAACGGAACTCGCCGGGCTCGTTGCGCATCGCGTTCGCTGCGTCGATCATCGTCTGCAGGAACGTCACCACTGGCGACCACTGCTGTCGCTCCGGGACGCCGCGTCCGCGGTGCTCGCCCAGCCAGTCGGGTCGGCGGTAGAGCAGCGACGGGGTGAGCAGCGTGATGGGGTCGTTGTCGTGGCTGAGCTGCACGATGCGCAGCCGTGCGCGCTCCTCATCGTCGAGGCGGGCGAACTGCTCCCAGCGGTCGAACACCGCGACGGTCCCGGCGGGGGTGAGCTGGCCCGGGCGGTAGAGCCCGGCCGCGGACCATCGCGCCAGGTGCGGCATGCCGAACCACAGCGCGCGGTCGATGCCGTAGTGGTCCAGCCCCGACACCCCCTGCATCATGATCACGTCGGACGACGCCCACGCGCCGAGGCTCTCACCGAAGACCAGCACCCGGGGACGCTCGTCCGCCGGCATGGCCCGGATCCGTTGGCGCACGCCCCAGACGAGCTGGCGGAACTGCTGGCGCCCGGCACGGACCTTCTGCAGCGACAGGAACGACGGGTAGCGGCCGTACTGGATGCACACCGTCGCCAGGTCGCCGCGGGTGAAGAACTCGGTCGGCCTCGATCATGGCGTGGTCGACCCAGCCGGTGCCGGTCGGCGAGACCAACAGGATCGTGTCGCGGTCGTAGGCGCCGGCGCGCTCCATCTCCTCGAGC
>CALNXV010000007.1:0-79318 GCA_942490665.1 uncultured Microthrixaceae bacterium
CGAGATGTTCATCTTCATCTTCGTGCTCCTCCTGGGGCTCGTCTACGCCTGGCGCAAGGGGGTCCTGAAGTGGGCCTAGGCCTCGTCGAGAGCGGCAAGATGCCCAAGCCGCTCACCGACCTGCTCAACCTCTCCCGCAAGTACTCCATCTGGGTGTACCAGTGGGGCCTCGCCTGCTGCGCGATCGAGATGGGCGCTGCGTTCGCGTCGCCCCGCTACGACGTCATGCGCCTCGGGGTGATCCCGCTGCCCGCCGGCCCCCGCCAGACCGACCTGGTGGTCATCTCGGGCACCGTCACCGACAAGATGGCCCCGTCGATCCGCCGGCTCTACGAGCAGATGCCCGACCCGAAGTACGTCATCTCGATGGGCTCGTGCGCGAACTGCGGCGGCCCCTACTGGGACAGCTACTCGGTCACCAAGGGCGTCGACCAGATCATCCCCGTCGACGTCTACGTGCCCGGCTGCCCGCCCCGGCCCGAGGCGCTGCTCGAGGGCATCGTGCTGCTCCAGGAGCGCATCCAGAACGAGGACATGGCGGACCGCTGGCGGGGCGAGCCGATCGTGGTCGGTGACGATGGCCGACGACACCACCACCGACGACGCAGCCGACGCCGGCCGAAGACGCGGCCGCGAGCCCGACGAGCCGTCGAACGCGACGAGGCGCTCGCGAGGAGCTCCTCGGGCGCTTCACCGACCTGCTGGGCGACGCCGTCGAGGGCAGCCACATCGTCGCCCGGCAGGACCTCTGGATCCGCGTCGAGCCGACCGACGCCTGGCGCTCCGCCGCCGACGTCGCCCGCAACCGCATGGGCTGCCAAGTACTTCGGGTTCCTCTCGGCCATCGACTGGATGCCCTCGCCGTTCGGCCGCTCCATGGACGCCGAGGTCGACCGCGTCATGGCCGGCGAGTCCGGCTTCTCGGCCGACGGCGAGATCGAGCAGGGCTACGCCGGCGGCGCCACCCGCTTCCAGGTGTTCGCCCGCATCGCACACATCGGTGACCCCGGCAACACCTGGGGCGTCACGCTCAAGGCCGACCTTCCCGACGAGGCCCCCGCGATCGAGTCGTGGACCTCGATCTACGCCGGGGCGGACTGGCACGAGCGCGAGGCGTGGGAGATGTTCGGCATCGACTTCGTCGGGCACCCCGGCCTGCGCCACATGTACCTGCCCGGCGCGTTCGAGGGGCACCCGTTGCGCAAGGACTTCCCCCTCGTCGCCCGCCAGGTGAAGCCCTGGCCCGGCATCGTCGACGTCGAGCAGATGCCCAGCGACGATGAGGACGACGACGAGATGCCCGCCGACGGGCCGAACAGCGCCGAGGGAGGCGACTCGTGACCGCCGTGACCGACCGCGACAAGCTGGCCTACATCGCGGCGCGCGCCGCCGACGCGCGGGTGAACGTCGAGCTCGAGACCGAGGGCATGACCCTCAACATCGGCCCGCAGCACCCCGCCACCCACGGCACGCTGCGCATCGTCGCCCGCCTCGACGGCGAGCAGGTCCTCGAGGCCGAGCCGATCGCCGGGTACATGCACCGCGGCTACGAGAAGCTCGCCGAGGTCCGCACCTACCCGCAGGTCACCACCCTGGTGAACCGCATCGACTGGCTGGGCAGCTTCGCGAACGAGGTGCCGTTCATCCTCGCCGCCGAGCAGCTCATGGGCATCGAGGCGCCGCCGCGCGCCCAGTGGATCCGCACGCTGCTGTTCGAGATGAGCCGGGTCGCGAACCTGATCCTGTTCCTCGGCGACATGGGCGTGCAGCTCGGCGCCGTCACCCCCGCGTTCTACGCGTTCCGCGACCGCGAGTTCGTCCTCGACCAGATCGAGCGCGTCACCGGCGGTCGCTTCCACCCGAACTTCGACCGCATCGGCGGCCTGAAGGACGACCTGCCCAAGGGCTGGCTCGCCGACACCAAGTCCGTCATGGACAAGGTCCGCGACTTCTGCGACGAGATCGAAGAGCTCCTCATGGGCGCCGAGATCTTTCACCGCACGCACCCGCGGCATCGGCGTCATCCCTCCGGACGTCGCCCAGCAGTACGGCCTGTCGGGCGCGAACGCCCGCGCCTCGGGCATCGACTGGGACCTGCGCCGCGACGCTGCCCCAACGGCCTGGCCCACAACGAGCTCGACTGGAAGGTCTGGACCCACCCCGACGGCGACTCGTTCGCCCGCTTCTGGGTGCGCCTCCAGGAGGTCCGCGAGGCCACCAAGATGATCGACCAGCTCTGCGACGGCCTGCCCGCCGGGCCGATCATGGCCAAGGTGCCCCGCATCATCAAGGTGCCCGCCGGCGAGGCCTACGTCGCGACCGAGAACCCCCTCGGCGAGATGGGCTTCTACATCGTCTCCAAGGGCGACCTGAACCCGTTCCGGGTCAAGATCCGCTCGGCGAGCTTCAACAACGTGTCGATCACACCGTGGATCCTGCGCGGCGTGTTCGTGCCCGACATCATCACGATCCTCGCCTCGCTGTACTTCATCCTGGGGGACATCGACCGATGACCCAGACGCTCCTCCCCCAGACCCTGATGCTCGGCCTGGAGCTGGCCTGGTGGCAACAGACCGTCATCCGGGTGCTCGCAGGCGTCGCCGCGCTGCTGCTGCTGACCGGCGGCGTCGTCTACCTGTACCTGTTCAAGTTCGTGTCGTTCATGCAGAGCCGCCTCGGCCCGATGGAGGCCGGCCCCGCCGGCTCGATGCAGCTGCTCGCCGAGGTCGGCAAGTGGCTCCAGAAGGAAGACCTCTTCACCGACGACTCCGACAAGTTCATCTTCGGGCTCGCCCCCGCCGTCGTGCTCGCCTCGACGTTCCTGATGTTCGTCGTCATCCCCGCCGGGCCCAACGCGGTGGTCGCGGACCTCGGCACCGGCATCTACTTCGTGCTCGCCATGTCGAGCCTCAGCGTCATCGGCATCCTCATGGCCGGCTGGGCGTCGGCCAACAAGTACGCGCTCCTCGGCGCGCTGCGCGCCGGCGGCCAGCTGATCGCCTACGAGCTGCCCCTCGTGCTCTCCGTCGTCGGCGTCGTCATCGCGGCGGGCAGCCTCAACCTGCAGGAGATCGTCGCAGCGCAGTCGACCGGCGAGATCTTCGGCTGGGACGGCATCGGGAACCCGTTCATCCTCACCCAGTTCGTCGGCTTCCTCGTGTTCCTCATCGCGGTGCAGGCCGAGCTGACCCAGACGCCCTTCGACATGCCGATCGCGGAGTCCGAGCTCGTCGCCGGCTACCAGGTCGAGTACTCCGGCATCCGCTTCCTGGTGTACTTCATCGCCGAGTTCGCGACCGCCGTCGCGTTCGCTGCGGTCGCCTCGACGCTGTTCCTGGGCGGCTGGGCCCTCCCGGCGAGCTGGGGTCTCGGCGACGGGGCCATGCACGTGATCGGCCCGATCAACATCTCGATCAAGGCCGTGCTGCTCGTCGGCGTCGTGTTCTGGGCGCGGTTCTCGCTGCCCCGCTTCCGTGAGGACCAGCTGCAGGCGCTCGCCTGGAAGTTCCTCATCCCGATCTCGCTGGCCAACATCGTGGTCACCGGCGTCATGAAGGTGGTGTTCTGATGCCTGAGAAGCCACAGCTCCCCGGGGTCCTCAAGGGCATGGGCGTGACGATGAAGACCGCGCTCGAGACGATGTTCCCCGACGGGCCGCTGCGCCCGCCGTCGCCGTCCAAGGGCGCCGCGACCGTGCAGTACCCCCGCGAGAAGGAGGAGCCCGCTCCTCGCGCCCGCGGCGTCATCGCCCTCAAGGAGGACAACTGCACCTCCTGCATGCTCTGCGCCCGTGAGTGCCCCGACTGGTGCATCTACATCGAGGGCCACAAGACCCTGGCGCCGCCGCGCCGCGAGGGCGGCAAGCCCCGCTCGGTCAACCAGCTCGACCGCTTCGACATCGACTACGCGCTGTGCATGTACTGCGGCATCTGCGTCGAGGTCTGCCCGTTCGACGCCCTGTTCTGGAGCCCGGAGTACGAGTACAGCACCCCCCACATCGCCGACCTGCTGCACGACAAGGCCAAGCTTGGCGAGTGGATGGAGACCGTGCCGGACTTCGAGCCGCTCGAGGCCGGCTCCGAGGCGAAGGTCAAGAAGGTGCCCCGATGAGCGGCGGCGCTGTGAACGGGGTCGCGCTGCTCGCCCAGCAGGTCACCGAGACCACCTTCGACGTCCCCGCGAACGTCGTGTTCGCGGTCAGCGCCGTGTTCATGGTCGCGGCAGCGATCCGCGTCGTGACCACCAAGAACGTCGTGCACGCCGCGCTGTGGCTCGTCGTGGTGCTCGGCGGCGTCGGGCTGAACTACCTGCTGCTGCAGGCCGAGTTCGTCGCGATCACCCAGTTCCTGGTGTACCTCGGGGCGATCATCGTGCTGTTCCTGTTCGGCATCATGTTGACCCGCGCGCCGATGGGCGTCTCCGAGGACCTCGACAACTCCCAGAAGCCCATCGGCATCGCGGCCGGCGTCCTGCTGCTCGCCGTGCTCGGCTACGCGCTCATCGAGAGCTTCGGCGGCGACAAGCTGGACTTCCGGGCCTACGGGGCGGGCGGCGAGACCACCGACCAGGTGATCGCGGCCGGGCGCACCGGTGCGGTCGCGGACGGGATCTTCGGGCAGTACCTGATCCCCTTCGAGATGATCTCGGTCCTGCTGCTCGCCGCGCTCATCGGCGCCATCGTCCTGGCGCCTGGAGGGACGCTGACATGCTGCTGAACCAGTTCCTCCTCCTCGCCGCGATCCTCTTCTCGATCGGCGTCTACGGGGTCATCGTCCGCAAGAACGGCGTGCTCGTGCTGATGTCGATCGAGCTGATCCTCAACGCCGTCAACATCAACCTGGTGGCCTTCTCCACTTCCACGGCAACATCGCCGGTCAGGTCTTCGCGCTGTTCGTCATCGCCATCGCCGCCGCCGAGGTCGGCGTCGGGCTCGCGATCGTGCTGCTCATCTACCGCAACCGACGCTCCATCGACATCGACGAGCTCGACGAGCTGAAGGGCTGAGTCGTATGTGGTTCTTCACCCACGTCTGGATCATCCCTGCGCTCATGGCGCTGTCGTTCCTGCTGATCCTGCTGTTCGGCAAGCGGCTGCCGCGCAAGGGCTCCGAGATCGGCATCGTGTTCGTCGGCGCTGCGTTCGTGCTCGCGCTGTTCACCGCCGGCAACTGGATCGTCTGGCAGGAGGACAGCCCCGAGGGCATCGGCGAGGTCGCCGAGGGTCAGGCGCTCGGCGAGGTCGACGAGGACTGCGCCGCGGTCGCCGCCGGAGGCCAACGCGGTGACGACGCCGAAGCCGCGCTCGAGGGCGCCGACAGCGAGTCCGGCGCCGAAGGGTCCGAGGAGGGCGCCCGGCGGCACTGGCGGCACCGCGGCGAGCGCCGCCGAGGCCGTCGTCCTGGCGGTCGCCCGGCAGCGGGCGAGAAGGAGCCGAGACCATCACCCGACCCGTCGTGCAGTGCCTGTCACCTGGTTCGACAACGGCGACAACTCGATCACCATCGGCACGCTGGTCGACGGCCAGTCGGTGCTGCTGCTCGTGGTGGTGACCCTGATCTCGCTGCTGGTGCACATCTTCTCGACCGACTACGTCGGCGGCGACCGCCGCTACACCCACTACTTCGCCTTCCTGTCGCTCTTCACCGCCTCGATGCTGTTCTTCGTGCTCAGCGAGAACACGCTGCAGATGATCGTCGGCTGGGAGCTGGTCGGCGTCTGTTCGTTCGCGCTCATCGGGCACTGGTGGGAGGAGAAGCCGAACTCCGACGCGGCGCTCAAGGCCTTCATCACCAACCGGGTCGGCGACGTCGGCCTGCTCGTCGGCGTCATCGTCCTGTACTTCGCGGCCGACCGGTCGTTCTCGATCCTCGACATCAACATCCTCGCCACCGAGGGCGGGATCCGACAGACCGTGCTGCTCGCGGCGTCGCTCGCGTTGATCACCGCGGTCATGTCCAAGTCGGGTCAGTTCATCCTGCACACCTGGCTGCCCGACGCCATGGCCGGCCCGACGCCGGTCTCGGCGCTCATCCACGCGGCGACGATGGTCGTCGCCGGCATCTACATGGTCGCCCGGCTCTACCCGGTGTTCTTCGAGGGCCTGCAGATCTCCGGCTCGTCGATCAACGCGCTCGCCGTGGTCGGTGCGGTCACCGCCCTGTTCGGGGCGCTGTTGGCGTTCGTGCAGAACGACATCAAGAAGGTCCTCGCCTACTCGACGGTGTCCCAGCTCGGGTTCATGGTGACCTCGCTCGGCATCGGTGCGTGGACCGCGGCGATGTTCCACCTCTTCACCCACGCCTTCTTCAAGGCCTGCCTGTTCCTCGGGGCCGGGTCGCTCAGCCACGCCTGTCACCACAGCTTCAACATGGTCGACGACATGGGCGGTCTGCGGAAGTATCATGCCCAACACGTTCTGGACCTTCCTGATCGCCACCGGTCGCGCTCGCCGGCATCTTCCCGCTGGCCGGCTTCTGGTCCAAGGACGAGATCGTGGTCGGCACCGGGTCGTTCCCCGGCACCGAGGGCGCCAACGGCACCTACCACCTGATGCTGGTGATGCTGCTGCTCGCCGCGTTCTGCACCGCCGCCTACATGACCCGCACCATCTGGTACGCGTTCTACGGCGAGTACCGCGGCCACGGACACCCCCACGAGTCCGGGCCCCGCATCACCGTCCCGCTGATCATCCTCGCCACGCTCGGCGCGAACGTCGGCATCGCCAACCTGCCGTTCACGCTCGGCCCGTACGAGAAGTTACGCTTCGTGTTCTTCGTACAGCCGGTCGGGCTCTACTTCCCGGGCATCACCCACGCCGAGTTCCACCCGGTGCTCGCCGTGTTCTCCGTCGGAGTCGGCCTCGCGGGCATCGGGCTGACCTACGCCTACTACTTCAAGGGCGCCTTCCAGGGCCTGCACGGCCTGAGCGAGCGCAACGCGCTCGCCGGCTGGGGCAAGAACGTGCTCGTCAACAAGTACTACTTCGACTGGCTGTACACCACGGTCATCGTCGGGTTCGTCAAGGGTCCGCTCGCCCGGGCGGCCAACTGGACCAACACCCACATCCTCGACGGCGTCGTCAACGGCGTCGGTCGGGGGGCCGCGACGACCGGCAACTGGGTGTACGAGAACGTCGACCAGACCGTGGTCGACGGAGCGGTGAACTCCGCCGGCGCCGGAGCCGGTGGAGCGGGTGGCGTGTTGCGACTGATCCAGTCGGGCCGCATCCAGCAGTACGCAGCGTTGTTCTTCGTCGGCGCAGCGATCCTCACCGGTGTGTTCGTGGTGTTGATCGGCTGATGACGAGTAGGGAGAGCCGAAACCGATGACCGATTTCCTGACCGACTGGGGCCTGATCCTCGTCATCTTCCTGCCACTGGCAGGAGCGCTGGTGACGATGGCGCTCCCGAAGGACTCCGAGGACCTGATCAAGTTCGTCGCGCTCGGCACGACGCTCGCCGCGGCGGTGATCGGCGTGCTCCTGCTCGTCGACTTCGACTACGGCGACGCAGGAGCGCTGCAGTTCGTGGTGGACACACGCTGGATCGAGCTGATCGACGCCCGCTTCATCCTCGGCCTCGACGGGCTGTCGCTGCCGCTGATGGCGTTGACGCTCGGGATGATGCCGCTGGTGGTGATCTACAGCTTCAACCACGTGCCCGAGCCGGGGAACGCCAAGGCGTTCTTCTCGCTCATGCTGATCCTGCAGACCGGCATGGTCGGCTCGTTCCTCGCCCAGGACCTGATCCTCTTCTTCGTGTTCTTCGAGGTCGTGCTGCTGCCGATGTACTTCCTCATCGGCGTGTGGGGCGGCCCGCAGCGCCAGTACGCGTCGATCAAGTTCTTCCTCTACACGCTGTTCGGCTCGGCGCTGATGATCGTGGCGTTCCTCGCGGTGTACTTCCTCTCGGAGAACCCCGAGACCGGCGAGGTGCTGCGCACCTTCGACATGCGTCTGCTCAGCGACCTCGGCGGCGCCGGCATCGCCCGCACCACCGCCATCGTGGTGTTCGGCGGCATGTTCATGGGCTTCGGCATCAAGGTGCCGATGTTCCCGTTCCACACCTGGCTGCCCGACGCCCACACCCAGGCGCCCACCGCCGGCTCGGTCATCCTGGCGGCCGTGCTGCTGAAGCTCGGCACCTACGGGTTCATCCGCATCGCCATCCCGATCCTGCCCGAGGCCGCCCGCTGGTGGGCGCCGATCATCGGTGTGCTCGCGGTGATCGGCATCATCTACGGCGCGCTCGGCTGTCTCGCCCAGACCGACATGAAGCGCCTGATCGCGTTCTCGTCGGTGGCGCACATGGGCTACGTGATGCTCGGCATCGCCACGCTCACCGACTTCGGCATGAACGCCGCCGTGTTCGGCATGGTCGCCCACGGTCTCATCACCGGGCTGTTGTTCTTCATCGCCGGGTCGATGAAGGACCGCTACCACACCCTCGAGATCAAGCGTCTCGGCGGCCTGCTGATCTCGGCGCCCAAGATGGGCTGGATCCTCGGGCTCGCGACGATGGCGTCGCTCGGCCTGCCCGGCCTCGCCGGGTTCTGGGGCGAGTTCCCCGCGATCCTCTCGGCCTACAACCCCGCCGTCGGGCTCAACGTGGTCCTGTTCCGCACCCTGATGGTCGTCGCGGCGATCGGTACCGTCCTCGCGGCGGGCTACCTGCTGTGGCTCTACCAGCGCACCGCCTTCGGCACGCCGTCGGAGGAGTTCGCGGACGACCCCGAGATCACCGACGTGTCCACCACCGAGTGGATCGCCTGGCTGCCCATCGCCATCGGCATCGTGGTGTTCGGGTTCTTCCCGGGCCTCATCTTCGACGTCACCAACCCGGCCATCACCCAGATCGCCGGCCTCGTGGGCGGGAACTGACCCGTGCTCGCCTCGCTGCTCCAGCTGCTCCCGGATCCGGGGTACAACACCCCCCTCATCGACTGGCACGCGCTCGCGCCCGAGATCGTGCTGTCGGTCGGCGGTCTGGTGCTGATCCTGCTGGACGCGGTGAAGCTCGACCGTGCCAAGCCGCTCATGGCGCCGATCGCGAACCTGACGCTGCTCGGCGCGCTCATCCCGATCATCACCCTGGCGGTCGACGGCCAGACCCGGGTGCTGTTCGACGGCTCCTACGTCGTGGACCCGATGGCGCTGCTGCTCAAGTCGCTGTTCCTGGTGTCGGGCTACGTCGTCATCCTGTTGTCGACGAACTACGTCGCCGAGGGCGACTACTGGGAGAGCGAGTACTACTCGCTGCTCACCACGGCGCTGCTCGGCATGATCGTCATGGCCTCCGCGCGCGACATCCTGATGATCTTCGTGGCGCTGGAGCTGCTGTCGATCCCCGCCTACATGCTCGCCGCCTGGCGCAAGGGCGACGAGAAGAGCAACGAGGCGGGGCTCAAGTACTACCTGATGGGCGTGTTCGCCTCGGCGGTGCTGCTCTACGGCCTGTCGCTGCTCTACGGCGTCGGGCGCTCCACCCGCCTCGACGTCATCGCCGAGAACCTCGCGAACCTCCCCGATGAGGGCGTGCCGGTGGTGACCCTGGCGATCCTGTTCGTCGTGATCGGCTTCGCGTTCAAGGTCTCGGCGGTGCCGTTCCACACCTGGGCGCCCGACACCTACGAGGGGTCACCGACCCCCATCACCGCGTTCCTCGCCGTGGCGTCGAAGGCGGCCGGGTTCGTGGCGCTCATCCAGATCATCTTCTACGGGCTGTTCGTGCGCCCCGACATCATCCAGCCGCTGTTCTTCGTGCTCGCGGTCGCGTCGATGACCGTCGGCAACCTGATCGCGCTGCGCCAGACCAACGTCGTGCGCATGCTGGCCTACTCGGGCATCGCCCAGGCCGGCTTCATGCTGGCCCCGTTCACCGTGATCGAGACCAACTACGACGCCGCGCTGTCGTCGATCGTCATCTACCTGGTGATCTACGCGGCGATGAACCTCGGCGCGTTCGCGGTGATCATCGCGATCGCGCCGCACGCAGTCGGCCGAGATCACGTCGCTCGGCGGGCTGTTCACCTACATGCCCGGCATGACCGTCGCGATGACGATCTTCCTGGCGTCGCTCACCGGCATCCCCCCGATGGGCGGCTGGTACGCCAAGTTCAGCGTCTGGTCGGCGCTGATCGGGGCGGAGACGGGCCTCGGGATCGCGATGGCGATCATCATGGCGCTCAACACCGTGATCGCCGCCTACTACTACCTGAACATCGCCAAGACGATGTGGTTCGACCCCGCGCCCGAGGGTGCCGACACCTCGCCGGTCAAGGTGCCCTTCGGGCTCACCGGCGCCGTCGGGCTCGCGGTGGCGGCGACCATGCTGTTCGGCGTGCTGCCGGGCCTGCTGACCGACATCAGCAACTTCGGCCCCTCGGTCGTCGCGCTCGGCACCTAGCGTCCGACCGGTCCGCCGTCCCCATCACCCGTTCTGTGATGCGAGGATCGTGGTCCATGGCGAGTTCCGCATCACAGAACGATGGTGAGGGGCTGGTCCGTTTCGACCGGTTCGTCGAGGCGGCCCTGTACGACCCCGACTCGGGGTTCTTCGCGACCGGCGGGGGAGCGGGACGCGGTGGCGCGGACTTCCTGACGAGCCCCGAGGTCGGCCCGCTGTTCGGTGCCGTGGTCGCCCGGTGGCTGGACGCCCGCTGGCACGAGCTCGGCCGACCCGACCCGTTCGTGGTGGTCGAGGCCGCCGCGGGGCGGGGGGCGCTGGCGCTCGCGGTGCTGGCCGCGTCACCGGCGTGCGCCGGCGCGTTGCGCTACCTGTGCGTCGAACGATCGGCCGCGCTGCGCGATCGCCAACGCGAGCACCTGCCGATCCGGTCGCCGCTCGAGGTCGTCGACGGCTCGCAGCCGGGGCCGCTCGTCGGCCAGCTCG
This sequence comes from uncultured Microthrixaceae bacterium, assembly GCA_942490665.1. GTDB lineage: Bacteria > Actinomycetota > Acidimicrobiia > Acidimicrobiales > Microtrichaceae > SKRR01. The sequence continues at coordinate 10,889 of CALNXV010000007.1, forward strand.
TCGAACTGCCCGACGGCCCGGTCGTCGGCGTCGTGATCGCGAACGAGCTGCTCGACAACCTGGCGTTCCGGCTGCTCGAGCGCACGGCATCGGGCTGGGCGGAGGTCCACGTCGACGCCAGCTCGGGGCCCGGTGGCGCGGCCGCCGGGACCGTGCCCGGCGGCGAGCTGGTCGAGGTGCTGGTCCCGGCGGATGCCGACACCGCGGCCCGCGCCGATCGGCTCGCTCCCGCCGCCGGAGTCGGCGCCCGGATCCCGCTGCAGGACGAGGCCTGCGCCTGGTTGGCCCGCGCTCTGGGCGTCGTCGACCGCGGCTCGGTCCTCGTGATCGACTACGCGGACGTGACCTCGTCGTTGGCGGACCGGCCGGTGGGGGAGTGGCTGCGCACCTACCGGGCACACAGTCGAGGTGGCGCGCCGTTCGAGTCGCCCGGCAGCCAGGACATCACCTGTGAGGTCGCGATCGACCAGCTCGCCGAGGTCGCGCCGCCGTCCGCGTCGAGCACCCAGGCGGCGTGGCTGACCGAGCACGGCATCGACGAGCTCGACGATGAGGGCCGACGCGTGTTGGCCGAGCGCAGCGGCGTCGGTGACTTGGCGGCGATGCGGGCACGCAGCCGGATCGCCGAGGCCGAGGCGCTGTGCGACCCGGGCGGCCTCGGCGCGTTCGTCGTGCTGGAGTGGCGCCGCTCCTGACCCCCTCCCCCTTGCCACCCGACCCCCCCCCGGCCCCACCCCCTCCCCGGCCCGTTCTGGCTGCGCTCGTGCCGGTCATCGCCGGCGCGCACGCAGCCAGAACGCGGCGGGTGGGGGTCCGTCGGGTGTACGAAAGGGGGATGGAAGCGCCAGAACCCGACCCCACCGACGTGCCCGGCGACGACGACCTGTTGGACACCGGCCCGTTCGACCTCACCGGCCAGGTCGCCCTGGTCACCGGCGGCAACGGTGGCATCGGCCTCGGACTCGCCGAAGGCCTGGTGCTCGCCGGTGCCAGCGTCGCCATCAGCGGGCGCAACCAGGACAAGACCGCGGCTGCGCTGGAGCACCTCGACCGACTCGTGCCCGGCGCGCCCGTCGTCGGCTTCGTCGCGGACGTCGCGATCGAGTCCGACGTGGTCAGCCTGGTCCGCCAGACCGTCGAGCACTTCGGCCGCCTCGACTCATGTGTCGCGAACGCCGGCACCTCGGCCGATTCGGCGATCCTGGACCTGAGCCTCGATCAGTGGCGCTCGGTCATGTCGGTCAACCTCGACGGCGTCTTCCTGACCCTGCGTGAGGCGGCGCGCCAGATGGTCGAACAGGGGGGTGGCGGTGCGCTCGTCGCGGTGTCGTCGACCTCGTCGGAGCACGGTGCGCCGCGCAACGCCCACTACGCGGCGTCGAAGGCGGCGGTGCAGGCATTGGTGCGGTCGATGGCGGTGGCGCTCGCCCGCGAGCGGATCCGCGCCAACAGCCTGGTGCCGGGGTGGACGCTGACCGACCTGACCGCAGCCGGGTACGCGTACGACAAGTTCCGCGAGAACACGATCCGGCGGACTCCGGTTCGGCGCTGGGGCGAGCCGGCCGACTTCCGCACCGTGGCGCCGTTCCTGTGCGACCGCCGGAACCTGTTCCACACGGGCGACGAGGTCACCCTCGACGGCGGCTACACCGTCTACTGACCCGGTCGGCGACGGGACCGGCGGCCTGTGCCGGCTCGCCGTCGACCTGCCTCAGCCGGCCCGCCCGCAGGCCCGCCGAGATGGTCTGGGTGGCGTGGGGACCGCCCACGGTCGTGGTGCCACCCAGACGGCGGCGCAGTGGGTCGGGCCGGGCGGCTCGGCCGGGTCTGGGTGGCGTGGGGGTCGCTCAGGGTCGTGGTGCCACCCAGAGGGCCTGGGCTGGAGCATGCGCCAGACGGCCTGGGCCGGGGCATGCGCCAGACGGAGTGGACCCCCGGCCGGGGCCGCGGTCCGGGTGACGGTCTACGATCGCCCGACGGACCACGACCCCCGGGGGGACCATGTCGGATCCACGAGCTGACGGCGATCACAACCCGACGATCGAGGACTACTTCCGCGAGAACCGCACCTTCGCGCCGTCGGCGGACTTCGTCGCCGACGCCCAGCTCAACGACCCCGGCATCTACGACCGGGCCCGCGGCTCGGTCGCGTTCTGGGCCGGCGTCGCCCGGGACGAGATCAGCTGGTTCCGCGACTTCGACACCACCCTCGAGTGGGACCTCCCCGATGCGAAGTGGTTCGTCGGCGGCACCCTCAACGTCAGCTACAACTGCCTGGACCGCCACGTCGAGGCCGGCCTCGGCGAACGCGTCGCCTACCACTGGGAGGGCGAGCCCGGCGACACCCGCACGATCACCTACGCAGAGCTGCTCGACGAGGTGCAGCGGTTCGCGAACGGGCTGCGCTGGCTCGGGGTCGAGCAGGGCGACCGGGTCGTCATCTACATGCCGATGATCCCCGAGACGGTCGTGGCGATGCTCGCGTGTGCCCGCATCGGCGCCGCGCACAGCCTGGTCTTCGGCGGGTTCAGCCCCGACTCGCTCATCGATCGGATCAACGATGCCGGCGCGGTCGTCGCGATCACCGCGGACGCCGGGTACCGCCGCGGCCAGCCCTCACCGTTGAAGCCGAACCTCGACGTCGCGGTCCCGGCGTGTCCGACGTTGCGCAGCGTCGTCGTGGTCGACCGCTGCGGCACCGACATCGAGATGAGCGACGGGCGCGACCACTGGTACCGCGACCTCGTCGGCGAGGCCGACGCCCACTGCGCGCCGGTCGAGCTCGACAGCGAGGCGCTGCTGTACCTGCTCTACACCTCGGGCACCACCGCCAAGCCCAAGGGCATCATGCACACCACCGGCGGCTACCTCACCCAGGTCGCGTGGACGCACCGCAACGTCTTCGACCTGCGCCCGGACAGCGACGTCTACTGGTGTGCGGCGGACGTCGGGTGGGTGACCGGGCACAGCTACATCGTCTACGGGCCGCTCGCGAACGCGGCCACCTCGGTGATGTACGAGGGCACGCCCGACACGCCCCGCGAGTCCGAACGCAGCGGCGATCCGGCGTCGTGGCCGAAGGACCGCTTCTGGGACATCATCGAGCGCTACGGCGTCACCCAGCTCTACACGGCACCCACGGCGATCCGGACGTTCATGAAGTGGGGCCGCCAGGAGGCCGAGCGACACGACCTGTCGTCGCTGCGGGTGCTCGGCACGGTCGGCGAGCCCATCAACCCCGAGGCCTGGATGTGGTACCACCGCCACATCGGCGCGGAGCGCTGCCCGATCGTGGACACCTGGTGGCAGACCGAGACCGGCGCGCAGATGATCACCCCGCTGCCGGGCATCACCGCCACCAAGCCCGGCTCGGCGTGTCGGGCGCTGCCGGGGATCGACGTCGAGGTCGTGGACGACGTCGGCGACCCGGTCGGGGTCGGGGGCGGGTATCTCACCATCACCCAGCCGTGGCCGTCGATGCTGCGGGGCATCTGGGGCGACCCGCAGCGCTACCGCGAGACCTACTGGTCACGGTTCCCGGGCCGCTACTTCGCCGGCGACGGCGCCAAGATCGACGAGGACGGCTACATCTGGATCCTGGGCCGCGTCGATGACGTGATGAACATCTCCGGGCACCGCATCTCGACCGCCGAGGTCGAATCCGCCCTCGTCGACCACGACTCGGTCGCCGAGGCCGCGGTCGTCGGCGCCACCGACCCGACCTCCGGCCAGGCGATCATCGGCTACGTCATCCTCAAGGGTCGCATCGACGCGAGCGACGAGCTGCGCGAGGAGATCCGCCGACACGTCGACACGAAGCTCGGTGCGATCGCGCGGCCCCGGGCGGTGATCGTCGTGCCGGACCTGCCCAAGACCCGCTCCGGCAAGATCATGCGCCGGTTGCTGCGCGACGTCGTGGACGGACGCGAGCTCGGCGACACGACCACGCTGGCCGATGAGTCGGTCGTCGCCGCGATCCGCGACCGCGCGGACGATGCCGCTGCTGACGAGGGCTGACGGGAGCCGGGAGCATGGGCTGGTGGATCGTGCTGTGGGTGGCCGTGGGGCTGCTCGTCGCGCTCGGCGCCGTCACGGTGTACGACGTCACCCAGAAGCGCCACGCCCTGCTGCGCAACTACCCGGTGGTCGGTCACCTGCGGTTCCTGCTCGAGGCGTTCGGCCCCGAGCTGCGTCAGTACATCGTCACCAACAACGACGACGAGCGCCCCTTCAGCCGAGACGAACGGCGGTGGATCTACACCTCGGCCAAGGACCGCGACAACACCTTCGGCTTCGGGACCGACAACCGCCTGGACTCGACGCCCGACTACATCATCGTCAAGCACTCGGCGTTCCCCGAGCCGAACCTGCCCGGCGAACCGCTGCACACCGACCCGTCGTTCACCGTGCCGTGCGCCAAGGTGCTGGGCCGAGCCCACGGGAGGCGCGAGGCGTTCCGGCCCGAGTCGGTCGTGAACATCTCGGCCATGAGCTTCGGCTCGCTGTCCGGCGCGGCGATCACCGCCCTGAACGAGGGTGCGGCACTCGCCGGCTGCCTGCACAACACCGGCGAGGGCGGGCTCAGCGACTACCACCGCCACGGTGGAGCGCTCACCTTCCAGGTCGGGACCGCGTACTTCGGCTGCCGTGACGACGCGGGGCGGTTCTCTCTCGAACGGCTGCTCGCGACGATCGACGGCGCACCGGTGCGGGCGATCGAGATCAAGCTCTCCCAGGGGGCGAAGCCCGGGCTCGGCGGGATGCTGCCCGGAGAGAAGGTCACCCCGGAGATCGCCGCGATCCGCGGGATCCCGGTCGGGGTCGACTGCAAGAGCCCCAATCGCCACAGCGCCTTCGACGACGTCGACACCCTCATCGAGTTCGTCGAGACGATCGCTGCGGCCACCGGGCTGCCGGTCGGCATCAAGTCGGCGGTCGGGGAGGACGAGTTCTGGGCCGAGCTCGCCGCTCGCATGGCCACCCTCGACGCCGGACCGGACTTCGTGACCGTCGACGGCGGCGAGGGCGGCACCGGCGCCGCGCCGCTCGTGTTCGGTGACCACGTCTCGCTCCCGTTCCTGCGGGGCTTCCCCCGCGTCTATCGCGCCTTCGCCCACCAGGGCCTGCACGAGGACGTGGTGTTCATCGGCTCGGGGCGCCTCGGCCTCGCCAACCGTGGCGTCACCGCCATGGCGATGGGCGTGGACCTCGTGAACGTCGCCCGAGAAGCGATGCTCGCGATCGGCTGCATCCAGAGCCAGCGCTGCCACACCGATCGCTGCCCGACCGGGGTGGCCACGCAGTCACCCCGCCTGGCGCGAGGTCTCGACCCGGGATCCAAGTCGGTGCGCGCCGCGTACTACCTGGCGGCGCTGCGCCAGGAGCTGTTGCGCCTCGGGCGGGCGTGCGGGCACCGGCACCCCTCGCTGATCACGCCCGAGCAGATCGAGTTCCTCTCCGACGGTCACCAGTCACTCACCCTCGCCGAGGTCACCGGCTACGAGGCCGACTGGTCGGTGCCCGGCGCCGCCGACCTGGCGCAGCTGGCGGTGGCGTGGCGGTCCCGGGGGCCTGACCCTGCGCCCGGGTGGCACGAGCCCGAGAACCGGGCGGTCCCCCGCCTGACCCATGGCGCCTCTGGGTGGCACGAGTCCTGGGTAGACCAGGCCCGGTGGCGGTCGCCGCGCCACCCAGACCTGCGGCGACGCGCCATGCGCTCGTTGGCGGTCCCGACGTACGGCGCCGGATCGGGTGGTCCGAGGGCGACGGGTATCGTGGCGCCGTGCCGAGCTGGGACCCGACGTACTCGAACTGGTTGTGGCGTGACGAGCCGCTCGACGCAGGGCCCACGATCGTGTTCGACATGGACGGCGTGCTCTCCGACGCCAGCTCCCGCCAGCACTACATCGACTACCCGTTCCCCGACTGGGACGCGTTCTTCCATGCCTGCGGCGACGACGACCTGATCGCCGAGGTCGCCCGACTGCTCGACGTGATCGACCACGACCACCGCATCGTCCTGCTCACCGCCCGGCCGATGCGGGTCCAGCCCCAGACCCTCGGCTGGCTGGAGCGCTACGAGCTGCGCTGGGACGCGCTCATCATGCGGGAGTTCGGCGACTACATGGCCGCCCGCGTCTACAAGCAGCGGACCGTGACCGAGCTGCGTGAGAAGGGGTTCGACCTCCGCCTGGCCTTCGAGGACGACCCACGCAACGTGTCGATGTTCCACGCGCAGGGCGTGCCGTGCATCTACATCCACAGCGGCTACTACGAGTGAGCCGGGCGCCCGTCCAGCGGGGCGGCCCGAGGGGCTGAGCAGCGCTTCAGCCGGAGCCGCTGTCGATGACGGGCCCACGCCGCCGCCGCGTACGTTGGACCTCGATCACTCGACGACTCACGAGGGTGGAGACCTCCCGACCATGAACAACAACCTCAAGACAGCAGTGCTGCTGGCCGGCCTCGGCGGCGTCTGCATGTTCATCGGACAGCTGCTCGGTGGAACGTCGGGGTTGGTGATCGGGCTCCTGATCGGGCTCGGGATGGCCGGTGGGTCCTACTGGTTCTCCGACAAGCTCGCCATCCGTTCGGCCAAGGCCGTCGAGGTCAGCGCCGAGCAGATGCCGCAGTACCACGCCATCATGGGCGACCTCGCGATGCGCGCCGGGCTCCCGATGCCCCGGCTGTACGTCAGCCCGAACCCCCAGCCCAACGCCTTCGCCACGGGCCGCAACCCCGCCAACGCAGCGGTGTGCGTGACTGAGGGTCTGCTGCAGACCCTCAGCTGGGACGAGATCCAAGGGGTGCTCGCCCACGAGCTCGCCCACGTGCGTCACCGCGACATCCTCATCGGTTCGGTCGCCGCAGCGATCGCGATGGGCATCACCTTCGTGGCGAGCATGGCGCGCTGGGCGATGATCTTCGGCGGTCGCTCCGACGACGGCGACAACAACCCGATCGTGGCGCTCGCGATGCTGATCCTCGCGCCGATCGCCGCCGGGCTCATCCAGGCGGCCATCAGTCGCAGCCGCGAGTACGAGGCCGATGCCGCCGCCGCTCGGATGATCGGCAACGGCGAGCCGCTCGCCCGTGCGCTCGAGAAGCTCGAGGCCGGCGCCGAGCGCATCCCCGCGGACGTGAACCCGGCCGAGGCCTCGGCCTACATCGTCAACCCGCTGCGCGGCCGGGCGATGGCGAACCTGTTCTCGACGCACCCGCCCGCGGCGGAGCGCATCGCCCGCCTGCGTTCCAACGCCTGGGTCTGACGCCCGCCCCGAGCGTCAGCCGAACGCGAGCGCCCCGCCACTCCAGCGCCGCCATCTGGCGGTGGGCTGGTCGGATGCCGACTTTTTCGTCGCCAGTTGCGAGGAGGGCTCGTCAGTCCCGGAAGTTGCCGAACTGCAGGGGGATGTCGAAGTCGTGGCCCTTGCAGGCGGCGATCACGTCCTGGAGCTGGTCCCGCTTCTTGGCGGTGACACGGATCTGCTCGCCCTGGGTCTGGGACTGCACGCCCTTCATGCCGAGGTCCTTGATGAACCGGTTGAGCGTCTTGGCCTTCTCCGAGCTGATGCCCGCGACGAGGGTGATCTCCTGGCGTGCGGTTGCGCCAGCCGCCTCCTCGACCTTGCCGTAGTCGAGCGCCTTGAGCGACACCTGTCGCTTGACCATCTTCTCCTCGAGCACCTGGCGCAGGGCCGTGAGGCGGTCCTCGGTGGAGCACCGCAGGGTGATCGACGACTCCGCGAGCTCGATCGACGGGTCGGTGCCCTTGAAGTCGAAGCGGTTCACGACCTCACGGGTCGCCTGGTCGACCGCGTTGCGGATCTCCTGCATGTCCACCTCGGAGGTGATGTCGAAGCTCGGCATCGGGCGGTCCTCTCCGTCTCTCGGGCTCGGGCCCGGATTCTCGCTGGCTGTCGGGCAACGCTATCGTGAGCGACTCCCAGGGTCGGTGCCCGAGCGGACAAAGGGAGCAGGCTGTAAACCTGCCGGCATTGCCTTCGAAGGTTCGAATCCTTCCCGGCCCACTGCGACGCCCCTCCGGGGGCGTCGTTCCGCGTCCGGGCGCACGGCGGGGAGCTGCGGCCCGTCGTGGCCGCAGGTCGGGACCCCACCGGCGGGCGGTGCCATGCTGGTCGGTGTGGCCGACGAGGATCGCCCCGGTCGCACAGCGCGACGCGACACCGTCGGGCGCATCGGTCTGGTCGCCGGGCCCGCGCTCGCCCTCGTCACCTACCTGATCGTCCCTGATGAGGCGGCCATGGCTTCGGGCGACGTCATCGAGCTCGGCCAGGCGGGGCGCGCGACTGCAGCGGTGGCCGTGCTGATGGCGCTGTGGTGGATGACCGAGGCGATCGAGATCCCAGCCACCGCGCTCGTGCCGCTGGTCGCGTTCCCGCTCCTCGGAGTGCTCGACATCGACGAGGCCGCCGCGCCCTACGCGAGCCCGCTGATCTTCCTCTTCCTCGGCGGGTTCCTGCTGGCGCTGTCGATGCAGCGGTGGGGCCTGGAACGTCGTCTCGCCCGGATCGCCCTGCGTGCGGTGGGCACCGAGCCGACCCGGGTGGTCGGCGGGTTCATGGTGATCACCGCCGTGTTCAGCATGTGGGTGTCCAACACCGCGACCGTGGCCATGATGCTGCCGGTGGCGTTGAGCGTGATCGACGCGGCGGTCCCCGCCGGGCGCGGAGCGCTGCTCGACGAGCCGGGCACGCCCGGTCGCCGCTTCGCGCTGTGCCTCCTGCTCGGGATCGCGGTGTCGGCCTCCATCGGCGGGGTCGGCACACTCATCGGCACCCCGCCGAACCTGTTCCTCGCGTCGTTCGCCTCCGAGACCCTGGGCGTCGAGATCTCCTTCGCCGCCTGGCTGCTGATCGGCCTGCCGATCGTCGCGGTGTTCCTCCCCATCGCCTGGCTGTTGCTCACCCGCGTGCTGTTCCCCCCGGACGTCGCCGCCGACGCCCTCGCAGGAGCGCTCGAGCCGGCGCCGGGCGACGAGCCGGGTCCGATGTCGCGGGGTGAGTGGACGACCTTGGTGGTGTTCTGCTGCGCCGTCCTCGCCTGGATCCTGCGCCCGGTTCTGGAGGACGTCACCATCGGTGGCGCCACCCCGCTGTCGGGGCTGTCCGACCCGGGCATCGCGATGTTCGCCGGGCTGGCGCTGTTCGTGATCCCCGTCGACCTCGGCGAGCGGGAGTTCACCATGGACTGGCCGACCGCGAAGGCGGTGCCGTGGGGGATCCTGCTGCTCTTCGGTGGCGGCCTCAGCCTGGCCGAGGCGATCGACGTGAACGGCGTCGCCGAGTACCTCGGGGTCCAGGCCGAGGTGCTCGACGCCCTGCCGGTCGTCATCGTCGTCGCCGTCGTCGCCGCCGGGGTGGTCCTCCTGACCGAGCTGACCTCGAACACCGCCACTGCGGCGGCGCTCATCCCGATCCTCGCCGCGATCGGGCCGGCGCTCGGCGTGGACCCGTTGACGCTCGCCGTGCCGACCGCGATCGCCGCGAGCCTGGCGTTCATGCTGCCCGTGGCCACCCCGCCGAACGCGATCGTGTTCGGCAGCGGTTTGGTCGAGATGACCGACATGATGCGCGTCGGCATCCGACTCAACGTCGTTGCGGTGCTGATCGTGACTGCGGCGACGTTCCTGCTGGCCGTGCCCGTGCTCGGCCTCTGAGCGGCTCTCGGGTCCGAGTGGCCCCGGGATCAGGGCACTCATCGGGTCAGAGCAGCAGCTCCATCAAGGTGACGTCGAGCCAGCGGCCGAACTTGCGTCCGACCTCCCGCTCGTGGCCCACGACCTGGAAGCCGCACGCCGCGTGCAACGCGATCGACGCCTCGTGGTCGGCCACGATCCGGGCCATCACCGCGTGGAACCCGTGCGCACGCGCCGTGTCGACGAGCGCGGCCAGCAGGTCGCGTCCGACGCCGCGCCCCTGGTGCGCCGGGTCGACGTACACCGAGTCCTCGACCGTCGTTGCGTACGCGGCGCGGTCCCGGTACGACGAGAGCGCCGCGAACCCGGCGACCGCGCCGGGCACCGCATCGACGCCGGCACCGGTTCCGCCGGCACCGGTTCCGGCCCCGGCACCGGTTCCGGCCCCAGCATCGGCACCGGCGTCAGCAGCGTCGAGCTCGGCGACCAGCACGATGTGGGCGCCGGAGCGGTGGGTGATCCAGCGCCGCTGGTCCTCGACGCTGCGGGGCACGAGGTCGAACGTCGCGGTCGAGGTCAGGACCACCGGGTTGTAGATCGCGCACAGCGCCTCGGCGTCGCCGGGCACCGCAGGTCGGATGAGCACGGGGGAACGCTAGCGCCGACCCCGCTGGGATCAGCGGCCCCTGTGGGATCAGAGGGCGCTGGCGTGACGGGCGATCGGTGTCGGTTCGATGATGCCGATCGCGCCGGTCATCGCCTCGACGCGGGCCCACGAGGCGACGGTCGGCGAGTCGGTCAGCAGCACGAGCTGCTGGTGCTCCGAGCTGCGGACCATGATCTCGAGCAGCGACGGCAGGACGCCCGAGTCGACGTTGGAGAACGGTTCGTCGAGCAGCGCCGGGAAGCTCTCTGCGGAGTCGCCGAGGTTGCGCAGCTGACCCAACCGGGCCACCACCGCATGGGCGATCGCCGCGGTGTCGTCGATGTGGCGTTCGTCGGCGAGGCCCGGCACGGTCGGCGACACGTTGCGTCGGAGTCGGGCGGCCTCGCTGACCTCGGCGTGGTTCGCGGTCGCCCAGGCCACGTCGACGTCACCGGCGAGGACCGACCAGCGCTGCTCGGCGGAGCGGTGCTCCTCGGCCGCGGTGATCAGTCGGCGACGTCCGGTGTCCGAGGACAGCAGCGAGTTCACCCGCTGGAGGTGGAAGCCCAGGTAGGACTGCGCGCCGGCCTCGGCGAGCGCCTCGTCCTCGGCCACCCGCGCCGTCTCCATGCGGCGCCAGTAGAACATCGACACCGCCACCGCCCCGAGCGCAACCACCGCGAGGGGGATCACTCCGAGCGCGCTCACGAAGCGCACCATCGGCAGCGACAGCAGCGCAGCGAACCCGGCGATCATGAAGGTCAGCCGGCGGACCTGCTCGCTCTCGGTCTGGGAGCGCTCGAACTCCTCGTGGCGTGCCTCGATCCGCTCGATCACCGCTGCGTCCTCGACGCTGGAGCCGACGGCGTCGGCCTCCTCCTCGAGACGGCGCTGGGAGGTCCGCAGCGCCTCGGCGGCGACCCACAGCTGATCCTGGTCGACGCGGGCGAGGCGCTGGATCAGCTCGTCGCGCTCGGTGGACTCAGCGACGTCCTGGGCGGTGAAGCGCATCGTGCGACGGGCGCTGCGGGGGTCGAGCCCGGCCCGCGACAGCAGGTCGATCTCGCCGGCGTCGTCGGTGAACTGCGAGGTGACGTCGACGCGGCGATCCACGTCGATCACCCGGTGCGGCGCACCGTTGGGCCGGAACACCGCGAAGCGGCTGCCGTTGTCGGCCGCGAGCTCGAGGTGGACCCCCGATCGCGAGTTCCCCAGGGCGCCGATGAACTCGTTCACCAGACCGTCGCGCTCCATCTGCTCGAGGCCGGAGATGACCGTCAGGCGCGGGTGGAGGTCGAAGGAGATGCTGTTGTCACCGGATTCGATCACGAGTCGTTCGAAGTGCACGTTCCCGTCATCGGCGTCGCCGCTCGATTCCTTGAGGGGGATCGCCGGGTCGTTCGGATGGGCCTCGGACGGCGGTCAGGCAGGTCTGCAGGTGGTCGCCAGGCGGGTGTCGGCCCGGTGTCGGACGCTCGTCGGAGGCTCGTCGGGCGGTTGTCCGGGATCCGGGCGCTCCGCTAGTCTCGCTCTCCGGTCCGCCGGCTCGTCCGACGGCCTCGCCCCCTTAGCTCAGTCGGCAGAGCGCTTCCATGGTAAGGAAGAGGTCGTCAGTTCGATTCTGACAGGGGGCTCGCTCGGGTCTCCTCCGGGAGGTCCGTGGCGTCGTGGACCAGTGCCACGGCGTCCACCGGGCGGCGTAGCTCAGATGGTCAGAGCACTCGGCTCATAATCGAGGGGTCGCCGGTTCAAGTCCGGCCGCCGCTACCAGCCTCGCCTCACCGGCGCAGGACCGATCCCCGTCAGCGACGGGTCCACCCCACAGGAGACACCATGGCCTCGGACAAGCGGGTCGACGTCACCCTCGAGTGCACCGAGTGCAAGCGGCGCAACTACATCACCAAGAAGTCCAAGGTGAACAGCCGCGAGCGCATCGAGCTCAAGAAGTACTGCCGGTTCGAGCGCCACCACACCCTGCACAAGGAGACCCGCTGATCCTGGCGCACCGGGGCCCGGCCCTGAGCCGACGAACGACGAGAGGGTCGCCCGTGGAGCCGCACGTCGATCTGGCGTCGCTGGTCGATGCGGCGTGCGCTGGTGACCCGGGCGCGTTCGACGAACTGGTCGAGGCGACCCACCGTGCGACCTACACGCTCGCGCTGCGCCTGACCGGCAACCCCGAGGGACGCCCGCGACGTCACCCAGGAGGCGTACCTGCGTGCGTACCGGGGCCTGGAGGGGTTCCGAGGTGAGGCTGCGTTCACGACGTGGCTGTACCGGATCACGGCGAACTGCGCGGCATCGCACCTCGGGCGGGGCAACCGGCACCGCCACGAGGCCCTCCCCGCCGCAGAGGAGGTGCTCGAGCCCCGATCGGACCTCGATCCGGAGTTGCGCGCCGACGCGGCGGACTTGCGCGACCGACTCCTCGTCGCGCTCGCCTCGCTGCCACCGAAGCTCCGCTCGGTGGTGGTGCTGCGCGACGTCTACGAGATGTCCCACGACACGATCGCCGCCGAGCTCGGCATCTCGACCTCCGCTGCCAAGGTCCGACTGCACCGGGCGAGGCTGAAGCTGCGCTCCGAGGTGTTCCCCGAGCTCGACGAGGTGGGCTCCCGTGCGCTGTAGGCGTGCCGAGTCGACCCTCACGCTGCTCGCCGAGGGCGTCGAGGTGGAGCCCGGCGACGCGACCCGCCACATCGCCCGATGCCTGCGTTGCCAGGCGGAACTCGCCCAGCACCGCCGGGTGCGTCGGACGATGCGCAGCCTGGCGGGGCGGACCGAGGAACCGGCCCCGTCGCTGCTCGCCGACATCCTCTCGGAGCTCGACGGCGGTGACCGCCCCGACGTCGCGGCGGCCGGTGCGGGCCGAGCACGACGCATCCTGGTCGTCGCGGGGGCCACCGTGCTCACCGCGGCGGGCGCGACGGGAGCAGTGGTGTGGACCACCCGCAGCCGCCGGGTCCCTGCCGGATAGCTCCGGCGTGCGTCGCGGTCTAACCTGACGCCGGGCGGTGTGTCCCCTGCTCCGGCGCGTGCGTCGAGGCCGAGGATCCACCGTGCCGAAGGGCAGTGGCTCAATTGGCTAGAGCACCGGTCTCCAAAACCGGCGGTTGCGGGTTCGAGTCCCGCCTGCCCTGCTCATCCGCCTCCCGCTCGCGGCGCGGCGGCACCGCATCCGGTCCCATCCGGCCCGACAGGAGAGAGCGCACAACGTGTCGATGAACCGAGAGCAGAAGCGAGCGGCGCAGAAGGCCGGCCAGGTCAACGCCGACGGCTCGCAGGCGACTCGTGAGCGGCGCCCTCCGACCAAGCAGCTCAAGACCGAACGCACCCGCCCGGCCGAGTTCGTCCGCGAGGTGCGCGCGGAGCTCAAGAAGGTCAACTGGCCGACGCGGGAGGAGGTTCGCCGCTACTCGATCATCGTGGCGGTCGCCCTGGTGATCTTCACCGCCTTCGTGTTCGGCCTGGACTGGGTCTTCGAGCGGGCCTTCCGCTTCGTGGCGGACCCGGCGAGCGAGGGAGCGCTCGGCGCCACCGGTGGACTCCTGTCGATGATCTCGTCGACCGCCCCGGCCTGAACGACTGCCCGCTCTGAACGACTGCCCCGCACTGAACGACTGCCCCGGACTCCGACTGCCCCGCACCGATTGCCCGGCCATCCCGCCGCCCACCACCACCCGACCACCGAACCACGACGACCGGATCCGCCGGATCCCACCTGGATGAGACACCCATGACCGATGACGTGACCACGCCCTCCGAGACCGAGGAGGCCGCCGACGGCGCCGCCGAGGAGGCCGCGGCCGAGGAGACCACCCCCACCGGCGCACCCCCGGAGGTCGTCGCATCGGCGCTGGCCGAGCAGGTCGCCGCCGCAGCGGGCCCCGAGTTCGACGAGGCCCACCGCGCGCTGCGCGCCGAGACGATCGCCGATCGCCTCGACGAGACCCACGAGGCCCTCGACGAGGAGGAGCTGCTCGAGCAGGAGGCGCCGGCGCCCAAGGTGATCTCGCCCTACGACCGACCCGGCAAGTGGTACGTGCTGCACACCCAGTCCGGCTATGAGAACAAGGTGCGCCAGAACATCGAGGCCCGCACCAAGTCCATGGGGATGGAGGGGAAGATCCACGAGATCGAGATCCCCATGGAAGAGGTCACCGAGTTCAAGGGCGGCAAGAAGGTCGTCGCGAACAAGAAGATGTTCCCCGGCTACCTGCTGATCCGCTGCTCGCTCGACGACGACAGCTGGTACGTCATCCGCAACACCCCAGGTGTCACCGGCTTCGTGGGTGCGGCCAACAAGCCGTCGCCGCTGTCGCGCAAGGACGTCGAGGGGTTCATCGTCGTGCCCGAAGCGGGCGAGACGGCCGCCAGCACCACCAAGCGGGCGGCCCGGCCGCGCCTCGAGTACGAGCTGCACGAGTCGGTGCGCGTCAAGGAGGGCCCGTTCGCGGACTTCTCCGGCGAGATCGTCGAGATCAACGAGGACCACCTCAAGATGAAGGTGCTCGTGAACATCTTCGGTCGCGAGACGCCCGTCGAGCTCGAGTTCAGCCAGGTCGCCAAGCTCTGAGCGGGCCGCCCGTCCCGCCGCCGGCGCTGTTGCCGGCCGGCGTGGCGAGCGTCCTCCGGTTGGCGTCCCGCCCGGCGCTGCAGCATCATGGTCCGTCGCCCGGACCCCCCGATCGACCCACCACCGGCGTCCGAGTGACGGTCGCCGCCCCAGGAAGTGACTCATGGCCAAGAAGAAGGTCACCGCGATCGTCAAGATCCAGATCCCCGCCGGACAGGCCACGCCCGCGCCGCCGGTCGGCACCGCGCTCGGCCCCCACGGCGTCGCGATCATGGACTTCTGCAAGGACTACAACGCTCGCACCGAGGAGCAGCGGGGCACGATCATCCCCGTCGAGATCTCGATCTACGAGGACCGCAGCTTCAGCTTCATCACCAAGACGCCGCCGGCGCCGGTGCTGATCCGTGAGGCGGTCGGGGTCGACAAGGGCGCGGAGATGCCCGGCCGGGGCGACACCGTCGCGTCGATCACCGACGCCCAGCTCGCCGACATCGCCAAGGTGAAGCTGCCGGACCTCAACACCGACGACCTCGAGGCCGCCAAGGCGCAGATCGCCGGCACCGCCCGGTCGATGGGGATCGCTGTCGAGGGCTGAGCCCGCCTCGACACCCGACAGAGCACCAGCAGCACCAGCAGCACCAGCAGCACCAGCAGTACGGCCCCGGGGGAGGACCTCGCCTCCGGCCCCGCCGCACCACGAGGGAGACCATCCGCAAGGAGATCGTCATGGCCGTCCACGGCAAGAAGTACCGCGACGCGACGCAGCGCTACGACCGCGATCGTCAGCACGCCCCGCTCGAGGCCCTCGAGCTCGTCACGACGCTCGCGACGAAGAACTTCGACGAGTCCGTCGAGACGGCGATCCGCCTCGGCGTCGACCCCCGCAAGGCCGACCAGATGGTGCGCGGCACGGTCGCGCTGCCGGAGGGCACCGGCAAGGACATCCGCGTCGCGGTGTTCGCCCAGGGTGACGCCGCTGCCGCTGCGACCGCGGCCGGCGCCGAGTTCGTCGGTGCCGACGAGCTCGCCGCCGAGGTCGAGGGCGGCATGTTGGACTTCGACGTCACGATCGCGACGCCCGACATGATGCCCCTCGTCGGCAAGCTCGGACGTGTGCTCGGCCCGCGTGGGCTGATGCCGAACCCCAAGACCGGCACCGTCACCCCGGATCCGGGCAAGGCCGTCGGCGAGTTCAAGGGCGGCAAGGTCGAGTACCGCACCGACCGGTTCGGCAACGTCCACGTGCTGCTGGGGCGGGCGAGCTTCACCGCCGACGCACTCGAGCGGAACCTGCGCGCCGTGATCGACGAGCTGGCGAAGGTGAAGCCGTCGTCGTCGAAGGGCCGCTACCTCCGCAAGGTCACCGGTGTCCTCCGACGATGGGCCCCGGCGTCCGCGTCGACCGCCAAGCTCGACGCCTGAGGGCCTGAACCCCCGGGCGGTCGCCCTGCGTGATCGGTGCCCGACGCCACCGCCGGGGTGGGATGTGCGCGCCGCCGTCGTGGTGTACTCGTGTTCGCTGCTGGATCCTGCCGTGACCGCCCCCGTGCACCGCCGTCGCCGGCGGGGGTCGGTGGGCTGCGGATCGTCGGATGCGGTGGCTGTTGCGTCTCCCCGTGGACGGGCCCAAGGAGAGCATCCTCGGGTCCGAGAGCGTGTTCGGTCGCTCGATCGCCATCTCGGGTGTCCGCTGCCTGATCACCTACGTGTTCCTGCCGCTGCTCGCGCCGATCGCCAACCTCTCGGGCGTCTTCGGTCCACTGCTCGGTCTGGCTCTCGGTGGGGTGTCGATGGTCGCGATCACGATCTCGATGCGGCGGTTCTTCGCGGCGGACCACAAGTGGCGCTGGTACTACGCAGCGGTCGGCGGCGGCATCTTCGTGCTGCTGATCGTGGCTGCGGTGTACGACCTCAACTCGCTGTTCGGCTGAGCGCCGGGGTGAGCGACCGCCCGGTCCGCCGGCCTCGCAGGCGGGGTCAGTCCGGGCGGGCGGAGCGCATCGCGGTGGCGGTGCCATCGAGGAGCTCGTCGAGCAGTTCGACGCTGCGTCCCGCCGGCGCCGCAGGGTCGTCGGTGGCGCTGAACTTCATCGCTGCGGCGAACACCGCCATGATCGCTCCGGCCCAGGCCATCGGTCGCGGGTCCACCTCGCCGTCGACGCCGAGGCGCTCCGCGATGAACGCCGCGACCCGCTCGTTGGTCTGCTCCTTGAGCATCGTGCGCTCGTAGACGCCCTCGACCTCCTGTCCGGCGCAGAGCCGGAACCCCCAGACCAGCTCGTCGCGGCGCGCCTCGATCACCCGGGCCATCTCGCAGAGCGCGACCGACAACGACCGGAGCGGGTCCTCGTTCTCGGGGCGGGCCTCGAGCGTCTCGAACATCGCGCGCCGCACCTCGTCGAAGTCGGCGAAGAGCAGCGACTCCTTGGTGGGGAAGTAGCGGAAGAACGTCCGCGGGGCGACGTCGGCACGCTCGGCGATCTGCTCGACGGTCGTCTCGGCGAAGCCCTGCCGTGTGAACAACGTGCGTGCGGTGTCGAGGATCGTCCGGCGGGTCGCCGCGACCTTGCGCTCCCGTCGGCCCGGTTGGGGCGCCGGACCCGCGTCGACGGTGGAGGTCGCGTTCATGTGACCGATGGTACAGACAACGGCGTTGATGGCAGTCATGCCATCTGGCACAGTTGCCATCCGATCCCTGATGGCGTTCCTGCCCGGGGTCGACGACGTGCGCGGGACCAGGTCCCGGGTTGAGGAGACACGAGATGGCCCAGTCGACGGCGCCGGACGACCCGGGGACCACGGGCCTCGCCACCGCGCCGATCGACGAGCCCGCGCCCGGCATCAGCGCCGAGGTGCACGCCCGCCGCTGGTGGACGCTCTCGGTGCTCTGTCTCAGCCTGCTGATCATCATGATCGGCAACACCTCGCTCAACGTCGCCCTGCCGAGCCTCAGCGAGGAGCTCTCCGCCACCAACTCCCAGCTGCAGTGGATGGTCGACGCCTACTCGCTGGTCTTCGCCGGGCTGTTGTTCGCAGCGGGGAACTTCGGTGACCGCTACGGCCGCAAGGGCATCCTGCAGATCGGGCTGGTCGTGTTCGGCCTCGGCCACCGCCTCCGCGTTCTTCGCCGAGACTCCGCCGGCGTGATCTTCGCCCGGGTCGTCATGGGCGTCGGCGCCGCGCTGGTCATGCCCGCGACGCTGTCGATCATCACCAACATCTTCCCGGTGCGCGAACGAGCGCGGGCGGTCGCCATCTGGGCCGGTGTCTCCGGAGCCGGCGCGGCGGTCGGTCCGCTGCTCAGCGGGTTCGTCCTCGAGCACGGCACCTGGAACGAGGTGTTCCTGATCAACGTGCCGGTCGTGCTCGTCGCGCTCGGCGCCGGTGCGTTCCTCGTGCCGCCGCTCCGGGGCGAGTCGACCCCACCCTCGACCCTGCTCGGGGCCGTGCTGTCGGTGATCGGGCTCTGCACGCTCGTGTTCGCCATCATCGAAGGTCCGGTGTACGGCTGGACGTCGCCGGTCACGATCGGTGTCGGCACCGTCGGGCTGCTGGTGCTGCTGGCGTTCGTCCTCTGGGAACTGCACGTGGAGCACCCCATGCTCGACGTCCGGCTGTTCCGCATCGGTGCGTTCGGCACCTCGGCGCTGGTGCTCACCCTGGTGTTCTTCGCGATGATGGGCATGTTCTTCTCTGTTGACCCAGATGCTGCAGCCGGTGTGGGGCTACTCGGCCCTCGAGGCGGCGGTGCGGATGGTGCCCATCTCGGTCGCGATGCTGATCGCCGCCCCCCGCTCCGCGAAGCTCGTCGCCGCGCTACGGCAAGCGACGGGTCGTCGCGACCGGCATGTGGATGATCGCGGCGGGTGTCGGGGTCATCTCCACGATGGGCGTCGAGCCGAGCTACCTGCTCCTGCTGGGCGGCACGTTCGTCATGGCGCTCGGCATGGGCACCGCCATGTCGCCGACGACCGACCTGTTGATGTCGTCGGTGCCCCGCGCCCAGGCCGGCATGGGCTCGGCGATGAACGACACGACCCGCGAGCTCGGCGGGTCGCTCGGCGTCGCGGTCTTCGGCAGCCTGCTGGCGTCGCGCTACGCCGCCGAGCTCGCCGGGACCAACCAGGTGCCGGACCAGGTGCGCGAGCAGGTCTCGTCGTCGCTCGCCGGAGCGCTGCAGGCCTCGCAGGTCGCCGGAGGCGATGACGGAGCGGCGCTCGTCGTCGCTGCGAAGGATGCGTGGATGTCGGGCTTCGGCTTCTCGGCGCTGGTCGCAGCCGTGGTGGTGGCGGTCGCCGGCGGCCTCGCGGCGGTTCCTGCCCGATCAGGCCGCGGACCACGACCCGGGTGCACCAGCGGCACGCGGCGCTGATCGGGCGACGGCGCGGAGGTGCCGGCCGTCGAGGCCGAACTGCCGCGCCGATCCCGCCTGGTCAACGCAGGAGGGCTTCGGCGGGTCGTCAGGAGCAGCTCGGTGAGCGGCTCGGCGATCTCCGCGACCGTCGGCCCGACCCGCCCGGCGATCGGCGCCAGCGCGTCCAGGTCGAAGCCGTAGAGCTCGGCCGCGTTGCCCGCCAGGATGCGGCGCATCTCGTCGGCCGGCGCGTCGGCGAAACGCTGGCGGAGCGCCTCACGTGTGTGGGGCCAGGTGCCCTCGTTGTGGGGGTAGTCGCTGCCCCACATGAACCGGTCGATGCCGATCTCGTGGCGCGCCGCGGCGTCGTCCGCGCCGGGCTGGCTGGCGCCGACCCAGCAGTTGCGCCGGAAGTACTCGGTCGCGCTCAGCGGCAGCACGTGCTCGGGCTCGAAGCGCAGCTCACCCACCCGGCCGGTGTCACGGATCTGCGCAAGGATCCGGTCCAGGTTTGCGAGCATCGGGGGCAGCCAGGCGCAGCCCATCTCGGTCATGACGAACTTGAGCCGTGGGAAGCGCTCGAAGACCCCGGAGACCAACAGCTGCACGAAGGGACGCTGCGAGTAGAAGGTGACCTCGTTGATGAACAGCAGCGCCGCGGCGGGGTAGCGGCCGTAGTCGGGCATGCCGGTGCCGCCGTGGGAGTTCACCGGCACCTCGAGCTCCTCGCACACCGCCCACAGCGGGTCGTAGATCGGGTCGTAGAGCGGCTTGACGTCGTCGCAGTCGGGCGGGACCGCCGAGATCAGGATGCCGCCGCGCAGCCCGTTCTCCTTGATCCAGCGCACGTCGCGGATCGCCTCGTCGACGTCGTTGAGGAAGATCTGCCCGATGCCGGCGCGACGCTCGGGGTACCGCGAGCACCAGTCGGCCATCCAACGGTTGTGGGCGCGGATGCCGGCCAGGCGGTGCTCGAACTGATCGGCGCGGGGCGGCCGGGCGAAGAGCACGAAGCTCGGGAAGAACGGCGGGACGGTGTTGGGGAAGACGACCTCGCCGACGATCCCATCGGCCTCGAGGTCCGAGATGCGCCGCTCGTCGTCCCAGTTGCGCACCCGGCCGCCGTCGGCCTCCTGCAGGTCACGGAACGGGTTGCGGTACTTCTCGCGCCATGCGTCGAAGTCGTCCACGTACGCCGGGTCGAGGTACTCGCGGTACATCTGGTGGCTGCCGCCGGCGTGGCAGTCCGCCGAGACGATGGTGTAGCGGTCCGTGTCGACCCGGTCCTCGGTCGGTCGGTCGGTCGTCATCGCCATCTCGGCCCCCTGGTTCTCGAAGAGTAGAACGCGTTCTCATTCTAGGCGGCGGGGCGGTCGGCCGTCCGCCGCGACACGGCCCGACCCGCAGCGACCCCCCCCAGCCGGCCAGCTACGGTGCCGCCCATGGATCTCAGTCGACGGCGTGTCCTGCTCACCGGTGCCAGCGGCGGTCTGGGGGAGGCGATCGCGGATGAGCTCTCGCGCCGTGGCGCCCACCTCGTGGTGACCGCTCGACGTCGCGAGCAGCTCGAGGCGCTCGCCGAGCGCACCGGCGCCGAGGTGCTCGTCGCGGACCTGACCGACCCGGCGGGGCTCGACGCGGTGATCGCTGCGGTCCGCGACGTGGACATCGTCGTGGCCAACGCCGGCATCGGCGGCGACGGGCCGATCGAGGACCTCACGACCGAGGAGGTCGACCGTGTGATCGGCGTGAACCTGCGCGGCCCGATCCTGATGGCCACCGAGTTCGTGCAGCACCGTCTGCGCGAGCGGCTGCCCGGCCAGGTCGTGTTCATCGGCTCGCTCGCCGGGCTGGCGGCGTCGCCGAACACGCGGATGTACAACGCGACCAAGTTCGGGCTGCGCGGCTTCGCGCTCGCGCTGCGAGAGGACCTGGTGGACACCGGCATCGGCGTGTCGGTCGTCGAGCCGGGGTTCATCCGCGACGCCGGCATGTTCGCCGACTCCGGGATCGACCTGCCCTCGGCGGTGCGGACCAAGTCCCCCCACGACGTCGCCGTCGCGGTCGCGAAGGCGATCGAGGAGGACCTGGGCGAGGTGTTCGTCGCCCCGCCCGAGCTGCGCGTGGCGGCGTCGTTCGCCAGCGTCGCTCCCGGGCTCAGCGCAGCCATCCAGCGTCGCCTCGGCGCCACCGACATCACGGCGGCACGCAACCGCTGACGACGGCGAGGCGTCGCCGCCGAACGGGTCCTGTCGACGCGGGTCAGGGCGTGTCGTGCATGAGCTCGCCCATGCCGAGACAGATCTCCGACGCCATCCCCATACCGGCGGGCAGCACGCCCATCCCGAAGAACCCGTGGACCATGTCGTCGTAGCAGCGGTACCGCACCGGCGCGCCGGCGTCGGCGAGTCGCTCGGCGTAGCGATGCCCCTCGTCGCGCAGCGGATCGAACCCGGCGGTCACGACCAGCGCCGGGCAGATCCCGGCGAGGTCGGTCGCCTCGATGGGTGACGCGAGCGGCGAGTCCCGATCTGCTCGGTCGGGCAGGTACTGCGCCCGGTACCAGTCCATCGACGGCTTGGTCAGGAAGAACCCCTCGGCGAACAGCTGGTGGGACGGCTCGCGCATCAGCTGGTCGGTCGCCGGGTAGACCAGGCACTGCGCGGTCGGCGGGGGGACATCGGTGTCGCGGGTGACCTGCGCGACCACTGCGGCCAGGTTGCCGCCGGCGCTGTCGCCCATGACCCCGACGCGACCCGGTTCGACACCGAGCTCGTCGGCGCGGTCGTGCACCCAGCGGTACGCGGCGACCGCGTCGTCGACGGCCGCGGGGAACGGATGCTCGGGCGCGAGGCGGTAGTCGACCGAGACCACCAGGCAGTCGGACTCCTCGGCGAGGAGACGACAGGACGGGTCGTGGGTGTCCAGGTCGCCGACGACCCACCCGCCGCCGTGCAGGTAGACGATCGCGGGAACCGAATCGGTCGTGCCGAAGCGTCGGTAGATCCGAACGGGGATCTCGCTCGCCGGCCCGGGGATCCGTCGCTCGGTGACGTGCACCCCGGTGCGCACCGGCATGCCGAGCGCGGCGCTGCGCCGGAGCCCCGCACGTCGCTCCTCCACCGTCGCCGAGTCCGCGTCGAGGTCGAGCCCGAGGCGCTCGGTGGCCACCAGGAGTGCCTGGACGCTGCGGTTCAGGACGCGGCCGTCGATCACGACCGGTGGCGCCCCGATGACCCGTGACAGCGCAGGTTCGGGCAGCGCGAGCAACCGCGAGGCGACACGGAACGGAAGCGATCGGCGTTCGGTCATGGGCGGGACGCTAGGACAGGGCGCCCGTGAGGCGTACCGGATCGGGGCCCTGACGGACCGGACGGTGGCGCCGGCGACCGCCCGACGTCAGCGGATCGTGTAGCTCTCCCCGTCGAGCTGCATCGACGTGGTGTCGACGACCTCGAAGTCCGACGGCTCGAGCGCACGGATCTGATCCATCGCATCGTCGTCCCAGGTCGCCGAGTTCTCGGCCATGAGCTTGAGCGGCCAGGGACAGGTGTCGGTCAGCACGGCTCCGTGTCGCCGGAGCGCCTCCGCGACCGGTCGGGCGTCACCGGTGAAGCTCCCCGGATCGACATCGCTGCGCAGCCGGAGCCACGATCCCATCGGGATCGCCTCGGGGCCGGCGCGACCGTCGCTGCGCTGGGCGGGCCAGGTCGTCGAGGAGCCGGCTGCGTTCGTGCACGCACCGATGACGTGATCGATGCGGCCCCGGGCGACCTCGTCACGCATGACGTACTGGCCGATCAGCGGGGTGTTCGCGACGTTGGTGGTGCTCCTCGGCCGGTCGAGCGAGTCGAGCGAGTAGCGCGCGCTGCTCAGTGCGGCATGGGTGCCGAGGAGTGCGAACAGATCGGTGTTGTACTCGATCATCTCGTAGGCGGTGCAGTCGGCGGTGTCGACGATCAGCAGGTGCCGGTCCCATGCTGCGCCGGGGTGCCCCTGGACGCGGGGCCGCGGCGGTATCGGGAACTCGCCCCGGTAGGCGTTCGAGTTCCAGAACGGGTTGATCGCCACGTCGTCGAAGCCGATCTCTCGCGAGTCGACCACGTTGATGGGCATGCCGCCCCGCGACCCCTCCCAGATACCGCTGGACGGAAAGCGCACGTTCGCGCCCGGCTGGTCGAGCCCGGCGATCCAGGCCGACGAACGCCGGTGGACCGGCAGGCGGTCGACGCCGGTCGCGTTGAGGAAGTGGCCGGGAGGGGAAGACCGAGCAGCCGCCGATGCGCGCCGAGGTCGCTGCGGGCCGGAAGCTCGCCGGCCCAGCTGAAGGTGGCGGAGCTGAAGGTGGCTGTGGTTGCAGGCGGCGTGGTTGCCGGAGGCGCAGTGGCTCGGGTCGGCGCCGAGGTCGTCGGCGCCGCCGGACTGCGCACCTGGCGGTCGACGGGGCTCCCGATCGGTTCGGTCGGCGGCTCGGCCACTGCGGTGCACGCACCAGCGAACATCGCCGTCGTTCCCAGCACCGCTGCCCACCGGGTCGTGCGTCGCAGCATCGCCGCGACGCGTGACGGTGCGGGCCGATCGACGTGGCGTCGGCTCCCGTCGTGGCGTCGGCTCCCGCCGTGGCTCCCGCCGTGGCCCCGAGACGTGAGCTCGGAGTCTGAGGGTCCGCTGTGCGGAACGGGTCGGTGGAGATGCATGCCCCCCGTGGTCGGCGGAAAACCCGGCGGACTTGACTCAACTCCGTGGGTTCGTGACCGACGAGGCCCGATCCACCCGGCCGGCGCCGCTCCACGGCACCGTCCTGCGCCGCAGCCGGCGTGGCACATCGGGGCCCATGTGCCGGTCGGCGGATCGGCGTGCGGTCCTTGCCCGGGCGTTCGGTCGGCGGCAGGCTGTTCGCAGCCGTCGGCGGTGCCGGTCGGCAGGACTCGCGCCGATCGGGGGTCGATGCATCGTCGTCGCGCCGGGATGCGCCGTCGACCGACCCGGCGCGGTGGCGCCGTCGGCAGGTCGGTCGTGGCGGTCGTGGCGGCCCTTGCGCTGCTGGTCGTCGCCGCGGCCTGCGTTCCGCCTCGGGTCGGGACCCGCCACGTCGACCCGGTGGGCACCGACGGGCGCGACGACGCCGGCGTGACGCCGGCGGCGCGCCGGGCGCCCGAAACCGAGCTGCGTTGCGAGCAGCCGGAGCCGACGCAGGACTTCGAGCGGGTCGAACCCGAGTCGGTGGCCCTCGACCCGGCGTCGGTGCGCGGGGCCGTGGGCTACTCGTCCGCCCGCGGCGCCCAGTCGGTCCGCGTGTATCGCCACGACTGCCTGGTGGCCACCTCCGGCAACGATGCGCTCGCGGGGTCCACCCCGATGGCGACCTGGTCGATGACCAAGGGCGTCGTCTCGATGCTCGTCGGGCGGGCGGTCACGCAGGGCGCCTTGTCGGTCGAGGACCCGATCGGGCTGCACCTCGACGGGCTCGGCCCGGCACACGGCGCGATCACGGTACGTCAGCTCCTCACCCAGACCTCCGGCTTGCGGTTCGCCTGGGTCAACGACCTGAGCGCAGCGGGCAGCGGCGACTCGGTCGCGACCACGTTGCGTCGGCCGTTCGAGCATCCGCCGGGGACCCGCTTCATGTACGCCCAGACGACGGTCACGGTGCTCGTCGCGGTGGTCGAAGCGGCGGTCGGTGAGGACCTGCAGTCGTACGCGGCGCGCGAGCTGTTCGCGCCGATCGGGATCCCGGACGCGCACTGGCGGTGGGATCGCGACGGCTCCGGACGGACCCAGGGGTTCGCGTTCCTCGACATGTCGCCCGAGGGCTTCGCCCGGCTCGGCTCATTGCTGCTGGCGGAGGGTCGCTGGCGGGGGAGCGAGCTGATCAGCGCGGCCTACATCCGGGAAGGCCGCCGGGGGACCGGGCCCAACCCGAGCTACGGCTTCCTGTGGCGGACCAACGAAGGGGAGCGCCACCCGTTCTTCGGCTACGTCGAGGACGACTGGTTGGAGCGTCGGTGGCTCCCGCCGGCGCCCCCCGATGCGTTCGGGTTGACCGGCCTGTTCGACCAGCGGCTGGTCGTGGTGCCGAGCCTCGGCCTGGTGGTGCTCCGGATGGGCCTGCCCGAGGACCTCTTCGCCGACCCGATCGGCCAGGTGCGCGGTCGCGAGCCCTCGGGGCACCATCGTTTCGTCGAGCACCTGCTCGACGGCGTGACCGATGTGGAGCTCGCCCCCGAGCCCTGGGTGCCGGACCCCGATGTCGTCTGGCTCGACCTCGATCACCTGGTCGGCGCCGGCTTCTGACGGTGGACCCACCGGCCGGGCCGCCGCCCAGGCATCTGGCGGAGCTCTGGTCGATCCTCGACCGGTTCGTCGCCAGATGCGGTCCGGGTCCCGATGGCGCGCATGTCTGGTGGGGTTCTGGTCGATCCTCGACCGTTTCGTCGCCAGATGTCGGCGAGCTCAGCTGGGCGTCGGCTCAGGCGGTGGGGCCGGACGGGCGGAGGAGGGACTCCAGTCGGCCGAGCAGGTCGGTGGGGTCGTCGAGGTCCTGCCAGCTGGCGTAGAGCATCGTCCAGCCGAGCGACGACAACAGGTTGTGGCGTGCGCGGGCCAGCCGACCGCGGCGCGGCCCCCAGTGCCACAGTTCGGAGTCGGCCTCGAGCCCGACCGCGTGGCCACCCACCCCGCATCGACCCGGGCGACGATCCGGTCGCCGGAGCGGATCGGCACCTGGCGCTCGGGTTCGGGGAACCCATGGGTGGTGACCAGCCGCTCGACGAGTCGCTCGAAGCGCGAGTCGGGGATCGGTCCTGAACGATCGGGTCGGGCAAGCACCCGCCGCAGCGCAGCGCAGCCGCTGGGGCCGGGCCGCATCGCCGAGTCGAGCACCTGGGTGATCCAGCGCAGGTTGCAGCCCTGGCGCAGCGCATCGTCGAGCGCCTGTTCGACCTGGTCGTCGTCGACCACCGCGCCGAGGTCGACCAGCGTGCGTGCGATCGACATCGCAGGAATGCCCGAGATCGTGGTGATCGACTCCGGATCCCAGCGGGTGGTGCGATGGGCGATGACGCCCCCGCTGGGTGGCGAGCCGTTGCGCTCGAGGGTCACCTCGACCGGTGCGTCGCCGAAGCCGTCCAGCCGGTGCAAGCGGGCGGCGCAGCGGTGCGAGGCCACCCCGCCGCACGCGGCGACGGCGATCATGACCCGCTGGTCCCAGGTTCGCGGCGCCGCCGGTGCCACGAGCACCCCGCGCCCGACCCGGCGCCAACTGCCCCGCCCGATCGCCGTGCGGAGCTGGGCCCTGGTGACGCCGAGCGCCGCCGCGTCGGCGAGGGTGACGACCCCGTGGTGGCGCGAGCCCTGTTGCGCCAGAGCGGTCAGCGGGTCGATGGTCGGGCGGGCCATCCCCGATCGTGGCGCAGCCGATCTGTCCCGTCAGCGGGGATCGCGACCCGGTCCGCGGCACCCGTCGATCTGGCGGTGGAATGGTCGGATGTCGACCGGTTCGTCGCCAGATGGCGGGTGGGGCCGGCGGTGCGATGGATCTGGCGATGGAATGGTCGGATGTCGACCGGTTCGTCGCCAGATCGCGGGTGGGGACCCCAGATGGCGATGGGTTCGCCGGGTGGGGCGTGCAGACCCCAGATGGCGGGGTGCGCCGGGTGGGGTGCGGTCAGGAGTTCGCCGGGTGGAGTGCGCCGGGTGCGCCGGTGTCAGGCCGACTCGGCGGCGAGCGACTTCGCCCAGCGGTAGTCCGCCTTGCCCGACGGCGAGCGCACGACCCGGTCGACGAACAGCCAGTCCTTCGGCAGCTTGTAGCGCGAGATGGTCGTCCCGGCGTGTGACTCGAGCGCTGCGCCGTCCACCGACGCACCCTCGGTGAGCTGCACGACCGCGACGACCTCCGAACCCCACCGCTCGCTCGGTCGCCCGCAGACCAGGACGTCGGCCACGTCGGGGTGCGACACGATCGACATCTCGACCTCCTCGACGAAGATCTTCTCGCCGCCGGAGTTGATGCACTGCGAGTCGCGCCCGAGCAGGTCGATCTCACCGTCGGCACGGCGGACCGCCCGGTCGCCCGGCACCGAGTAGCGCACGCCGTCGATGGTCGGGAACGTCTTGGCCGTCTTGGCCGGGTCGCCGAGGTAGCCGAGGGGAACCGGGCCCGACTGGCCGAGCCACCCGATGCCCTCGTGTCCTGCGTCGAGCACCTCGGCGAGATCCTCGCTGATCACGGTCGCGCCGGGGCCGGGGGAGAACTTGCCGGTCTGCACGGCACCCTTGGCGGACAGGTGCGACGCCTGCGCGCCGGTCTCGGACGAGCCGAGCGAGTCGTTGACCAACAGGTTCGGCAGCAGCTCGAGGAACTCCTCCTTGATCGCGGCCGACAGCGGCGCTCCACCGTTGCCGAGCACGAACATCGAGCTGACGTCGTAGTCGCCGCGCTTGAGCTCCTCGAGCAGCGGCCGCGCCATCGCGTCGCCCACGACGACGATGGACATCACCTGCTCGCGCTCGACCGTGCTCCACACCTCGACCGGGTCGAGCGCGTGCGACGTCGGCATGATGAGGGTCGAGCCGGCGTTGAGCATCATGAACCCCGCCCACTGCGCGGCGCCGTGCATGAGTGGCGGCAACGGCATCAGCCGGAACCCGGTGTTGTCGATGGCCTTCTGGGCGATCTCCTCCGACGACGACACCTCGATCCAGGTGCCGACCTCCTTGCCGCCCATCGCGTTCATGAAGATGTCGTGCTGGCGCCACAGCACGCCCTTGGGCATGCCGGTGGTGCCGCCGGTGTAGACGATGTAGAGGTCGTCGGGGGACGCCTCGACGGGCGGGCCGGCGGGATCCCCCTCGGCGATCGCCGTCTCGTAGTCGACCGCGCCGGGGAGCAGTTCGTTGCCGGAGCCGTCGTCGACCTGGATGAGGACCTCGACACCGGGCAGCTCGGGCAGCACCTCGGCGAGCAGCGGCGCGAACTCGGCGTGGTAGATCACCCCGCGGGCCGATGCGTCGGTGAAGAGGTAGCGCAGCTCCTCGGCGACGTAGCGGTAGTTCACGTTGAACGGCGCGACCCGTGCCTTGTAGGCGCCGAGCATGCCCTCGATGTACTCGTTGCCGTTGTACAGGTAGAGCGCCAGGTGGTCCTGGCCGCTCTCGTGCGCCTCGAGCTCGGAACGCTCGGTGTGGGCCCCGAGCCCGCGGGAGTGCAGGTAGGAGGCGAGACGGCGGGTGCGCTCGGCGAGGTCCCCGAAGGTGATGCGACGATCGCCGAACACGATCGCCTCACGTTCGGGCACCGCGGCGGCGACGGTCTCGTTCACCGCCGCGAGCGTGAACTGCTCTGCTCCGGCGGTCCCCGCCGGGCCGGTGGGCGTGGTCGAGTCGCTGGCCATCGTCGCTGGTCCCCCTGTGTGCTGCGCCGATCTGACGGTGTGTCAGCTTTGACGTGGAATGGGCGGGAGACTAGACGACTCGCACCGGAGACCGGTTCGCGACCCCGCCGCCCGTGCGGGTCCCTCGCCCCGGGGATGCGAGCGATCTGATGAGTGAACGAGCACGAGTGGTCGAGGGGCGCTTCGCCGACACGGTGGCGCTGCTCACCGGCACCGCGTCGGGGATCGGACGGGCCACGGCGGTTCGCCTCGCCGCCGAGGGCGCTGCGGTGTTCGCGGTCGACGTCGACGAGGCGGGACTCGGGACGCTCGCCGAGGAGGTCGCCGCTGCCGGGGGCACCGTGGTGACCCACACGGCGAGCGTCGCCGAGCGTGCAGTGTGCTTCGACGTGGTCGAGCGCTGCGTCGCCGAGCTGGGCCGCCTCGACGTGCTCGGCAACATCGCGGGGATCTCCCGCGCCGACCACGTCATCGACGTGTCCGAGGCCGACTACCGCCGCATGTTCGCGGTCAACGCCGACGGTCCGTTCTTCCTGTGCCAAGCGTCGCTGCCGCACCTGCTCGAGAGCTCCGGCAACATCGTGAACATCGCGTCCAACGCCGGGGTGATGGGGACCGCCTACACCGTGGCGTACTCGATGACCAAGGGCGCCGTCGTGCAGCTCACCCGTTCGCTCGCGATGGAGCTGCAGAAGACCCCGGTCCGGGTGAACGCGATCGCGCCGGGGGGCATCCAGTCGAGCCTCACGCACGGGTTCAGCATCCCCGACGGGATCGACATCGACCTCATGACGCCGTACATGGGCTTCCGCGGGATGGGCGAACCGGAGGACATCGCGTCGTTGTTCGCCTTCGTGGCGTCCGAGGACGGCCGCAACATGCACGGCAGCATCCTCTCGAGCGACCTCGGGTTGACCTGCGGCTGACCCGCGACTGCCCCGCGGCTGCGTGGCACACTGAGCCACGGCGGGCGGGGGGCGTCACGCCGGACAGGGGGACACGGTGAGCGAGACCACTGCGGACGGCGAGGAACCCACGACCCGGACCGCCCGGCCCGCCGAGTCACGTCGTGACCCGGAGGCCACCCGAGTGGACCTCGAGGCGTGGCTGGCTGGTCGTCTCCCGTCGGGGGCGGAGCCCGTGGTCGGGTCGGTCACGGTGCCGGACTCCAACGGCATGTCGAGCGAGACCGTGCTCGTCGACGCCACCTGGACCGAGGACGGCGAACGCGCCGATCGGCGTCTCGTGGCCCGGATCGCCCCCGCCGCGACCACGGTGCCGGTGTTCGAGACCTACGACCTGGTGTCGCAGTACCGGGTGATGGCGGTCGCCGCCGAACGCTCCGAGGTGCCGGTCCCCCGGGTGCTGTGGCTCGAGGAGGACGATGGCCCGATCGGCGCGCCGTTCTTCACGATGGAGCGACACGACGGGGTCGTCCCGCCGGACGTGCTGCCCTACGACTTCGGCGACAACTGGCTCTACGACGCGTCACGCGAGGACCAGCAGCGACTCGAGGACGCGACCGTCGACGTGCTCGTCGCGCTGCACGGCATCGAGGACCCCGAGCGGCACTTCGCGTTCCTCGCCTCGACCGCGCCCGGTGACACCGCGCTGCGTCGCCACGTCGCGGACCTGCGCCGCTACTTCGACTGGGTGTCCTCCGACGGGCACCGGTCGCCGCTCATCGAGTCGTGCTTCGACTGGCTCGACGCGAACTGGCCCACCGACGAGGGGCCGACGGTGCTGAGCTGGGGCGACGCCCGGATCGGCAACGTCATCTACGACGACTTCGAGCCCGTCGCGGTGCTCGACTGGGAGATGGCCGGGCTCGCCCCGCGCGAGGTGGACCTGGCCTGGATGATCTTCCTGCACCGCTTCTTCGAGGACATCGCCACGTCGATGGGACTCGGCGGGATGCCGCACTTCCTGCACCGCGACCGGGTCACCGAGGCCTATGCGCAGCGGTCCGGCCACGAGCCGCGGGACATGGACTTCTACACGATGTACGCCGCGGTGCGGCACGGGATCATCATGAGCCAGGTCCAGCGTCGTGCGATCGCGTTCGGCGAGGCCGAGATGCCCGACGACATCGACGACCTGATCATGCACCGGGCCACCCTCGAACAGATGCTCACCGGCGACTACTGGCCACGCGTCCTCTGAGCAGGATTCGGGCGAGGGCGGCTCAGACCCGTTCGATGATCGTCGCCGAGCCCATGCCGCCCGCCGCGCACATCGCGACCGCGCCGTAGCGGGCGTCGCTGCGGGCGAGCTCGTTGACCATCGTCACGATCATGCGGGCGCCGGTGCACGCGATCGGGTGGCCGAGCGAGCAGCCCGAGCCGTTGACGTTGACGATCTCCTCGTCGAGGCCGAGCGCGTCGATCGCGGCGAGCGGCACCGTCGCGAACGCCTCGTTGATCTCGATGGAGTCGAGGTCCCCGGCCGAGATGCCCGCGGTGGCGAGGGCCTTGGGCAGGGCGTGGATCGGCCCCATGCCGGTCTCGGCGGGCGGGAGCGCAGCGGAGCCCCAGCCACGGATGACGCCCAACGGGGTGAGCCCGTGGGTCTCGGCGAACTCCCGTGAGCACAGCATCACCGCCGCGGCGGCGTCGTTGAGCCCGGACGAGCTGCCGGCGGTGGTGACCGCTCCCTCGAGGCCGTCGTTGAGCAGCGGGAGCGAGGCCAGCTTCTCGAGGGTGGAGCCGCGGCGCGGGTGCTCGTCGGTGGTGAACTCCGAGCCGTCGGGCAGCGGCACGCTCACCAGCTCGGCGTCGAAGCGGCCCTCGTCGATCGCCCGGATGGCGTTCTGGTGCGACCGCAGCGACCAGGCATCGGCGCGGTCGCGCGTGATGCCGGCGAGGCGGGCGGTGTTGTCGCCGACGGTGAGCGCCATGTTGAACGGCGGGGCGTCGGGCGTCTCCTCGTTGCCGGGGGAGAGCCACGAGGCGGGCATCCCGTCGGGTCCGGGCTTGGTCGTGGCCGGCGCGGTCGACATCGACTCGGTGCCGCCGCCGATCCCGCAGTCGATGATCCCCGCTGCGATGTTCGCGGCGATCCACTGCACGCCGGCCATGCCCGACGCGCACCAGCGCTGCATCGCAACGCCCGGCACGTCGTTCATCCCGAGGCGCACCGCGACGTTGCGACCGATGTTGCCGCCGCCCTGCATCGACTCCCCGAAGCCGATGTCATCGACCAGGTGGGGGTCCACCCCGGAACGCTCGAGCGCCGCGCCCATGGCGAGCTCGGCGAGGGTGAAGGCGTCCACGCCGATCAGCGACCCCTTGTAGGCGGTGGCGATCGGGGTGCGGGCGGCGGAGACGATGACGACGTCGGTGGGCATGGGTCCCCCTCGGGATGCAGGCGCTCGTCGGATCTGACGGAGCGTCAGATCATGGCACCGCGTCCGTTCCGTCCACGAACCGACCCGGGGTCGACCTCGCTCAGGCGGCGGACGGCTCGAGCGGTGCCGCTTCGCCGCCGGCGCGGTCGGGGTGGCGCTCGTAGGCCCATCCGGGACCGCGGAACACGAAGGACAGGCGGTCCGCCCACGTCCGGGACCCGGCGACGTCACGGACGATGTCGACGTACTCGTGGGTGGCGATGCGCACCGGGTCGAACGTCTCGATGTTCGAGGTCAACCCGTAGATGACCGGGTCGTCGGCGCGCTCACGTTGGAACGTGCCGAAGAGCCGGTCCCACACGATCAGGATGCTGCCGTGGTTGCGGTCGAGGTAGCGCCGGTTGCTGCCGTGGTGCGCCCGATGGTGCGACGGCGTGTTCAGCACCTCCTCGAGCGGCCCGATGGTGCGGATCGCGTCGGTGTGGATCCAGTACTGGTAGATCAGGTTGAGCTGGCGTGCCGTCTCGATCAGGTTCGGCCGGACTCCGGCGAGCGACAGCAACCCGTAGGGGACGAACATGCCGAGCGAGTCGGCCCACGGCTGGCGCAGCGCCGTCGACAGGTTGTAGCGCTCGCTGGAGTGGTGCACGACGTGGATGGCCCACATGATCCGGCTCTCGTGCTGGAGGCGGTGGTTCCAGTAGTAGATGAAGTCCCAGCCGAACACGGCGACCGCGAGCGCGACCGGCCCGCCGCCGAGGTCGGGCAGCACGCGATGGCGGAACAGCCGCGTCGCCGAGGTGCGCGCCACCCACGTCGACGCGGCGGTCAGGCCGGTCGCCGCGATCGCCGCGACCGTGGTGCTCCCGGCGGACGCGCGCGCCAGGTGCGCCACGGCGACCGCGGCGCGGGTGTCGCTGCGCGCCTGGCCGGTGGTGACCGGCTCGCCGGCGGGATCGGCCGGGTGCCCGTCGCGCTCGCGTGCGGCGGAGTCGGCCGGGACGTCGACGACGCCGGCCTCGCGCTCGGCAGAGCGGGCGACCGCGTCCGCGACCGCCGTCGCGGCCGCAGCGGCCACGCCGACGGCGAGCAGCGGGCGGGCCCATCGGCCGCGACCGAGCTCGAAGTGCTTCGCGAGCCGGTGGGTCAGCAGCGGGATCACCAGGCTGCCGGTCCCCATCGTGAGGCTGGCGATCGTGTCGTTGCGCTCGTAGTCGACGCGGGAGGGACCCTCCCGCTCGGCCCGTCGCTGCAACCATCGGGCTTCGTAGGCCATCGACCCGAAGAAGCCGGGGATGGCGATGACGGTCAGGTCCATCTGGTCCTCGCTGCCTGAGCGGGCGGGGTCGGCGACACGCGCGACGCTACGTGATCATCGGCAGTTGGGACGAGGCGCTCGGTCGTGTCGGCGAGGTCCGGACGGACCTCGCCGACACGACCGGGGCGTCAGCTCGAGCTCGCCTTCTTCGCCGGAGCCTTCTTGGCGGGCGCCTTCTTCTTGGCGGGTGCCTTCTTCGCGGGTGCCTTCTTCTTGGCGGGTGCCTTCTTCTTGGCGGGTGCCTTCTTCTTCGCCGGTGCCTTCTTCTTGGCGGGCGCCTTCTTCTTCGCCGGCGCCTTCTTCTTGGCCGGGGCGGCGCCCGGAACCTGCTGCTTCACCGAGTCGACGACATCCGACGCAGCGGATCGCGCCCGGTTCGCCGCGTCCGAGACGCTCTCGGGTGACGCGTCGCGAGCGTTCTGGGCCATGTCGCGCACGGCGTCCTCGAGCTGCTCGACCGCCTTGCGGATCTCGTTCTCGACCGTGTCCACCAGCTTGCGCATCTCCTCGATGCTCTCCCTGATGAAACTACTGATCTCCTGCTCAACGCTTCCGGCCACGAACGCTCCTCTGTCGGTACTGATGGGGTGGGTCCGCATCGTGCGACATCGAGATCGACCGTCGCGTACTGCGGACCCCACGAGGGTACCGATCGTTCGCACCGCAGCGCAGGTTCGAGCGGAACGGTTCGCTCAGAGCGCGCCGAGCTCGGGCCGGAGCATCTCGAGCTCGACCCCCGGATCGGCCGCTCGGAACAGCCCCTGGAACCCGGGGAGCGCGTAGGGGTCCGCGGCCGCGAGGGACACCCGGTAGCCGAGGTCGCCGAGCGACGCGACCGACACACGGCTCAGCGGGTTCGTGCCGACGCCGATCCATCCCGTCATGAGCTCGTCGTCGAAGGTGGTCTCACGCCAGTGCGAGTCGCGGGTCCCGGGACCACCGGTCGCCTCCACCGGGACGTTGCCGCTTCGCCCGAGCGTCGACCACTCCGCCACCGCCCGGGGCCCGGTGAAGCGGGGGTCGGTCGTGCCCGTCCCGGTGATGACCACTCGGGTGCCGGCCCCCTGCGCGGGCAGGTCCCAGATGGTGCCGAACCCCAGGACGTGGGCGAGCTCGTGTTCGATGACCTCGTCCCAGCTGCCGTCGGCGAGCAGATCCGCGACGTCGTCGGAGTCGAAGCGCATCGTGCCGTGCACGGGGAGCTCGGCCGTGCTGCGGATGCAGGTCGGACCGGCCGAGCCGAGGACGCCGCCGGGACCGTCGATCGCCTCGACCGCCACGTCGACGATCAGGTCGTCGACGAGCGCGGGCAGGTCGGGCGAGCTCGCCGGCAGACAGCCCGGTCGGGCGACGGTGATCAGGTCGGGGACCCCGCGGACGACGATCTGCTCCCAGCGCTCGACCGCGTCGGTGAACCCGACGGCCACCGCCGGATCCAGCACGTCGGCGCCGCGCAGCTCGATGTCGAAGCCTTCGGTGACCGAGCCGCTCACGGTGAACTGCGTCGTCGCCTCGATCGGTGTGGCCGAGCCGCCCTCGACGCGCAGCCGGGCGGTGCGGGCCCCGGGGGAGTCCAGGCTGACGGTGCGCGACCCGACCGATGGGCACGGGTCGACGACGGTCTCGAACGTGGCGTCGCCGTCGCCGTCGAGTCGACAGGTCAGTGCATCGCCGTCGGGGTCCGAGACCGCCCAGGCGAGCGCGACGACGGCCGGTGCCGGCCCGACCGCACCCTGGACCGAGAACGCGCTCACCACGGGGTCGCCGGGATTGCCCGGCAGGGTCGTGGTCGATGCGGTGGTCGACGTCGTGGTGGTGACCGGCGGTCCCGGCGGCGGCGCGCACGCGGCGATCACGATCGCGACGAACGAGAGGACCAGGCCGGCGGAGATCGCGCGGGGCGTCGGTGGCATCGTGTCCCCCTTCGGACCGGCTCCACGCTACCGGGGTGCGCGCCGGTTCCGACCCGGCGTCGGACAGGGTGACGTGGAATGCTCTGGCCCATGACGCCCTCGACCAACGCCGTGCTGACCAACGCACCAACGACAGTCGACCGCCGCTGACCGCGCCCACGTGTTCCACTCGTGGTCGGCCCAGGCCCACATCGCCCCCGTCCCGATCGCCGGCGGCAGCGGCGCCCGGTTCTGGGACCACGACGGCAACGAGTACCTGGACTTCTCCTCACAACTCGTCAACCTCAACCTGGGCCACCAGCACCCCCGCCTGGTCGAGGCGATCCAGCGCCAGGCCGCCGAGCTCTGCATGGTCGCTCCGACGTTCGCGAACGACGTCCGCAGCGAGGCGGCCGCAGCGATCGTCGCCCACGCCCCGGGGTCGACGGCGTCGGGTCCGGGGCCGCTCGACAAGGTGTTCTTCACCAACGGGGGCGCCGAGGCGACCGAGAACGCCGTGCGGATGGCCCGACTGCACACCGGCCGCCACAAGGTGCTCGCTGCGTACCGCAGCTACCACGGGGCGACGACCACCGCGATGGCGCTCACCGGCGAGCCGCGCCGCTGGCCCTCCGAGCCGGGCGCGGTCGGGATCGTCCACTTCTTCGGTCCCTATCCGTACCGCTCGGCGTTCGCGCAGCCCGGCGAGCCGGTCGACGCGGCGCTCGAGTGCCAGCGTGCGCTGGCGCACCTCGAGCAGGTCGTGACCATGGAGGGCGCCCACACGATCGCGGCGATCGCGCTCGAGAGCGTGGTCGGCACGAACGGGGTGCTCGTCCCGCCCGACGGCTACCTCGCCGGGGTGCGCGACCTGTGTGACCGCCACGGCATCGTGATGATCGCGGACGAGGTGATGGTCGGCTTCGGGCGCACCGGCGCGTGGTTCGCGCTCGACCACTGGGACGTCGTGCCCGACCTGGTCTGCTTCGCGAAGGGGGTGAACTCGGGCTACGTGCCCCTCGGCGGGGTGATCATCTCCGAGCAGATCGCCGCGACGTTCGCGGACCGCCCCTACCCCGGCGGGCTGACCTACTCGGGCCACCCGCTCGCGTGCGCGGTGGCGCTCGAGTCGATCCGTGTCTTCGAGGAGGAGCACATCCCCGAGCGCGCCGCGTCGCTCGGCGAGCAGGTCATCCGCCCCGAGCTCGAGAAGTTGGCGGCGCGCCACCCGAGCGTCGGCGAGGTGCGCGGCCTCGGGTGCTTCTTCGCGATCGAGCTGGTGCGCGACCGCGCCACCCACGAGCCACTCGTGCCCTTCAACGCGTCCGGCCCGGCGGCGGCGCCGATGGCCGAGGTGATGGCGGCGTGCAAGGCCGGCGGTGTCTGGCCCTTCGCCCACTTCAACCGGCTGCACGTCGCGCCGCCGCTGGTCATCGACGAGGAGCAGCTGCGCGTCGGCATCGCCGCGATCGATGCGGCGCTCGACGTCGCCGACGCACACTCGGCCGAGCGCTGATGCAGGTCCTGCTCCCCGTCTACGGGCTGGTCGACGCTGCCGAGGAGGCCGCACGCCTCGAGCGGTGCGGGGTCGACGGGGTCTTCGCGTTCGAGGGTCCCCACGACGTGTTCCTGCCCCTGGCGCTCGCCGCCGGCGCGACCGACCTCGCGGTCATGACCAACGTCGCGATCGCCTTCCCGCGCAACGCCGTGCACCTGGCGCACAGCGCATGGGACCTGCAGCTGCTCTCCGGTGGCCGTTTCACGCTCGGGCTCGGCACCCAGATCCGCACCCACGTCGAGCGGCGCTTCGGCGTCGAGTTCGACCGTCCCGTCGCCCGGATGCGCGACACCGTCGAGGCGGTCCGCGCGGTGTTCGCCACCTGGGCCGACGGCGAACCGCTCGATCATCGTGGGCCGTACCGCACCCACACGCTCATGACGCCGATCTTCACCCCGCCGCCACTCGAGTGGGGCCCGCCGCCGGTGGTCGTCGGAGGGCTCGGCCCGCGGATGTGCGCGATGGCCGCCGAGGTCGCCGACGGCCTGGCGGTCATGCCGGTCACCTCCGAGCGGTTCTTCACCGACCGGACGCTCCCGGCGGTCGAGGCCGGCCTCGCACAGCGCCCCGGTGGGCGCGCCGGGTTCGAGCTGCTGCCGGAGCTCATCGTGTGCACCGGCCGCGACGAGGCCGAGCTCGCCGCCGCCGACGCCGGATGCCGCGGACTGCTGGGCTTCTACTCGTCGACGCCCGCCTACCGGCCGGTGTTCGAGACCGAGGGGTACGGCGACGTGCAGCCCGAGGCCCGGGAGTTGACCCGGGCGGGGCGCTGGGACGAGCTGTCGGCGTTGATCGAGGACCCGTTGCTGTCGCGGATCTCGGTGCGCGGCACCCCCGCGGAGGTCGCCGAGCAGATCGCCCGCCGCTACGGCCCCCACACGGGGCGCGTCGCGGTGTACCTGCCGTACGCGGCCGCCGACGACCTGATCGCCGAGCTCGTCGCCGAGCTCCATGCACGGTGACCCCGCGCCCGTGACCGACACGGTGGCCGGCATCCCCGCGATCGACATCCCAGGAGGAGACATGACCAGTGAGTCGTCCGGAGCTGAGTCATCTGGAGCCGTTGGGGTCTCGGAGATCTTCGATCCCGAGGAGTGGGTCGAGGTCCCCGGGTTCGAGCTGTCGGATCTCACCTACCACCGGGCGCGCCGATCCGGGACCGTCCGGGTCGCGTTCGACCGGCCCGAGGTGCGCAACGCCTTCCGCCCCGGCACCGTCGACGAGCTGTACCGCGTCCTCGACCACGCCCGGATGACCTCCGACGTCGGCTGCGTGCTGCTGACCGGCAACGGCCCGTCGCCCCGCGACGGCGGCTGGGCGTTCTGCTCGGGCGGCGACCAGCGCATCCGCGGCCGCGACGGGTACCGCTACGCCGAGGGCGACTCGCTCGAGTCCGCCGACCCGGCGCGCAGCGGCCGGCTGCACATCCTCGAGGTGCAGCGGCTCATCCGCTTCATGCCCAAGGTCGTCATCTGCGTGGTGCCGGGCTGGGCCGCCGGCGGTGGGCACAGCCTGCACGTCGTCGCGGACCTCACGCTCGCGAGCCGTGAGCACGCCCGGTTCAAGCAGACCGATGCCGACGTGGCCAGCTTCGACGGCGGCTTCGGCTCCGCGTACCTGGCGCGTCAGGTGGGCCAGAAGTTCGCGCGGGAGATCTTCTTCCTCGGCTCGGAGTACTCCGCCGAGGACGCGCACCGGATGGGCATGGTGAACGCCGTGGTCGACCATGCCGAGCTCGAACGGGTCGCCCTGGAGTGGGGTGAGCGCATCAACGCCAAGAGCCCGACCGCCCAGCGGATGCTGAAGTACTCCTTCAACCTGATCGACGACGGCCTCGTCGGCCAGCAGCTGTTCGCGGGGGAGTCGACCCGGCTCGCCTACATGACCGACGAGGCGGCCGAGGGGCGCGACTCGTTCCTCGAGAAGCGCGACCCGGACTGGTCCCCGTACCCCTGGTACTACTGAGCCCCCGGCACCGCTGGCGGACCGTCAGTCCTGGTGGGTGGCGCGACGGAGGCGGAGCAGCACCGGGAAGCCCCACAGCAGCGTGGAGCGTGCCCAGCGGCCGGGCCGCTCGAGACCGCCCCGCTTCGCGGCGGTGTAGGCGATGCCGCTCTCGGCGACGTGCAGCGCGGCCGAGCCGACGAAGATCGAGCGCATCGCGTCGCGGGGGATCGTGTCGCCGGCGATGCCCTGCCAGCGCTCCCACGCCTCGTCGCTGACGGTCACCGCGCCGGCCGTCCCGAGGCCGATGAGGACGAAGAGACGCCAGAGCAGGTTCGGTCGGGGAGAGATGTCCATCCCGAGACCCTAGGGCCGGCGCGGCTCGGGCTCGGCGCCGACCGGGCGGCTCACACCTCGACGCGGTCGAGGTCCGACGCAACGAGGATCTCGCCGTCGAAGTGCTCGGCCGCGAGCTCGGCCCACTCGTGCTCGGCGCCCGGCGCAGGCGCCGGCACCAGGTGGGTCAGCACCAGCGTGGCGACCCCGGCGCGCGCCGCGGTCTGCGCCGCTTGTTGCACCGTCGAGTGGTAGTCGCAGACGTCGTTGAGCCGCTGGACGCCGAGCGCTTCGATCTGGTCGCTGCGGATCACCGTCTGGACGTAGACGTCCGCCCCGGCGACGAGCCGGTCGAGCGACTCGCACGGCACCGTGTCCCCGGCGCACACGACGCTGGCGCCGTCGTGGCTGATGCGGTAGCCGACCGTCGGCGCGACCGGGCGGTGGTCCGTGGGGGCGGCGACCACCTCGACGCCCGCCGCGGCGAGCACCGGATCCTCGAGGGGACCGTCGACGAGCTCGGTCACCGAGCAGGTCGGTTCGCCCTCGAGATCCGCGTGGTGCGCGACGCGGTAGCCGATGTCGTCGCGCAGCATCTCCACGGTGCGCTCGACGAACCGTTCGGTCCCGACCGGCCCGGCGAGCGGCAGGGGGTTCGGCGTCGGTGACATCGCCCACTGCATCGTGATCAGGTCGTTGAGATCGGTCACGTGGTCCGAGTGCAGGTGCGTGAGCAGGACGTGGTGCAGGAACGGCGGCCCGGGGATGCCAGCGGCAGCCAACCGCATCGACACACCGCGGCCGGCGTCGACGCAGAGGTTCAGCCCACCGGCCTGGACCAGTGTCGCCGGGCCGGCACGGTCGGGGTGCGGGATCGGGGAGCCGGTGCCGAGCAGCGTGAGGAGCATGCGGAGGAGACTATCTGCAGCGCTACTGCACAAACCGGGAGTTCGGCCGCGGCGTAGGCTCTCGGCCATCGAACCAGGGGGTCGACACATGCAGGTCCAGGGGGACGGGTCAGTGGTCAGTGCAGCGGTCCGGCGGTCCGGACCCCGACGGGCGTGGCCGGCGCTGGCGATCGTCGCCGCGCTCGCGCTGTTCGCAGGTGCGTGCAGCGACGACAGCGACGACGCGGCGGACGCGACGTCGACGACCGCTGCGGCCGAGGACACGACGTCCACCACGGCAGCGGTCGAGGAGCTCACCATCCTGGTGACCAACGACGACGGGGTGGACTCGCCCGGCCTCTCCGCGGTGGTCGACGCACTCGCAGCGTTGCCGGACACCGAGGTGGTCGTGGCGGCACCGGCGGAGCAGCAGAGCGGCTCCGGGAGCAGCAGCACCGACGGCGAGGTCAGCGCCACCGAGTCCGAGACGGCCGGCGGGGTTCCCGCGTGGGCCGTGGACGGCTTCCCCGCCGACGCGGTGAACTGGGCCCTCGACGGCGGCGTCGACGTCGAGCCCGACCTGGTGGTGTCGGGGATCAACTCCGCGCAGAACCTGGGTGCGGTCGGCAACGAGCTGTCCGGCACCATCGGCGCGGCGCGAGCCGGCGCTGCTGCGGGCATCCCGGCGCTCGCGGCCAGCAGCGCCCTGAACGACGCGGTCGACTACGACCTTGCGGCGACGTACGTGGTCGGCTGGGTCGAGGACAACCGCGATGCGGTCCTCGACGGCGAGCTGTCCGGCGACGACGTCGTCGTCATCAACCTGAACGTGCCGGTGTGCACCGCGGGTGAGCTCCGCGGGGAGATCGAGGTCCCGATGTCGGAGGCGACCGAGGGCGCCATCGCAGATCAGGACTGCACCTCGACCCTGGCCGATCCGACGGACGACATCACGGCGTTCAACAACGGGTTCGTGACGATCTCCGAGATCTCCGTCGAACCGCCGGTCACCGACTGAGCACCGCCCCGCCGCGGGCCGTCCGGGTCACGCTCCGTCACGGAGCGTCCCGCTGCCGTGCCCACGTTCCGTGGTCGTTCCGGCGCGGATCCGGGCTGCGATGCTCACATCGGGTGAACTGTGTTCGCATTCTTCGACGGAGCCGTTGACGCCGAGGCGGATCACGACCACGATCACCGAGTTCGTCCGCTGTGGGGCGGACCACGGGCGATGGGGGATCTCGGATGAGGCAGTGGTCGAAGGTTGCACCGGTGCTGTTCGGTGCGGTGGTGCTGTTCGCTGCGGCGTGCGCGCCGATGCCGGGGCCGGGTGGCCCCACCAACCTCGCTCCGGTGGCGGTCGCGTCAGCGGCGCCCACGTCGGGCAACGCCCCCTTGAGCGTCGCGTTCGATGCGGCGGGCTCGTCCGACGCCGACGGCACGATCGTCAGCTACGCGTGGGACTTCGGGAACTCCACCAGCGGGACCGGCGTCACGGCCACGGGCAACTACCCGGCCGGCGGCGTCTACACCGCGACCCTGACGGTGACCGACGACGGCGGTGCCACGGCTAGCTCGTCGGTGACGATCACGGTCACGGGCGACGGCGACGACGACGGGTTCTTCCCGCCGGCGGACTGCGACGACGGGGACGACTCGATCTTCCCCGGCGCACCCGACGCAGCCGGTGACGACATCGACCAGAACTGCGACGGCGTCGACGGCGAGCTCACCGACGCCGTGTTCGTCAACGCCAACACCGGCGCCGACACCGGCACCTGCGGCACCATCGCGGAGCCGTGCGACTCCATCGCCCAGGGCCAGGTGCGTGCCGTGGCCCAGGCCAAGGGCAGCGTGTTCGTCGCCGGCGGCACCTACGCCAAGTTCACCGTCGCAGCGGGCCTCGAGGTCCGCGGCGGGTACGGCCAGAACTTCCAGCGCGGTGTGGCTGCGACGGGGTCGACCACTGCGACGGTGAA
This sequence comes from uncultured Microthrixaceae bacterium, assembly GCA_942490665.1. Lineage (GTDB taxonomy): Bacteria > Actinomycetota > Acidimicrobiia > Acidimicrobiales > Microtrichaceae > SKRR01. The sequence goes on from CALNXV010000007.1 coordinate 52,772, forward strand.
CGCCTCGTTCGATGCGTCCGTGCTCGGTCCCGTCGGGGTCATCGCCTCGGGCGTGACGACGGCGACCACGGTCGCCGACCTGCGCGTCGTCGGCGCGACCGCCGGCGCGGGCCAGACCAGCTACGGGGTGTTCGTCTCGAACTCCACGAGCGCGTTGACCCTCGACTCGCTCGAGATCGTCGGTGGCACCGGCGGCGCCGGCGCTACCGGTGCGCCCGGCGCGCCCGGGTGGGGCGGCCCCGCTGCTTCGGGCAACGCCGGCGGCGGTGGCGGCGACGGGATCACCACCTGCAACTCGACGACCAGCGGTTCGGGCGGTTCCGGCGCCGGCGGCGGCGGCAACGGCGGTGCCGGCGGTGCGCGCGACACCAACTGCGGCCTGTTCTCGCTGGACTTCGACGCCCAGAACGGCAGTCCGGGTGCGACCGGCGCCGGCGGCGCGGCAGGCGGGGCCGGCGGCACCGCCACCCGGACGATCGCCTTCTGCGGCACCAACCCGGCGGTCAACGGCCAGCCCGGCCAGCCGGGCGCCCCGGCGGCGCCGGTGCAGCCGGCGCCGGAGGCGCACCCGGCCTCGCCGGCTGGCGGCGGCGGCCTCGGCGGCAACGGCCTGCCCGGCGGTGGTGGCGGTGGCGGCGGCGGCGCTGACTGCAACGTCGACGACTGGGGCGCTGGTGGTGGTGGCGGCGGCGCCGGTGGCGCCCGGGCCGCGACCAGCGGCGGAGGCGGAGCGGCCGGCGCACCTGCGGTCGGCCTGCGCCTCCAGAGCTCGTCGCCCACGCTGACCGGCCTGCAGATCACCCTCGGTACCGGCGGTGCCGGCGGCAACGGCGGCGCTGGCGCCCCGGGTCAGCCCGGCGGTGCCGGTGGCAACGGCGGTCCTGCGTTCCAGGACGGCGGTGCCGGCGGCAACGGTGGCGCCGGTGGCACCGGCGGTGCGTCCGGTGCCGGCGGTGGTGGCGGCGGCGGTGCTGCCGTCGGCCTGCTGCGCGACGCAGGCAGCGCCCCGACGGGCACGCCGTCCTTCGGTGGTGGGACAGGTGGCGCCGGCGGCTCGGGAGGCAACCCGGGCGCGGCCGGCACGGTGGTGAACACCCTGGTCGCCTGAGCGGCGAGAGGAGCGACCCACGGGCGGCGGGCCCGTGGTGGGAGGGGTCCTTCGGGGCCCCTCCGTCGCGTCCGGGCACCGTGACCGGTCGACTACCGTTCGCCGAACTCGACCGCCGGCGGCGCTCGCCGGACGCATCCACAGGGGGGACCTCGCGTGAGCACAGCATCGACCGGATCAGCGGACCAGGGCGGCACGCTCGCCGGCACCGCAGCGCTCATCACCGGCGGTGGCAGCGGGATCGGGCTGGAGTGCGCCCGGCGCCTGCACGCCGAGGGCTGTGCCGTGACGCTGAGCGGACGGACCGAGGAGCGCCTGCAGGGCGCCGTCGAGCAACTGGCCGCCGAGGGACCCGCCGGTGCGCCTGCGCCGCGCTACGTCGTGGCGGACGCAGCCGACGAGGACGCCACCGCCGCAGCGGTCGCAGCGGCGTCCGAGCCGACCGGCGGGCTGGACTTCGCCGTGGCCTCCGCCGGTCGCGGCGGGCTCGGGCCGATCATCGCCACCCCGCTCGAGGAGTGGAACGACATCATGGCGACCAACGTGACCGGCACATTCCTGCTCTTCAAGCACGCCGGTGCGGCGATCGCGGCGTCGGGCGGCGGCTCGATGGTCGCCATCTCCTCGATCGCCGGCGTGGTCACCCACCCGTTCATGGGCCCGTACTGCGTGTCGAAGGCGGCGATCGACATGCTGGTGCGCCAGACCGCCGACGAGCTCGGCCGCGCCGGCGTCCGGGTCAACTCGGTCCAGCCGGGCATCGTCGAGACCGACCTCGTGTCGATGATCATGGACGACGAGCAGGTCATGGCCAGCTACCTGCAGAACATGCCGGTCTCGCGGCCGGGCCAGGTCGAGGACGTCGCAGCGCTGGTGCGGTTCCTGCTCGGGCCGGACTCGTCGTGGATCACCGGGACGACGACGAGCGTCGACGGCGGCCACCACCTGCGTCGCGGCCCCGACTTCGAGCCGGCGGCGCGGGCGTTCTTCGGCGACGCCGCGGTCGACGCCACCGGCGCCTGACCCAGGATCCCCCCGACCTCGTGCCTCCTGCCGTCTGGGTGGCGTGAGGACCGTGAGCTGCGCTGGTGCCACCCAGACGGGTCGGCTCGACGTGTCCACCGGCCGCCTCGGTCTGTCTGGGTGGCGTGAGGACCGTGAGCCGCGCTGGTGCCACCCAGACGCGTGGGGTCGCGCGGCACGGCGGGCGGCCGCACGGCCGCCCGCCGCATTTCCGAGCGATCAGTAGCGCAGCTGGGGCTCGGTGTCCGCCGGCAGGTTGATCGTCTTGAACTCGAGGAACTCCTCGAGGCCCTCGGGGCCGAGCTCGCGACCGACACCCGACTGCTTGAAGCCGCCGAACGGCGCGCTCCATGCCATGCCGTAGCCGTTGACGGCGTAGGTGCCGGTGCGGACCGACCGCGCCACGTCGATGCCGTCGGCGACGTCGCCGCACCACACCGAGCCCGACAGCCCGTAGTCCGAGTCGTTCGCGATCCGCACGGCGTCCTCGCGGTCGGCATAGGGGATCACCACGACGACGGGCCCGAAGATCTCCTCCTGGGCGATGCGCATCTTGTTGTCGACCTCGGCGAACACCGTCGGCTCGACGAAATGCCCCGCGTCGAGCCCCTCGGGCCGACCACCACCGGTGGTGACCCGGGCGCCCTCGTCGCGACCGATCGCGATGTAGCCCTCGACGCGCTCACGCTGGCGCTCGGAGATGAGCGGCCCGCACGCGGTCGCGAAGTCCGACGGGTCGCCCGTCACCATCTCCGACACGGTGGTGGTCACCGCGTCGACGACCTCGTCGTAGCGGTCGCGAGGGGCGAGGACCCGGGTCTGCGCAACGCACGCCTGGCCGTTGTTCATCATCGAGTAGTTGGGCACCAGCTCCGGCACCACCGTGGCGATGTCGGCGTCGTCGAGCAGGATCGCCGCGGACTTGCCGCCGAGCTCGAGGGTGCACCGCTTGAGCTGCTCACCGCAGATCGACCCGATGGCGCGACCGGCGACCGTCGAGCCGGTGAACGAGATCTTGTCGACGCCGGGGTGGCGCACCAGGTGCTCGCCCACCTCGCGGCCTGCCGGAACCACGTTGAGCACACCTGCCGGCAGCCCCGCTTCGTGGGCGAGCTCGGCCAGCACGAACGCGTCCAGGGGCGTCTCGGGGGCCGGCTTGAGCACCATCGCCGATCCCGACGCGAGCGTCGGGGCGAACTTCAGCATCGCGATGAACAGCGGGACGTTCCACGGCACGATGCCGCCGACGACCCCGACCGGCTCCTTGCGCACCAGCGCCGGACCGAGCATGTCGGGGCGGACCTCCTCGAAGGGGTAGTCGGCGGTCAGCCCGGCGAAGTAGTCGAGCACCATGCCGGCTGCGCCGACCTGACCGAAGTGCGAGAAGAGGATCGGCGCGCCGACCTCGGCGGTGATCAGGTTCGCGAGGTCCTCGGAGCGTTCGAGCAACAGCTCGTGCAGCCGTCGCATGATCGCGGCGCGATCCGCCGCGGACATGTCGACCCAGGGCCCCGTCTCGAGCGCGGAGCGGGCCGCTGCGACCGCCAGGTCCATGTCCGCGGCCGTGCCCTCGGGGGTCGTGCCCACGGCGTCGCCGGTTGCCGGGTTCGCCACGGTCAGCGTGTCGGTGCCGGCGGGCGTCACCCAGTCGCCGCCGATGTAGAGCCGGTCGAAGGTGTGCACGTGGATCCCCCTGGTGTCGGTCGCCCGAGCAGACCGCCGGGTCGGGACGAATCGTACCTGACGACCCGTCAGGTCCCCGTCGCGGGTCGTCGGTCCCGGCGTCGGGCGCGCCGGTGCGCAGCGCTCGTGGTGTCACCGTTCGAGGCTCACCGGTAGGTTGACGGCGATGGCCGTCTCCGATTCGTCGACCCCAGCAGGGAATCCGCAGGATGACCCGCGGGTTGACGACGACGTGAGCGTGGCAACCGCACCTTCGAGCGTCCTCGAGGGCGAGACCGGCGAGCAGGTGTTCGCACGCCTGGTGCTGCCCGAGGTCGACGTGATGTGGCGCGTCGCCATGTCGCTCACCCGCAACCGGGCGGACGCCGAGGACCTGGTCCAGGAGAGCCTGCTGCGCGCCTACAAGGCGATCGACTCGTTCGACGGCCGCTACCCGCGTGCGTGGCTGCTGACGATCCTGCGCAACACCGAGCGCAACCGGCACCGTCGGCGGCGCCCGGAGCTGCTGTCGGACCCCGACATCGCCGAGGAGCGCGGCCCCCGCACCGAGGCCGACGAGGTCGAGAAGCGCGCCGAGGACCGTGAGTTCGACGATGCGGTCACCGCAGCGCTCGAGCAGCTGCCCGAGAACTTCCGCCGGGTGGTCGAGCTCGTCGACGTCGACGGGTTGAGCTACCAGGAGGCGGCCGACGTCCTCGACGTGCCCCTCGGCACCATCATGAGCCGGCTGCACCGGGCGCGTCGGCGCATCCGGGAGCTGCTGATCCCCGCCGGCTTCGGTCCCGGCCCCGTCGTGGACAGCGTGCCGGACCCGGCGTCGCTCGATCCGTCCGTCCCGCCCGCTGATCCAACGTCCGACGACAGCACGGGAGCGACGTCATGAGCGCCGACGCCATGAGCCCCGACGAAGAGCTCCGCAATCGGGCCGGCACCCCGTTGTCCGAGGACTCGGGCTTGTGCGGCGGCCCCGGTCAGCTGTCCTGCGGCGAGGCGAACGAGCTGTTGCTGTCCTACCTCGACCACGTGACCGACGCCGAGAAGGACCGGCTGGTCAGCGAGCACCTCGGCGGCTGCCCGCCGTGCGAGACCGAGTTCGTCGTCTACCAGCGGATCATGTCCGCACTCGAGCGGTGCCGCCCCGACCTGCCGTCGGACACCAAGGCGCGCCTCGAGCGGTTCTGCGTGGAGCTGTCGACCAGCGACCACCCGCTCCACGGCCGCCCGGACTGAGCGGCCGCCCGGACCGAACGGTCACCCGCACCGAACGGTCACCCGGACTGAGCGGTCCCCGGGTACGAGTCGCCGCCCGTCGGGCTACTTGTACCCGACCATGATGTGCTCGACCCATTCGGCGGGCGCAGCGTTCATCAACGTGCCCATGTCCCAGTAGTCCCACCAGCGCACGATCTTGCCGTCGCGCAGTTCGTGGATCGACACGAACGGCAGGTCGACGGTCTCACCGCTCGCCCAGGTCCAGCGCTCCACGTGCTCGGTGACGACGGTGTCGCCCTCGGCGACGATCCGCCACCCCGGGACGTGCTCGTAGGCGGCGAGCGGTTCGATGCCGAGCCGGAGCCGGGCCGCGACCTCGGCGGGACCGAAGGCGCCCTCCTCGGGGGCCGGCACGTCGCGGTAGTTGCCGTCCTCGGTGAACCACGCGCCCACGGCCTCGAAGTCGCGTCGGAACAGGTCCTCCCAGAACCGCTCGATCAGCTCCCGATTGCGTGTCTCGATGTCGCTCATGTGCCCCCCTGGTCCGGTCGGCTGCGGACGCTACCGGATACGGTCCGCAGATGATCTCGCCCGAGCCGGATCCCGAGCCCGTGCCCCCGACTCCAGCGCCCCCACGTCCGGGACTCCGACCCCGGCTCCGGCGACGCCCGCCGGGTGTGACGAGCTGATCTCGGCGACCTGGGTCCTCACGGTCGACGCCGCCGGGGCGGTCCTCGACGACGGGGCGGTCGCCGTGGACGGTGGGCGGATCGTCGCGGTCGGGACGCGACGCGACCTCGAGGCAACGTTCCGACCGCGACGTCGGACCCACCTCGACGGCCATGCGCTCGTGCCGGGGTTCGTCAACGCCCACACCCACCTGGCCATGACGATGTTCCGCGGGCTCGCCGACGACCTGGACCTGGCGGCGTTCCTGGGCCGCCTGGTGCCCGCCGAAGGGGCGGTGCTCGACGCTGCTCGCGTCGGGACCGCGACCGTGCTGGCCGCGGTGGAGTCGCTCACCGCCGGGGTGACCACGGCGGTCGACATGTACTTCTTCCCCGACGCGGTGCTCGATGCCGCAGCGGCAGCGGGCCTGCGGGTGATCACCGGCCCCGTCGTGCTCGATGCCCCCGGACCGGATCGGATGCCGATCGAGGCGCGCCTCGAGTGGGCCGACCAGTGGCTCGCCGAGCACCCGGCCCGGCCGGGATGGCGACCGGTGCTGTCCCCGCACTCCACCTACCTCGTCGGCCTCGATCCACTGGAACGCGTCCGCGAGCTCGCTCGACGCCACGACGCCGCCATCCACATCCACGCGTCGGAGACGACTGCCGAGGTTGCGGACGTCGTCGCCCGTCACGGGGCCCGCCCCGTCGAGCTCCTCGACCAGCTCGGGCTCCTCGGGCCGTGGACGGTGCTCGGCCACGGCATCCACCTCACCGATGACGAGATCGATCGGATCGCCGGCTCGGGCGCCACCGTGGCGCACTGCCCGGGTTCGAACCTCAAGCTCGCGGCGGGGATCGCCCGGGTCCCCGACCTGCTCGACGCGGGGGCCGGGGTGGCGCTCGGGACCGACGGCCCGGCGAGCTCGAACGACCTCGACCCGTTCACCCCGATGCGCCTCGCAGCGCTGGTGCACAAGCAGTCGACCGGTGATCCGACGGTCCTCCCCGCGGCGCAGGTGCTGGAGCTCGCGACGATCGGCGGCGCCCGAGCGGTCGGGCTGGCCGACGATCTCGGGTCGATCGAGTCGGGCAAGCTCGCCGACCTCGTCGCCGTCTCGCTGCACCGGGCGCACAGCGTGCCGGTCTACGACCCGGTCTCGGCGGTCGTGTACGCAGCCGGCCGCGGGGACGTGACGCGGGTGTGGGCAGCGGGCCGCCCCGTCGTCGAGGACTCGGCCCCGGCGCTCGTCGACGCACTCGCGGTGATCGAGGAGATGGACCCCTTGCACGACGTGGTGCTGGCCGCGGTCCGTGAATCACCCGGAGCCGATCACCTCGGGTGACCCGGCGTGCCCGCGAACCGTGCGAGCATTCGCGGCGATGATGCGTCCGATCCGACCTCGACCCGCGGGAGCCCACCCGCGCGGCGCGCAGGCGACGGCACGGGTCGCTGCGACTGCGATCGCGCTCGCGCTGGTGACGACGACGGTCGCGGCCGGCTGCGGTTCCGCTGCGGGCGACGTCGAGGCGGCCACCGTGTCCACGACGTCGTCGCAGCTCTCCGGCCCGGACGCCTCATCGTTCGTGTTGCGCGACGCGGCGACCGAGCCGGTGCGCAGCGACGGCACCGGGGGACCCTCCCGTCTGGTGGACGCGGGTCGTCCCCCAGGAGGGCTTCGACCGTGTCGTGTTCGAGCTGTTGGGCGACCGTCCGACGCTCGAGGTGGCCTACCTCGAGGAACCCGTCCCGGCCACCACCGACGGGACCCTCGTCCCGGCGGACGCCGTGGTGCTGTCGGTGCGGCTGTCGCCGGTCCAGGACCGTCTCGTGATCGCCGGCGACGAGGTCCCGACCTACCGGGGACCGGACCGCATCAGCGGCGACGGCGCGCCGGTCGAGGCGCTCGTGCGTGGGGGATCCGACGACGACTCCGTCACCTGGTTGCTCGTCCTCGACGAGCAGCGACCGTTCCTGGTCGACACGCTGGACGATCCGAACCGGGTGATCATCGACGTCGCGGACCGCTGATCCGGCCCGCGCCGCAGCGGCGCGTGGGTGACCCGACACCGGGACCTCACCGGTCGAGCGGCCCGATCTCGTCGTCGAACAGCTCGGGGAAGACCTTGGCGACCTTCGCGAGCAGGTACTCGCCGTAGGGGCCGCGCACCTCGAGCGGATCGGCACCGTCCCATCGTGCTGGGATGGCCGAGGGGTGGGTCCCGTTGCGCGCTGCGGCACCGGAGGGTGGCGGCAGGGTCGTGAGCTCGGCGTCCCACGCGGGATCGAGGAACAGCGGGAACGAGTACCGGTGTCGGGTCGGCCGCGCCACGCGGTGCGGGGTCGAGCGGAACCGCCCGTCGGTGACGCGTTCCATCATGTCGCCGAGGTTGCAGACGATCGCCGCCGGGTCCGCGTCGACCTCGACCCAGTCGTCGCCGATGCGGACCTCGAGCCCACCGGTGTCGTCGGTGACGAGCAACGTCAGCAGCCCGTAGTCGGTGTGCTCGCCGACGCCCCACCCGTCGGCCCCGCCGCCCTCGTCGGGTGGCGCGGGCGGATAGTGGAACATGCGGAACATGACCATCGGCTCCGCGCACCAGCGGTCGAACCACTCCGCGTCGAGTCCCCAACCGAGCGCGATGCCCGACAGGACCGCGCGGCCCACCGTCGTGAGCTCGTCGATCCACTCGGCGACGACCTCGGCGAGCGCCGCCGGCCGGCGCGGCGCGAGGTTCGGCCCGTGCAACGGCCGCCCGGCCCGCACCGCGGGATCGTCAGCGGGGAGGTCGATGCCGAAGTACACGCCCTCCTTCGCGTCGGGCCGGCCCGAGGTGAGCTCGCCCGCCACCGGGAACCATCCGCGCCAGGCCCGCCCGCCGCGGTGCATCTCGATCCGTCGCTTCTCGGCGTCGTCGAGCGCGAAGAACTCCTCGGCGAGCCCGAGCAGTCGGGTGCGCAGCTGTTCGGGGACACCATGGCCGACAAGTCGGAGGAACCCCACCGAGGCGCACGCTTCGACGATCCGGCGTCCCGTCTCGCTGCGCTGGTGCTCGGTCGCGTCCGGATCGAGGAGCGCGGCGATGTCGACGGTGGGGATCGCGTGGGCGTCGGGAATCGCGTCGGCGTCCATCGGGCCACGATGCCACGGACGCGCCGGCGGTCGGCGGGCGCGTCGGGCGCGGCGGCGGGCGCGGCGGCACCGGCCTGATCGGCCGCGTAGGGTCGGCGGACATGCAGTTCCGACATCTCGGCCGGTCCGGTCTCAAAGTCAGCGCAGTCTCCTACGGCAACTGGATCACCCACGGGTCCCAGGTCGGCGACGAGGTCGCGACCGCGTGCGTCCACGCGGCGCTCGACCTCGGCGTGACCACCTTCGACACCGCGGACGTCTATGCGGGCACCCGTGCCGAGACGGTCCTCGGTGACGCCCTCGCCGGACAGCGCCGCGAGTCGATCGAGCTGTTCACCAAGGTCTACTGGCCGACCGGCTCCGGCCCGAACGACGTCGGCCTGTCGCGCAAGCACATCATGGAGTCCTGTCACGGGTCCCTGCGGCGGTTGCGCACGGACTACGTCGACCTCTACCAGGCGCACCGCTACGACACCGAGACCCCCCTCGAGGAGACGATGGTCGCGTTCGCCGACCTCGTCCGGGCGGGCAAGGTGCACTACATCGGCGTGTCGGAGTGGACCGCCGAGCAGATCCGCGAGGGCGCGGCGCTGGCCGCGGAGCTGCGCATCCCCTTCGTGTCGAACCAGCCGCAGTACTCGCTGCTGTGGCGGGTGATCGAGGACGAGGTGATCCCGGCGAGTCGGGAGGTCGGCGTCAGCCAGATCGTGTGGTCCCCGATGGCGCAGGGCGTCCTGACCGGCAAGTACCGCCCGGGTGCCACCCCACCCGAGGGGTCGCGGGCCACCGACGACCAGGGTGGCGCGGACTTCGTCCAGCGCTTCCTGCGCGACGAGGTCCTCGAGGCGGTCGCGCGACTCGCTCCGCTCGCGGACGAGGCCGGCATGACCCTCGCCCAGCTCGCGGTCGCGTGGGTGCTGCGCAACGACGACGTCGCCTCGGCGATCGTCGGGGCCTCCCGACCGGAGCAGCTCACCGACACCGTCGCGGCGGCGGACCTGCGCCTCGACGACGATCTCGCGGCCCGCGTCGAGGCGGAGCTCGAGCCCGTGGTGACCCGCGACGCCACCCTGACGGCGCGCATGGCGCCGGCGAAGCGCCCCGGTAGCTGAACGTCCCGAGCGGAACCCGGTGTGTCGAGCGGGACCGACGTCCCAGGCGTGGCCGTGAGGCGAACGCCCGGGACGCGCCGGTTCCCGCCGGACGGTGTCGACGACGAGCCATCGGGACGGGCCCGGGGACTGCGACGACGACGATCCCCACCTCGATCGGCACGCGGCGGGGGTGACTCAAGAACTCCGGTGTCGTCGCGGCCGTCCCGGCGCTGCGGCGCAGGTCGTCGAGGACGCGGTCCGGCGGCTTGACCGGCGTTCAGATCTGGGGTGAGACTGCGGTGCTGGGTTCCGTGGCGGAACCGTTCGGGCGAACACGGGGGAACCGATGAGGAAGAGCGTGCTGGTCGTCGTGGTGCTGGGCCTGCTCGGCCTCGGCGCGGTGGCGGTCACCAACACCGTCGGCGCCCAGAAGGTGCTGAACCCCGGAGCCTTCAGCCTGGCGTCGACGGGTGGCCAGTTGCGGATCGGCAACATCGTCGACGTGTCGCTCACACCGAACCCGGTGCCCGAATGTGCTGACGGTCTGGACAACGACCTCGACTCACGTGCTGATGCGCTTGACGCACAGTGTGATCCGGGCCCGAACGGCGAGCCCGCGAGCAGCGACGACAGCGAGCTCGCCAACGGCTTCCAGCCCAAGGAGGACGTCTCGGTCTCCGGCTCGATCGACAGCGACGGCGTCGTCACGATCCCGCCCGCCGGGGTCCGGCTGCCGACGACGTACGTGCCGTTCGTCAACCCGATCGACGGTGTCACCTACGTCGTCACCGCCCGCGTCGAGGCGACCGAGAACGCCACCGGGACGATCGACCCTCTCACCGGCGCTGCGGAGCTCGATGTTGCGTTCCGCATCCGACTGTCCGGCGTGATCGCCGGCAACGCGCTCGGCAGCCAGTGCTCGATCGGGACGACAGCCAACCCGGTGCGCCTCAACCTGATCACCGGACGCAAGGACCCGATCGGCACTGCAGGAGCGATCACCGGTTCGGCCTACAACCCCTCGACCGGCAATGCGCTGTTCGTCGACAACGCATTCAACGTGCCCGGGGCGAGCGGCTGCACCCTGGGGTTCCTGGACGTCACGGGCGCCATCAACCAGCAGGCGCAGCTGCCCTCGGCGCCGGGCCGCAACGCCGCAGTGCTCGCGGGGCGCACCACGCCCGTGCTCGAGCGCGGTGTCCAGCCGGCGATCGCCACCACGCCCGCCGTGCTCGGTGGCCCGGCGCCCTACACCGCCACCTTCGACGGAGCGGGATCGACGGTCGCCGCCCAGCCCGCCACCTACCGCTGGACCTTCAGCGACGGCACCAGCGCCACCGGTGCCGAGGTGACCAAGGTGTTCGCGGAGGCCGGCAGCCAGGCCGCCAGCTTGACCGTCACCGATGCGGACGGCGACTCGGCGACCACCACGGCGTTCTTCACGGTGCTCCCCGGCAACGGCACGACGACCACGACGACGACGCAGCCGACGACGTCCACGACGTCGACCACGTCCACGTCCACGACGTCCACGACGTCCACGACGTCCACGACGTCCACGACGTCGACCACGTCCACGACGTCGACCACCACGACGCAGCCGACCACGACCACCACGACGACGCAGCCGACCAACGACCACCACGACGACGCGGCCGACGACGACCACGACGCAGCCGGAGCCCACCGATGACGCTGTCGACGTGTCGATCAGCGGCGTCGTCGACTACGAGAACTCCGGCTCCGGGGTCGGGGGCGTCGACGTCCGGAGCGACATGTTCGGCGTGTCGCGAGTGGTCGGCGAGCTCCAGGTCGCAGGACGCGACGGCGGAACGGCGACGGTCGCCACCGACGTCCGCCGCGTCTGGATCCTGCCGCTGTGGACCGGACAGGTGCGGGTGTCGGATCCGGATGCCGGTGTGCGCCTCACCGCGCCGGTGTTCGGACGTCTCAGCTCCGACGGCGCAACGGTGACCGGGACCACGAACTGGTTCCTGACCGGGTCGTTCCCGAACCTGATCCGTCCCTACACGCTGACCTGGTCGGTCACCGACGCTGGCTGAGCACTCCGGCGGGCCGCTGAGTTCGCGCTGCGGACGCAGCGGCCCCGGGCAGTGACCGACATGGATCGGAGCACCCGATGAACGGCCCGCTGCACGGCGTTCGCGTGATCGAGCTCGCCGGGCTCGGCCCGGCACCGTTCTGCGCGATGGTCCTGGCGGACCTGGGTGCATCGGTGCTGCGCGTCGATCGTCCGGGGCCCGTTCCCGAGGAGCCCACCGCGAACGCGTACGACCTGCTGAACCGCTCGCGGGACGGCAACGTGCGCGTCGACCTCCGCAGCGACCGCGGCGCATCGCTCGTGCGCGACCTGAGCGGGTCCGCCGACGTGCTGATCGAAGGGTTCCGCCCCGGCGTCGCGGAACGCCTCGGGCTCGGTCCCGACGAGCTGCGTGCAGCCAACCCCGCGCTCGTCTACGGGCGGATGACCGGCTGGGGCCAGGAGGGTCCGCTGGCGTCGACCGCCGGGCACGATCTCACCTATCTGTCGCTCGCCGGTGCGCTCGCCCACATCGGCCGGGCGGAGCAGCCGCCGACCCCGCCCCTGAACCTGGTCGCGGACTTCGGTGGTGGCGGGATGCTGCTCGCCGTCGGGGTGCTCGCCGCGCTCGTCGAGCGGGGCACCTCGGGGCGCGGCCAGGTCGTCGACGCGGCGATGGTCGACGGCGCCGCGCTGCTGATGGCGCCGCTGTTCGGGGCGTGGTCGTCGGGGTTCTGGAACGAGGCGCGCGGGACGAACCTGCTGGACTCCGGCGCGCCCTACTACGACGTCTACGAGTGTGCGGACGGCCGGTGGCTCGCGGTCGGCGCGATCGAGGCGCAGTTCTTCGCCGAGCTGCTCGACGGGCTCGGACTCGACCCCGAGGCACTCGGGGACCAGAACGACGCGACGCGCTGGCCGGAGCTGCGCCGCGATCGAGGGCGTCGTCCGCACCCGGACCCGCGACGAGTGGGCGGAGCACTTCGCCGGGCGCGACGCCTGCGTGGCGCCGGTGCTCACGATGGGTGAGGCGCCGACACATCCCCACGCCGTGGCGCGGGCAGCGTTCGTCGAGATCGACGGTGTGCCCCACCCGGCGCCGGCACCCCGCTTCAGCGGGACGCCGTCGTCGTCGCCGCGTCCGGCGCTGGCCGGGGAGTCCGCGGTCGAGGTGCTCGGACGCTGGGGGGTCGACGAGGCCCAGGTCGAGTCGCTGCGCGCCGACGGCGTCGTCGGCGGCGTCGTCGGCTGAGCGTCGTCGGCTGAGCGTCGCCGCCCGATGAGCGCTGCGTCGCACGAGCGCGTGCCGGTGGGTGCAGATCAGGTGGTGTAGTCGGCGTTGATCCGCACGTAGCCGTCTGACAGGTCACAGCCGTACACCCGCCAGGTCGCGTCGCCGGTGCCGAGCTCGACGCCGATGTGCACCTCGTCGCCGCGCAGGTACGACTCGAGCTCCGCGAGGGCGTCGTCGCCCAGCTCGGTCGGGTAGACCTCGGCGTCGCCGAAACGGATCCGCACCCGTTCTGCGTCGATGTCGGTGTCGTCGGAGCACTTGCCGACGGCCATCGCGACGCGCCCCCAGTTCGGGTCCGCGCCGTGCACGGCGGTCTTCACCAGCGGGGAGTTGACGATGGCCTTGGCGACGCGGCGCGCCTGGTCGTCGTCGCGCGCTGCGGTGACGTCGACGACCAGCAGCTTGGTGGCGCCCTCGCCGTCGCGGGCGAGCTGTCGGGTCAGCTCGGTGCACACCGACTCCAACGCCGACTCGAACTCGTCGAGGTCGACCCTGCCGGCGGCCCCGTTCGCGAGGACCGCTGCGGTGTCCGAGGTCGAGGTGTCGGTGTCCACGCTGAGGCTGTTGAAGGTGCGCGCCACGACACCGCGGAACCGCTCGTCGAGCGCGTCGAGTGCGACCTCGGCGTCGGTGAACACGAAGGCCAGCATCGTCGCCATGTCGGGCTCGATCATCCCGACGCCCTTGGCGATCCCGACGACCGACGCCGTCGCGTCCGACCCCGCGAGCGTCGCGACGGCGACCTTCGCGTGGGTGTCGGTGGTCATCATGGCGGTCGCCGCCGCCATGGCATCGTCGTCGGTGCCTCGGTCCGCCGCGGGGGTGGGCATCGCGGCGAGATGCGCGCGCAGGCGGTCCATCGGGTACTGGCGACCGATGACCCCGGTCGAGGCGACCAGGACCTCCGACGGTGCGACGCCGAGCGCGCCTGCGACCCCGGCGGCGAGCTCCTCGGCGTTGGCGCGCCCGGTCGCACCGGTCGCGACGTTCGCGTTCTTCGACACGACGGCCACCGCGCGTGCCGAGCCGTCGGCGAGGTTGCGGCGTGACACGTCGACACTGGGCCCGGTGAAGCGCGACCGGGTGAACACCGCAGCGGCGGTGCACGGTCGGTCGGACGCGACCACGACGAAGTCGTCGGTGTCGTCCTTGATCCCGACGTTCGCGACGTGGGCGGCGAAGCCCTGGGGGAGTGGCACGGAGGTCATCGTCGGCGAGTCTGGCACGCGCCGGCGCTAGCGTCGCCGGCCATGACCCGCTTCGACTCCGCCCTCGACGTCGCCGCCGCCATCCGTGCCCGCGACGTCAGCCCGACCGAGGTCCTCGAGCACTACCTCGACCAGGCCGACACGCTCGACCCGACCCTCAACGCGTTCAGCCTCCGCGACGACGAACGCGCCCGGGCCGACGCCGCCGCGGCGACCGAGCTGGTTGCGTCGAGCGCGCCGGACGAGCTCCCGGCGTTCTGCGGGGTCCCGCTGCCGATCAAGGACCTGACCCGCGTCGAGGGATGGCCGACGACCTACGGGTCGCGCGGGGTGCCCGAGCATCCCGAGGCGGCCGACGACCCCGTCGTGGCCCGGTTCCGCGCCGCGGGGTTCGTGCTGATGGGCAAGACCACCACGCCGGAGTTCGGGACCATCTCGATGACCGAATCCGAACGGCTCGGCGCGACCCGCAACCCGTGGAACCCGGGCTTCACCCCCGGTGGCTCCTCCGGCGGTGCGGGCGCTGCGGTCGCGGCGGGGATGGCACCGATCGCCCACGCGTCCGACGGCGGGGGGTCGATCCGCATCCCGGCGTCGTGCAACGGGCTCGTGGGGCTGAAGCCGGCCCGGAACCGCATCACCGGCCGGGTCGAGCAGATGACCGCTGCGTCCACCTCCGGCGTCGTGTCGCGGACGGTGGCCGACACCGCCGCGGCGCTCGATGCGCTCGCCGTGTTCGACCCCGGAGCGTGGAACAACGCGCCCCCGCCGCAGCGGCCGTTCCGCGACGAGCCCGGCACCGACCCGGGTCGACTGCGGATCCTCGCCACGCACCACAACGCCCTGGGCGTCGAGGTGGCACCCGAGTGCATCGAGGCGGTCCGGGTCGCTGCGGCGATGCTGTCCGACCTCGGCCACGACGTCGTCGAGGCCGACCTGGCGTGGCCCGACCCGGGTGAGTTCCTCACCGGGTTCCTGACCGTCTGGTCGACGATCGCAGCGGGTGTCCCCGACCTCGACGTCGATCGGATCGAGCCCCACAACCGGGCCAACTGGGACCTCGCGTCGGCGACCTCGGCGATCGACTTCTCGCGTGCCGAGATGACGCTGCAGGAGGAGTCACGAGCGCTGACCGCCCAGTTCGGCCGCGACTTCGACGTGCTGCTCACTCCGACGATGGCGGTGGAGCCGCCCGCGGTCGGGTCGATCTGGGAGGGCATGGACAGCGACCCCGGCGCGCCGCTCACGAACGCCACGCCGATGGCGGCCTACACCGCGGTGTTCAACGTGACGGGCCAACCGGCGTTGTCGCTGCCGCTGCACACCGCGGCGCCGGGGCTGCCCGTCGGGGTGCAGCTCGCGGCGGGGCCGTGGGAGGACGCGGTGCTGCTGCGCCTCGGCGCCCAGATCGAACGCCACGCTCCGTGGGCCGACCGCTGGCCCGCCCTCGTCGCCTGAACCGGGCCGGACCGACAGCGATGTGCGCCGGCGGGTCGGGGCGCTGCGGGGTTCGCCCAACGGTGTCTGGGTGGCGTGGGGACGGGAGGGGGTGCCGCCGAGCGGGCGCCGGCCGTTCTGGGTGGCGTGGAGACGATGGGGTGCGCTGGTGCCATCCAGAGCACGCGCCGCCGGCCCGGCCGACCGGCCGTGTGCCGATCAGGGTTGTGGGATGCCGCCGCCGGCCGCGGCCTGCTGCTGTTGCGCCTGCTGGTCGCGCAGCAGACCGGGGGTGATGAGCGTCGAGATGGTCGCGCCGCCCTGCTGGGGCCAGCTCGCGCCGGCGAGCTGCGCGCCGGCGTAGAGCTCCTCGAGCTCGCGCTCCGATCCCGACGCCGGCACCGACAGCACCGCCAGCGCCTCGGGATCGGTCGCGTCGGTGATGTAGACGGTGCCCTCGTGGATCAGGTTCACCGCGGTCGCGCCGAGGGTCGCTCGGATGTCGGGGTCGTCGTCGTGGAGCGCGACCACGGCGACGTCGGTGCGACCCGGGGAGGGTTGGGTGCCCTCGATCCCGGCGCCGGGCGACTCGACGACCCGGGTGAGCAGTGCCATGCCGTTCTCGTCGAGCGAGTCGAGGCGCAGCCCGGGCAGCTGGCGGGCCGGGACGTCGCTGTCGTCGCCGGTGAGGTCGAGGCGGACCAGCGAGCTGACGCTCTGCTCGTCGACCTGCAGGAAGGCGGTGTGGCCGAGCGTCCAGACCCGGCTGATCCGGATGCCCGGGCCCTCACCCGTGAGCGGCGACCCCGTGCCGGGGGCGAAGTCGAAGTCGAGCACCTGCTCCATGCGGCCGGTGCCGTGGTTCTCGGTGAAGAACTCGATGCCGTCGGGACCCTCGCGGGTCGCGATCACGTGGTGGCCGTCGGGGCTGCCCGCGCCGACGTAGCCGGCGAGCAGCAGCTCCGGCTCCTCGCCGGGGGCCCAGCGCAGCAGCGAGCTGTCGGTCAGCTCGGCGCCGTAGCGGAGGTAGGTCACCTCGCCGTCGTTGAGGACCGGCAGCAGCAGCGGACCCTCGTCGATCGTGGTGACCTCGCCGTCGGTGTCGACGTTCAGCAGGGCGATCTCGCCCGGCCCCTCGGGCCCGGCCGGGAGCTGTGCCTGCAGGACGAAGGCCTCGGCGCCGGTGGTCGCCGGTGCGACGTCGAGGCGGCCGTAGCGCTCGGTGCGGGAGATCTCCTCGCCGGTCGCGGCGTCGATCAGCACGCCGACGAGCCCGTCGCCCTCGACGGCGATCGCCATGACCCGGGCGTCGGCGGCGAGTGCGACGGCGTTGACGACCTCGAGGCCCTCGATCCGCTCGACCGAGTCGTCGCGCAGGTCACGGATGGCGATGCCGGGGTTGGGCGGGCTCCACGAGGCGACCCACCGCTCGTCGGTGCTGATCGCGCACGAGCCCTCGCCGACCTCGGCGACGTCGCCCGCATCGGTGCCGGTCGCGAGCGCGCACCCCTCGCCTCCCCGGACGAACGCGCCGCGACGCAGGACCGTCGTGTCGGCCTGGCCGGATCGGACGAGCTCGACGAGGTCACCGCCCGGTTCGGCCGCGGCGACGACCCCCTGCTGCTGGCCGCTGTCGGAGAGCGCGCCGAACGAGATGAGCTGCTCGCCCTTCCAGGCGCGGCCGAACGAGTTGACCCAGAGCTGGCCGTACTCGTTGCGGGTGGCGATGTCGAGCGGGAAGGCGGCGTCGCCGGTGAGGAGCGCGTCGTCGTCCAGTTCGTCGCCGGGCTCGACCGCCCAGAGCTGCACCGTCGGGGGCGCAGTGGCCTCGGGGTCGGACGGCGCCTCGGGGACGCCCGCCACGTACAGCTCGTCGCCGCCCGGGCCGAAGCTGCACCCGACCAGGAGCAGCGCGCCGAGGCCGAGCCCTGCGGCGGCGACGAGGGTGCGGCGCTGCCGGGTCGCAGGGGCGGTCGATCCGTTGGTCGTCTGCGGTGGGCGCTGGGGGAGCGGGGTGCGCATGGCAGGAACCGTACCGGCGCGGGGTCCGTGCGGCCCAGCGCACGCCCGCAGGTCGGGTTCGTGGTGGTTCTGGGTGGCGTGGGGACCGTGGGGGGCTCTGGTGCCACCGAGACGGCCGCCGGTCGCGGGGGTGGGGCAGCTCTGGGTGGCACTGCGACCGTGGGGGGTCCCGGTGCCACCCAGACCTCGCGTGTCGCACCGGCCAGCGCAGGTCTGGGTGGCGTGGGGACGGTGGGACGCGCTGGTGCCACCCAGACGTCGCGGGTCGTGGGGGTTGTCCGTACGCGCGGGTCAGCGGCCGGCGAGGTCCCGCAGGCGTCCGTCGTGGACCTCGGCGAGTGCCTGGGCCGTTCCGAGCGGGTCGTTGCGCAGCCGTTCCCAGACGAAGCGCAGCGTCAGGTAGCCGTGCCGGGCAGCCTCGACCGTCCGGTCATGGTCGCGGGCGATGTCCTGTTGGCGGGTGTGCCAGCGGCGGCCGTCGGCCTCGGCGATCAGGCGGGCCTCCGGCCACATCCGATCGACGAACCCGACGATGCCACCGAAGGAGGGGAGCGGCTGCTCGTGCAGCGGCGCCGGGAGTCCGCTGAGCTCGATGACCTGGTCGAGCAGCGCCTCGAGCTCGCTGCGCGGCAGCGCACCGCCAGGCGCCACATGATCGAGCGCGCGGCCCAGGGCGCGCACCCCCCGCTTGCCCGGTCGACGCAGCGAGTCGAGCATCGTCGCCACGGCCACGACCGTGCACTGTCCCTCGACCGCGGCGTTCTGGATCATCTCCTGCAGGCGACGCTGCGAGAGGTGCGCAGCGAGATCCACGATCGTCCGTTCCGGGGTCGTCACCGGGAGGCCGCGGACGACCTCCACGTGAGACGGGTCGAGGTCGCGGGGTCGGTGGCGGGTCGTCGCGGGGAGCGCCCGGGTCGCGGTGCGGGGGACGTGCAGCTCGACCGGGTACCCCTCGACCGGGTGCAGTCCGGACCACCGCGCAGCCGAGCCGAGGGCGCCGGCGCTGTCCGGGCCGGCGTGCAGGTGTGCGATCCAGAGCCGCCGCTCCCAGATGTCGGGGTAGGCCGGAAAGGCGTAGACCCCGGGCGCCACCCGTCGCCATCTCCCGGCAGACAGATGAGAGCGGATGTCGTTGGCATCGAGCCCGGCGTCGAGGGCCTGGCGGCGTGCGGCGACGCCGAACTGCCGGGCGGCGAGCTCCTCGACACGGTCGTTCGGGTGGCGGTCGTTCGGGTGGCGGTCGATTGGGCGGTCTGCGCCGGCGCTGTCGGCCCGGCTGCGGTTGGAGGGTGGCGGTCGGACCGCGTTCGGATCGGTGGTGCGCTGGTCCGGCATGGCCTCGACGGTGCCACCCAGGCGCCAGCGGCGCACCGGGTCACGCGACCCGGTCGTCGTCGCGTCGGCGTACGGCCTCCGCGCACGCGCCGGTTGGGTCTGGGTGGCGTGGGGACGGTGGGCCGCGCTGGTGCCACCCAGAAGCCGAGCGGTCGCGCAGGTGCTGGTGGGTCTGGGTGGCGTGGGGACGGTGGGCCGCGCCGCTGCCACCCAGACGTCGCGCAGCGAAGCGCGGTGGGCGGGAGCGAGGAGGATTCGTCGGGGACCCGTAGGATCGATGCCATGGCTGCCATCACCCTCGACGGCGAACGCGTCGCGACGGAGCTCAAGGACGACCTCGCCCGACGCGTCGAGGCGCTCGCCGATCGCGGCATCACGCCCGGCCTCGGCACCGTCCTCGTCGGCGACGACGGGCCCAGCTCCAAGTACGTCGGCATGAAGCACTACGACTGCGGCCAGCTCGGCATCGCGTCGTTCGACCGCCGGCTGCCCGCCACCGCGACCCAGGACGAGGTCGAGGCGGTCATCGACGAGCTCAACGCCAACCCCGCGGTCGACGCGTTCATCGTGCAGTACCCGTTCCCCGCCGGCCTCGACTACAGCCGGGCGCTGCTCCGCGTCGATCCGGCCAAGGACGCCGATGGGCTGCACCCGGTGAACCTCGGGCTGTTGGTCATGGGTGAGGACGCCCCGGTCGCCTGCACCCCCCGGGGGATCCTGCACCTGCTGCACGCCTACGACATCCCCGTCGCCGGTCGCCACATCGTGATCGTCGGTCGCGGGCTGACGATCGGTCGCCCGCTCGCGAACCTGGCGGCGCTCAAGACCCCCGACGCCAACGCGGCGGTCACCGTCGTGCACACCGGGGTCGAGGACCTCGGGGCCTTCACCCGCACCGCCGACATCCTGGTCGCAGCGGCCGGGTCGCCCGGACTCGTCACCGCGGACATGGTCCGCCCCGGCGCAGCGGTCGTCGCGGCGGGGGTGAGCTTCCATGACGGCAAGGCGGTGAGCGATGTCGCCGACGACGTCGCCGAGGTGGCCGGCTGGCTGTCGCCGCGCATCGGCGGCGTCGGTCCACTCACCCGGGCGTTCCTGCTCGCGAACACCGTCGAGGCGGCGGAGCGCCGCCGGCCCCGCCACCGACCCAACCCTCGACGTCGACCTCGACGAGAGGTCGAGGGTCGAGGGTGGTGGGGGGGGAGCGCGAGCCCGACCGGGGGACGCGGGGGGAGGCGTCATGAGCGAGCTCATCGACCGACTCGAGTCGCGCGACGGACCGGCGATCAGCGTCGAGTTCTTCCCGCCGAAGACCGACGCCGGCGAGGCACAGCTGCGTCGCAGCGTCGACGAGCTCGAGGCGGCCGACCTGGCGTTCATCTCGGTCACCTACGGCGCCGGCGGCTCCACCCGCGATCGCACCCGCGACCTGGTGATCGACCTGCAGCGGACCCACGACCGCCCGGCGATGGCGCACCTGACCTGCATCGGCCACACCAAGGACGAGCTGCGGGCGCTCCTCGAGGACTACGACCGCAACGGCGTGCACAGCATCCTGGCGCTCGCCGGCGACCCGCCCGCCGACGGCAGCCCCGCCACGGGCGACTTCACCTACGCGCTCGAACTGGTCGAGCTGGTGCGCGAGCAGGGCGACCACTTCTGCGTCGCCGTCGCCGCGCACCCCGAGCTGCACCCCCGCTCGACCGACCGGGCCGAGGACCGCCGGCACCTGGCGGCGAAGCTGAACGCGGCGGACCTGGGCGTCACCCAGTTCTTCTTCGACGCCGAGGACTACCTGCGGATGGTCGACGAGCTCGCGGCGCTCGGCTGCGACACGCCGGTGCACCCGGGGATCATGCCGATGTCGAACCCGTCGGGGGTGCGCCGCATGGCGGCCATGTCGGCGGCGACCTTCCCCGAGGACCTCGCGGCACGGGTCGAGGCGGCCTCGGAGCAGGACCGCCACGCGATCGTCGTGGACGCAGCGGTGGAGCTGGCCTCCACCCTGCTCGAGGCCGGAGCGCCGGGGCTGCACCTCTACGGGCTGAACCGCTCCGAGGTGCTGTTGTCGATGCTCGACGAGCTGGGCCTGGACCAACGTTGAGGTGAGCAGGATTGCTGCGTTGTGGCGCTGAGGACCCCACTCCCAGACTGACCTGAGAGTGGTGCGCGGCGCCCGCTGAGTGCTGTTCACAAACGGGGGCCGGTGCAGTACCGTTCGCACGGTGGTGATCCCCGATCGCCGCGGAGGGGAGTGGGGGTGCTCAAGCGAACACGCCGGACGACGACGAAGTCCAGCGACTTCAACGTCACCAGCGAGATGCTGAACAGCGAGATCGAGGCGTGGGTCCACGAGAACCGTCGCCGCCTCGGTGAGATCCTGCTCGACGACGGGTCGATCGACGCTGATGACCTCGTCGATGCGCTCGAGGCCCAGCAGGGCGAGACGGGCGGCCGCCTCGGGGACATCCTCCTGCAGCGGTGGCCACCTCGATGAGCACCAGCTCGCCGCAGCGCTGGCCGAGCAGTTCCAGATCCCCCTGGCCGACCTCCGCACCGAGCACCCCGAGCCGGAGGCGATCAGCGCCGTCGGCGAAGAGCTCGCCCGCAAGCACGAGGTCATCCCGCTGCGCGCCGAGCCCGACGAGCGGGTGTTCTTGTCACCGGTGAACCGCTCAGCACCGAGGCGATCGAGGAGCTGACCGAGCACTGCAAGAAGATCCGGCCTGATGATGGGCTCGCGCCCCGACATCGTCCGGATGCTCGATCAGGCCTACAACGTCGCTCGGCCATGGCCGACGAGCACATCCAGGCCTTCGAGCTGGTCGACATTGGCGAGGAGGAGTCCGAGACCATCGCGCTCGAGGTCGACGAGAACGCGCCGATCGTCCAGGTGGTCAACCGCATCCTCATCCAGGGTGTGCGCACTCGGTGCGTCGGACATCCACATCGAGCCGCGCGAGAAGGCGCTCAAGGTCCGCTTCCGGATCGACGGTGCGCTCTCCGAAGCGATCTCGCTGCCGCATCGGATGGGGCCGCCCGTTGCCAGCCGCCTGAAGGTGATGTCCGACCTGAACATCGTCGAGCGTCGCCGACCCCAGGATGGCCAGTTCTCCGTGCTCGTGGACACTCGTCCGATCGACGTCCGCATCTCGGTGGTCGGCACCGTCCACGGCGAGAAGCTGGTCCTGCGCCTGCTCGACAAGACCCGGTCCCTGATCGCGCTGCACCAGCTCGGCATGCCCGAGGAGGTCGTCGAGCCCTACATCGACATCGTGACCGCGCCGCTCGGGATGCTCCTGTGCACCGGGCCGACCGGGTCGGGCAAGACGACCACGCTCTACGCGGCGCTGTCCAAGCTCTACGATCCGCGCAAGAAGATCATCACGATCGAGGATCCGGTCGAGTACCAGTTCGCAGGGCATCAACCAGATGCCGATCAACGAGACCGCCGGCATCAGCTTCGCCGACGGCCTGCGCGGCATCCTGCGCCAGGACCCCGACGTGATCCTCGTCGGCGAGATCCGCGACGAGGAGACCGCACGCATCGCCATGCAGGCGGCGCTCACCGGGCACTTCGTGCTGTCGTCGCTGCACGCGGTCGACTCGGTCGCCGCGGTGCACCGCTTCACCGACATGGGCATCGAGCCGTTCCTGGTCGCGTCCGCGATCAACGGTGTCGTCGGACAGCGTCTGATGCGCAGGATGTGCAACGGCTGCCGGGTCGAGTACGAGCCGCCCGCCGACCACGTCAAGATGATCAAGCGCCATGCCGGTCGCGCGCCTCAGCGCTGGGAGTACGGGGCGGGCTGCAACATGTGCAGCGGCACCGGGTACAGCGGCCGCGTCGGCGTGTACGAGCTGCTCCAGGTGTCGGACCGGATCCGTGATCTGGTCGTCGACCAAGGCCACGGCGAAGGAGCTCCGCGACGCGGCGATCGCCGAGGGCATGACCACCATGCTGGAGCAGGCGTGCGAGCTGGTCGTCGGATGGCGTCACGACGGTCGACGACGTGCTGCGCAACGTGTACGCGCCGGGCATGTCGACCTGACCGACGACGACGGCCGACGACGAGGCCGACAGCTCGAGGGTGGGGTGCTGCAGCACCGATCCGCACCTCGACGGCGACGGCGGCGTGACCGGGCGACGTCGCCGCATCTGCGGTCGTCGACAGCGTCGGGCTACCGATGCGCCACGAGAGCCACGCCGAGTCCGTGACCGCCACCCAGGAACGCGAAGACGCTCGGAAGTTCCGCTACGAGGCCGAGACGCTCAACGGCGATGCCGTCAAGGGTCGGATCGAGGCGCCGTCGGTCAACCACGCCCGCAACGAGCTCGCCGTGCAGGGCCTGCGCGTCTCGAAGATCAGCGAGCGCAAGGGCGTCAACGTCGAGATCACCAAGGAGAAGGTGCCCCTCGTCGAGGTGATGCACTTCTCGCGCCAGATGGCCACGTTCCTCCGCGCCGGCGTCCCCATGACCGAGGCGCTCGAGACCTCCGCGGGACGCCGACGAACAAGCGGTTCAAGGCGATCCTCGGCGACATCTCGAGCGCGTCACGGGCGGCCTACTCGATCACCGAGGGCGCTCAACCGCCACGCGGACGTGTTCCCGTCGTACTTCGTCGCCATGCTCGGCTCGGCCGAGCTGACCGGCCAGATGGACGAGGCGTTCGAGCAGCTGCACAACTACATCCGTCGCGACCTCGAGCTGGGGCGGGCGGTCCGCAAGGCGCTGATCTACCCGGTGATCCTGCTGATGGTCGCGGCTGCTGGTCGTGCTCCATCATCATCATCTTCGCGATCCCTCGCTTCGCCGAGTTCTTCGAGGAGCTTCGACGCCGAGCTGCCCTGCCGACGCGGATGCTGATGGGCATCGCCGACTTCGTCGGCTCCCCCGCGGGGCTCATCACCGGGCATCGTGATCGTGTCCGCGGTGGTCGGGGTCGTGCTGTACGTCCGCACGCCGGTCGGGCCGCCGCAACCTGCACGCGCTGCAGCTGAAGATCCCGCTCATCGGCACGGTCGTCACCTACTCGTCGACCGAGCGGTTCACGCGGGTGCTGTCCGTGCTGCTCGACGCGGGCGTGCCGCTGCCCGAGGCGCTGCCGACGTCGATCGACTGCGCCAACAACCTGGTGTTCAAGGAGCGGCTGAGCACAGCGACCGAGTCGGTGCTCGCCGGCAACGGCTTCGCCGACCCGCTGGAGCAGACCGAGCTGTTCCCGACCACGGTGGTCCAGATGGTCCGCGTCGGTGAGCGCACCGGTGATCTGACCGAGCAGCTCGACAACGTCGCGTCGTTCTTCGAGGACGAGCTCGACTACGCGGTCGAGAAGCTGACGCAGTACTTCGAGCCGGCGATCATCCTGTTCATCGGTGTGGTCGTGGGGTTCGTGGCGTTGGCGATGGTCAGTGCGATGTACGGCATCTACAACCAGGTCGACCTGTAGCGGGGTCGGTCGACACGACCTCTGGCGGGGGGTCGCAGGCGGGAATCTGGCCCGGGGGCTTGGCCCGGGCGGGGGAGTGGGCAATACTACCCACGGCGATGTGAGGGAGATTCAGTGTTCGATAGGGCCGCGGTGCGACGCAGAGGGCAGGGTGGGTTCACGCTCATCGAGGCCGTGCTGTCGCTCGTCGTCGTGTCCATCGCCATCCTCTCGATCGCTGCCGGGCTGTTCACGTCGGCACGCGCGGACAACCGCACCAACGAGCAACTGCGCGGCAATCTGGCGCTCGCCACGTTCACCGAGAACCTGCGGTACGTCCCGTCCGGCGGAGCTGGCTGCTCCTCGTCCGACCATGCAGCGACGCTGCTGGCGAACACGCTCCTCGAGCCCGAGGTGGGCGAATGGGTCGACCGGGGGATGGTGTTCGCCGTCACCGATGTCGAGTACGCGTGCTGGCAGGTGGATGCGGGCGACGAGGACTTCACCGCCCCCTGCAACGCTCCGGGCCCGACGAGCCCCGACCCCTCCGGCCAGTGCCCTACTACCCGGTGATCCGGGTCACGGTCCGAGGCCTGTGACGAGGTGACCCCCGGTGCCACACATCCTGTCCGGCTGGAGCGCTCAGAGTGGAGACCCAGGGTCGTCGAGCGTGGGGGGCGGTCCGGATGACCTCAGCGAGCAAGAACGCATCGGCGCACCGACGTCGTGGTCAGGCCGGGTTCAGCCTGGCCGACACCCTCACCGCGGATCGCGATCGTCGGGGCGATCTTCATCCCGATCACAGCGTTCATGCTCATCACGATCCAACGCGGCGGTGACCAGAGCCAACCGACCGAGTCCGCAGGCTTCGCCCAGGTCAGCCGATTCCTGACTCGCGACCTGGCCACCGCCGCTGTGGTCGATGCCCCGGCCGATCCCGGCGGCGACATCTCCACGACGGACAACTGCCTCGACGTGATGGGGCAGACGACCGCCCGCCCCTGGCTGCGGGCCGAGACAACTTCGACGGACTCGTCGCCTACTACACGACCACCACCGTCGACGGCTCCACCGACCTGTCCCGCGTCAACTGCCGGACCGCGGACGACGGCACCATGCAGGCCGGGTCGGTCGAGCTCGTCGCCGAGGATCTGCAGCCGCAGACGCCACCCGCCTCGAGCCCCGTCACGACTGAAGCGCCCGTGTTGCGTGGATTGCGCGGCGCGATGCCGGTGACCCAGAGCCGTGCGGCAAGGTCGTGATGACCCTGACGGGTGGCAACAACACCCCGGTCAACGTCGAGGTGGTCCGGCGCATCGACCCGACCGAGCGCACCGACGCGAACCCGCGTGCGAACATCACGTGCGACCCGGCCGGGTGCCGCGGGTTCCGCCAGTCCGGCGACATCTTCGTCCTGACCCTCGACGGCTCGTTGTCCACGGCACCGGAGGGCATCCGCGACTACTCGTGGTCCTTCGACACCCCCAACGATCCGGGCAACGCACCGCTGCCTCCCATCGTTCCGGGCGGCAGCGATCCGGCCGGGGGAACCGTCGGCCCGCTGGGACTCGTCAGCACCGGGCCGCTGACCTTCCAGTGCAGCCCCACGGCCACGCCGAACGCCTGGCAGAGCGACGTCGGCCGCGGGAACGCCGGATGCATCTACACCGCTGACGTGACCATCCGCGAGGAGGTCACGCTGCGCACCTCGACGGCGACCGCACAGACTTCGTCATCGAGAACGCCGATCCCGGTGGTCAACGTGACGCCGAACCCGGTCGAGGCGTTCCGTGCCGTGCCCGTCACCTTCGACACCACCGGCACGGTCGACCCCGAGGGCGGGAGCCTATGTAC
>CALNXV010000008.1:0-15277 GCA_942490665.1 uncultured Microthrixaceae bacterium
GCCAGGGTGATGGCGGCGGGGACGTTCTTGCGCTCGATCGCCCGCACCGGGTGCGCCACGACCAGGTCGTCGCGGGCGAGGCCCACCGCGGCAAGCGCACTGCTACGCACCGGCGTGAGCCTGCGTCGGGTGAGCGGTGGGGCGGTTCTGGGAAGGCGTTGTGGATGACCCGGGCGTCGATGCCACGCTCGGCCAGTTCGTCGGCGAGCAGCCGGGTGATCGCGACGTGTCGCCACGCAGGGTCCGTCGCCGGGAGTTCGGTGATGTGCGAATAGCGGGCTCGGTGCCAGGGCGGGTCGTGGTGGTGCACCAGCGCAGGCCGGCCGGCGAGGACCGACGCGGTCGCTCGCGACGCGGCCAGGTTCATCGGGATCGTCAACAGGTTCTCGACCACGGCCAGGTCGACGTCGTCCAGCGCTGCCCGCAGGGTCGGTTCGATCTGTTCGGCAGGGAGGTCGTCGTCGGGACCGAGCCCGTCGACGACCCGGTTCGGGTACGGGTCGCATCGGTCGGCCCGCCTGTCACGGTCACGACGTCGGCGCCCATGGCGGCGAGTGCGTCCATCCACGTCCGGGCCACGACCGAAACGCCGTCGGTCGCGCCGAAGCGGAACGACACGAACGCAACTCGCTGGCTCATCGACGGCATGCACGTTAGGGTGCCCGCCATGGGCAACACGCACGCCCCGGACGCAGCCGAACTGCGGCGCAGCGCGCGGGAGGTGCTCTCCTCCCACTGGCGGGAGCCGGGCTTCACCTGTCCGAACAGCACCACGTATCCGTGGCTGTGGCTCTGGGACTCGTGCTTCCATTCGATGGTGTGGGCCGAGCTGGGCGACCCCGACCGGGCGGTGTCCGAACTGGCCACGGCTCTCGGGGGTCAGCAGAGCTCGGGGTTCGTTCCCCACATGCGCTACCTGGACCGTCGTCGCGACCTCGATGGCTTCTGGGGGCACGAACCGGTCGGCGACGCGCCCAGCACGTCGTCGATCACCCAGCCGCCCGTGTACGCACAGGCGTTGTGGGACCTGATCCGGCGTGGCATCGACGTGCCCGCAGGGCTGGTCGACCAGGTGGTCGCCGGGCTGTGGTTCCTGTTGGAGCGACGGCGCCGCAGCCCGGCCGGACTGATCGAACTGGTGCATCCGTGGGAGTCGGGATGCGATCACAGCCCGCGTTGGGACGACCTGATGGCGCCCGGCTCGGCCGGGGTCGCGGCCGACCCCTACGACGAGCAGGTGTGGTTCCAGCGCAAGGGCGAGCTGCTCGCCACGGTGCGACGTGACGGCTCGGGCGCGCCGTTGAGCAACGACGAGTTCGCCGTCGGGTCGGTCGCGTTCACCGCGATCACCGCCCACGGCGCAGCTGGTGGCCGAGCTGACCGGCGACCCCTCGCTCGCCGACGCGGCCGAGGGGCTGGTGGACGCGCTGGACACCCGCTGGGACCCCGACCGACGCACCTGGGTCGACGACGGCCCGACCGCTGCGGGTTCGGGGCGCATCCGCACCGCCGAGGCGCTGCTGCCCGTGCTGGTGGAACGCGACGCCGACATCATCGGCGCGGTCGCTGGCGAGCTGACCGACGTCGGCGCGCTCGGTGGCGACTTCGGTCCGGCCCAGGTGCATCGTGACGAACCCAGGTTCCGGCCCCGGAGCTACTGGCGAGGACCCAGCTGGCCGCAGCTCGACCACCTGCTGATCGTCGGTCTGGCGGCCTCGGGCACCGATGCCGGGGTTGCTGCGGCGGCGGAGCTGGCGCGGCAGCACCGCAGGCGCATGGCAGTCGGGCTGGGCGGAGTACTGGGACCCCGACGACGCCGCCCCCGGCGGCGCGGTGCCGCAGTCATGGTCGACGCTGGCGGTGCTGTGGGGCGGGCCCGACCCGGGCGAGTGAAATACACGAAAGCTATGAAAGATGTCAGGGACCTTCTAGAGTGGCGCCATGGCTGGAGCGCTCTTCGTGGACTTCTGTGGTGAGGAACGGGCGGTAGCCCCCGAGGGGAGCTCACCTTCGGGCGCTCCGGCGGGCTCGAGATCGACGACAACCCCTACCTGCACCGCCTGCTCGGGCGATTCGCCGAACGAGACGGCGTGTGGTGGCTCGACCACCTCGGCAGTCGGGTTCCGCTGCAGCTGCGCGGCGGCGAACAGGCCGAGTTCGGCGCTGATCGCCCCGGGCACCTCGGTGGCACTGACCCACGGCGAGTTCGTGCTGACGTTCTCGGCGGGTCCCACCAACTACGAGCTGCTCGGTGCGCTCGAGACCGATGAGTGGGCGATCGACCTGTTGGGCCCCGACGGGCTGGCCGGCGCCCGCACCCTCGAATGGGGGCGTGTCGAGCTGAACGACGACCAGCGGTTGTTGCTGCTCGCCATGTGCGAACGACGGCTCGTCGACCCCGGCGCCGTCGACGGGCCCATCCTCGCCAACCGCCAGGGCGCTGCCAGGCTCGGATGGAGCCTGCCGAAGTTCAACCGCAAGCTCGATCACCTGTGCGAGAAGTTGCACCGCGCCGGCGTCGCAGGGGGTACACGGCAGCATCGGCACCGGAGCGGCTGACCGGCGTCGCCGGCTCGTCGCCCACGCACTCGAGGCCCGGCTGGTCACCTCGGACGATCTGGTGCTGCTGGACCAACTCGGGTCTGCCGCCTGACCGCCCCGTTGCCCCGGGGACGTAGGGTCGATCGATGGGCGGCGACCAACTCGTGGAGACCCGACCTGGGTCACCAACCTCAGGTCGGTGGGTCCGTCGCTGCGACCTGGATCCTGTAGGCGGTGCCCGGAGCGAGCAGCCATCCTCGGCCGGGGGCGGGCGGCAGGTCGGACCGTGCCCGCAGCGCTGCGTGGAACAGCGCCCCGTGCAGCTCCGGGTCGCCGCCGAGCAGCAGTCCTGTTCGCTCCCGCCGCAGCACAGCCACCACGTCGTGGTAGCAGCCGCTCATCGAGTCGACCTCGCCCCCGGCAACCAGCCGTAGTGGATGGTCGCGCCCGACGCGCAGGATCCGTTCCAGGAGCTCGCTAACCGGCCCCGCATCGGGCCCCTCGAGCATCGCCGGCAGACCGTCGAGCGCCCGCAGCGTCGAGTGGCCGCTCGACGCTGCGTCGATCGCAGCCTCCGCTGCGTCGGCGAGCTCATCGACATCCGGCGAACACAACAGCCGGCCGTCGCGGTGTCCGTCGACCAGGGACTGCAGCGCAGTGCTGACACCACTGCGGGGCGGACCGACCACCAGGGCGTGGTGGTGCTGCAGATCCAGGTGGACCACGTCGAGCGTGTCCCCGTCGAGACCGATCGGCACCAGGTGGTCGTGGTCGGTGTGGACCGGACCGCCGGTGTTCCATCGCCCCAGTTCGTCACGACGCACGAAGGTGGGCAGCCGCAGGATCGATTCGTCGGCAACGATCGGGTCGTTCCCGCCGAGGTCGTCGCAGAGCGCGACCTGCGCGAGGTGGCCGTCCACCCAGCACCGTCCCGGGGGGACGTCCGGTGACGCCGCCGCATCGTCGAGGCCGAGCAGCGCTGCCTCATCGGGGGTCGAGCTGCGCAGCAGCACCCGTGCTCCCAGCACTCCGGCGAGCGCAGCCGGCACCTCGGCGCGCCGTTGGGCGGTGATGGCCACGTGCACTCCCACCGAGCGGCCCTCTCGTGCGATGCGCGTGAGCAGGTCCATCGCCTCGCCCCGGTCGATGCGCTCGTAGCGCTCCTCCATCGCAGCGATGCCGTCGATCACGATCAGACGACGTGCCGCCGGTGGCGCATGAGCGTCGGTGCGGGATCGGCGATCGATCTCGTGCAGGGTCATGCGCAGCAGCCGTGTCACCCGCTCGGTGTCGTCGACGTCGAGCACGTCGCCGACCGTCGGAAGGGAACGGAGGTGTTCGATCGGGCGTCCGGCGTGGGACGTGGTGATGACGTGCACGACCCATGGCTCGTGCGGATCGAGACCCACCGCGGCGGCGAGCGTGCAGACCAGTGTGCTGCGACCCGTGCCACCCGCACCGATCACCACGAGCCCGCCATCGCGGGCCAGGTCGATGATGAGCGGATCCCGCCGCTGCAGGTCGGGGCGGTCGACCACACCGATCACGACGACACCGCTGGCGCTGGCAGGGCTCCACCGCGTCGATGCCGATGCGGTCGGGCAGCGGATCGAGCCATGGTCGCCGCGGCGGCCCGGGCCCGACGAGCGCTGCGGCGTCGATGGCTGTACGTACGGCCATGCTCAACTGGTTGGTCGGGAGGCCGTGCGGGTCGACGGCAACGGCCACGCCCGGCGCGGGTGACAGATCTGATGCATCCCACGGTGCTGTGTCCCACTGTGCATCCCATCGAGTCGATTCGATCGCTGGGCGAGCCACGTGGGGCGCTGCGGAGTACGCGACCTGCACCTCGGCGATGCGACCGGGACCGGGGCGAACCATCGCCCGCCCCGGCGCCGAGCGTGGCAGGTGCGCCGCTGCGGGTGAATCGACCACGTCGAGGCTGTCGTCCTCATCCGCGACGCGCAGCGCGAGGCGCATCGTGATGTTCGCTCGGATCGAGTCGGTGACGACCCCCGCCGGTCGTTGCGTGGCGAGCACCAGGTGGATGCCCAGGCTGCGGCCGCGCTGCGCCAGGTCGACGAGCCCGTCGACGAAGTCGGGCAGCTCGGCCGCGAGCGTCGCGAACTCGTCGACGACCACCACCAGCGCAGGTCCCTCCCAGCGCTCGCCGCCAGCGGCTGCCACGACCTCCTCTCGATGACGCAGCTCGGCGCGCAGCGATGTCAGCGCCCGTGTGGCCAGCGCGCCGGTCAGGTCGGTGATGGATCCGACGGTGTGCGGTAGGGCATCGAGGGCGCCGAAGGCGGCGCCGCCCTTGTAGTCGATCAACAGGTACTGCAGTCGCTGGGGCGAGTGGTGCAGCGCCGCGCTGACCAGGAACGTGCGGAGCAGCTCGCTCTTGCCCGCGCCGGTCGTTCCGGCCACCAGCGCGTGTGGACCGTCGTTGGCGAGGTCCAGGTTGACCACGCCTCCGTGCTCCGCAACTCCCACCGGCGTCGACAGGTGCTGCGAGCTCGACTCGGCCCACCGGGCTGCGAGCAGCGGTGGTTCGACCAGAAGCTGCGGGTCTGCGAGGACATCGGACAGGGGGACCGACTCGGGCAGTGACGCCGTGGACACATGTGGTGCGACGCCCGGGCGCTCGAGCCAGAGCTCCGGTTCCGGCACCAACCCGGTGAGCGAGCGGGCAAGGGGCTCGGACTCATCTGGTGCGAGCAGGTCGACATCGACCTGTTCGATCATCTCGACGGTGTCGTCGGCGTGGTCGATGCGCAGCGTGGCCCTGTCGCTGTCCAGCTCGAGCACCGCTCCGATGCCCGCGGGGCGGACACCGCCCCGGGGCGTCACCCACAGCACCAACAATCCCTCCCGACCGCTGCGCTGCAGCGTCGCGCGCACGGCTTGCAGCTCAACGCCGTCCGCGACCACGATCTCGACCCTTCGTCGGGGTACCTCATGGTGCGGGAGCCAGCGCAGGTCGTTCCACGCCGCAGCTCGGGGCCCGTCCACCAGCAGTCGTACCGCCAGTTCATCGGGGCTCACCAACGCCGCGAGCTGCAGCACGACCGAGCGTGCAACTTCGGTGGTGCGCTCGTCGCCACCCTCGATGACCAGGCCACCGGTCTGCTCCAGGTCGATGGTGACGACGTCGTCGAGGTGCGACAGTCGCTGGCGCACCGACTCCACCTCCCTGCGCAGATCTCGCCGTCCCGACTCGACTGGCGAGATCTCGTCCCGCAGCGGCCGGTCCGCGGCGCCCACCCGTACGCGGGTCCCCGCCGGGCGGTCGCGGTCCGAGCAGCGTTCCCAGCGACGCCCCCGGTGGACACGTCGTTGCCGACGAGCAGCGAGCGCAGCTCCGCCGGGTCCAGGCCCATCGATCGGTGTCGCTCGCGCTGGTCGGTCCTCGCTCGTTCGATGCGCTCCACCGCATCGTCGAGGTCGGCCCGGAACTCGGCCACCCGGGTCCGGTCCTCGCGCCGAGCTTCGCCGTGCCTCCAGTCCGGACGCGACCACGAAGACCACGCTGAACAGCATGAAGCCCGCGGCGAGCCACGAGCCGGTGGCGTACCACAGCACCACGCCCATCAGCAGCGGGACCATGGCCGACAGCACGGGGAACCCGGGGATCCGCGTGCTCGGCGGTGGCGTCGGGAGCTCGAGCGTCGCCGGCTGGTACTCAGCCGCCGGCCGGGGGCGGCGCGGCACCGCCTCGGTCCAGCCGTCGCTCGGCGGCGCTCGCAGTGGGCCCTCGATCCGCACGGTCCACGGGTTCCCGGCCACGGTCAGCAGGTCGCCGTCGACGACCCGGGCCGAACCCAGCAGCGCCGCGCCCCCGACGCGGATGTCGGCGCCGCCGGTCGCCCGTACCGAGACGTGGGTGCCGACGTCGAGCACGGCGTCCTGCACCCGGTTGCTGCCGTAGTCGAGCGGGTGGCTCTCGCCGGCGAGTCTGCGGCCGCAGCTGACCAGTCGCACCGGGGCCCGGCGCCGCGCCGGGACCCGCTGGGGCCGGTGTCGGTGTCGGTGTCGGTGTCGGGTTGCTCGGGCACGAGGACGACCGTCGAGCCCGCCCTGGGTCCGTGCTCGGCGAGCGACAGCGCTCGGGCCGGCGCGGAGTTGCGGCGGTCCCGGGGCCAGCGGCTCGTGACCGTGGCCCCGGGCGGTGCGCAGGTGATCTTGGCCAAGTGGTCGGCCAGGTCACCCACGGTGGCGCCGGGGGCGGGGTCGATCGTCAGGTCGACCACACGCCCCGCGGTCGACGAATCGCAGTGGTCGTCGCATGGCGTCGGGGCGTGCGGTCGGCTCAGCCCTGCGAGGCCTGTGTCTGCTGCGCGACGTTGGTGGTGATCACCTTCGCCGATGCCTCGAGCGCGGCTGCGACCTTCTCGAGCTGCGAGCGGTGGTTGCCCTCCCAGTCCGACCGGAAGCGGTCGGCGTCGGTCCCTTTCCACCACGCGCCCCGGAGCTGACCGTCGAGCTGCTTGGCGAGCGTGCGGATCTGGCCTGCATCGCGCTGCATCGCCTTCGACAACGTGCCCATCTGCTCGGGATCCATGCCCAGTTGTGCCATCGGAACTGTCCTCCTCGTTCGGCGCCGGAGTCGGCGCACGTCACAGGAGAACGGATCCGTGGGCGTCTGTCAGCGGGGACCGCGACCCGGTCGTCGGCCGGCAGTGCCCGAACCCCGGCGTCGCGAGGCCTGGCCCTGCTTCTGGAGTCGGGAGGGATGCAGCCCCGGACCGCGGCGCGGTGCGGGTCCCCGTCCCAGCGCATCGAGGGCGGAGCGGTAGTCGGTCGGTCCGCCGCGGCCGCTGAAGCGTCCGCTCCCGCCGAAGCTCTGCTGACCCCCGCCGACCTGGAACCTGCGCAGCACGCTCGCCGTCACCAGGCAGATGCCGACCAGCACCAGCAGGTCGCCGATCGACACGACGTGGCCCCATGGGAGCGGGATCGTGTCGCCCAGGAATCCGAGCAGGGCGCCGTCGGCCACTTCTCGGCCGCCGTACAGCGTCACCGTGTCCAGGTCGGCCTCGCTGACGATGCCGGCGGACACCAGCGCAGATCCACTCACCGGCGTTCCCCAGTTGATCACCGTGACGAGGGTGTCGAGCCCCAGCCCGGCGACGACGAGCACCATGCCGCCCACACGCACGTTGATCACGGCGAAACCCAGCAACGCTCCCAGGCCGATGATGCGCAACAGCGAGGCGAACGCCCCGCCGATCGGGACCAGGTCCAACAGCACCAGCAGGACCACGCCGGCCAGCGCTGCCTGCCACAGGGGAGGGCGCCACGCGATCAGGTTGTCGATACGCCCGCCCCAGCGCAGACCGAGCCCCACACCGATGCCGATGGCCAGAAGGGTGGGGAGCAGCGCCACTGCAACGAAGCTAGTCGGGCGCTCGACGCCGACGTGCGAGGCTCGTTCGGACCGGGTGGCAGGAGCTACTAGAACAGGGGCATGCAAGACTTCTGGCTCCTCCTCCACGTGCTGTCGGCCATCGTGGCGTTCGGCGCGCTGTTCGCCCAGCCAATGATCCTGCGCAGCGCCGACGGCGCGTCCGAGGCGTTCGCGAAGGTCGGGATGTACGTCCAGGCCCCTGCGCTCGTCGTGTTGATCGCCACCGGCATCGCCTCGATGTACACGATCGGCTACAGCTTCGCCGACCCGTGGGTGTCGGTCGCGTTCACGGTGTGGATCGTGATGGCCGTGGTGCTGTTCCTGCTGGTGCGTGCCTACCGCAGCGGCTCCAAGGCGGTTGCGGGGCTCACCGGGGCGATGCACCTGCTGCTGGTCGTGGCGTTGTGGTCCATGATCTGGCAGCCGGGGTTGGGTACGGGCGGGTGAGCCTCGTCACCTACTCGTTGCAGGGGGCGGTCGGACGCATCACCATCTCCCGGCCCGAGCGCCGCAATGCGCCTGAACCACGCGGCGCTCGAGGAGTTGCACGGCGCAGTCCGCGCGGCAGCGCAGGACGAGGTGCGGGTGCTGATGCTCACCGGCGATGCCGATCACTTCTGCAGCGGCGCCGACCTGACCGAGCTCGAGGATCTGTCGTTCACCCGTTCGCTGCGGGCGATGCTGGATGACCTGGCGGGGCTGGCGGTGCCGACGATCGCCGCCATCTCCGGGGCCTGCATGGGTCTGGGCATGCAACTCGCCCTCGCGTGCGACCTCCGCGTGGCGACCGAGGAGGCCCGCTTCGCGGTACCCGTCGCCAAGCTGGGTCTGATGGTCGATCACTGGACGGTCCAGCGTCTGGCGCTGCTCGCCGGGCACTCGACGGCTCGATGGATGGTGATGACCGCTCGGCCGATCACTGCGGCGCGCGCCCATCAGGTCGGCCTGGTGCACGAACTGGTCGGGTCCGATGACGACGGGCCGGGGGCAGCGGTGCTCGCCGCTGCGGCTGGGCTGGCCGACGAGATCGCACGGCTGGCGCCGTTGACCCTGGCCGGCACCAAGCTGGGGCTCGACCTGCTGGAACGGTCCGTGGCAGAGCTCGACCCCACCGGCAGCTACGAAGCGGCGTTCACCTCCGCCTGGGGATCGGACGACCTGGTCGAGGGCCGGCAGGCGTTCTCGGAGCGTCGGGCCCCCGACTTCCGGGGCAGCTGAGCACCGCACCGACCGTCCCGAACGGGACGGCCCTGCCGGGACGGGCTGTCAGCGGCCGATGCCGCGCTGGGTGCCGGTCAACTCGTCGCCCGTGTCGGAGGTGACCGCGCAGATCACCGTCCTGTCGGCCCGTGCCCAGGACTCCTCGCTCGGCCACCAGACCGAGATGTCCAGTTCCGAGATGGTCCAGCGGACGCCGACGAAGGCCTCGAATCGGTCGTAGCAGGCCTGCTCCGCCCAGTCCTGCACCGTCGCCGCTCCCGGGTAGGACGTGCCGCGTCCCGCTCCGTCGCCGTCGTAGGTCACGACGTCGTACACCTCGTAGCCATGGGGCATCTCGCAGTCGAGCGTCCAGACCACCCGGTCCGACACCGCTGGGTCGCCGATGGTGTCGAAGCAGTCGCCGATGCCGACCTCTGCAAGACCGGAGTCGACCGCGCCGGGTGGCCGACCGGGTGGGGCGGTGGTCGCCACCGCGACGGTGGTCGACGTCGATGCGGACCCGCCCGCGGCATCGCCGTCGCCGTTCGAACAGGCGCCACCCACCAGCAGCGCCAGCGCCATCAGCGCGGCAGCGGCCAGGGCGTGAACCTCGTGGGACGGTCCGCTCGGATCACAGTGCGGGGAGGTAGCGGTCCATGTAGACGTAGCCGAACCAGATGAGCACCAGCACGCCCGGTGCCGCCAGCAGGTAGATGAACGAGCGCCGCAAGTAGCGGGCCAGGACCCATGCCAGCGCAGCCACGGCCGCCGCTGCGGCGCCGAAGAGCAGCACCATGGGCAGCGCCTCGGGGTCGCCCTGGAGTCCTTCGTCGAAGTTCTCCAGGTTCTGTTCGTCGGTGGCCTGGGGAGTCTGCTGTGCGGAGACGGGCACGACCTCTGCTGCTGCGGGCGCCGACTTCAGCACGCCGTGCACGATGATGCGCTCCCGCTGAGTACTTGGGATGACACGCCGTCAGGGTGATGCGGTTGTCGCCCTTCGCGGAGAGCACCTCGACATCCTTGGGCGACACCGCATACCAGGCTTGGCCATCTGCAGGCTGCCCGGGTGCCGCGATGACCTCGTAGGTGAACAGGCCCTGCGCGGTGACCACGTTGATCTCGTCGCCGGGCACCAGCTCGTCGATGCGGTTGAACGGCGCCCCGTAGGTGGTGCGGTGTCCGGCGATGCCGGCGTTGCCCGCCTGCCCGGGCAGGGGAGTTCCCGGGTAGTGGCCCGGCCCCTTCTTCAGGTCGGCCTTGCTGACGCCCTCGACGACGACGTGCTCCACACCGATGCGGGGGATCCCGATGATGCCGATGGGTTCGCCCTCCGGCGGCGGAGCCATCGGAGGCGCAGTCGCCGGGTCTCGCTCGGCGAGCTGCTCGCTCAGGTCTGCCAGCTCGATCGTCGGATCGTCGGTCGAGCCGGTGGGGTCGCCCAGTTCTGCCGCGAGCTCGTCGGTCAGCTGCGACTGCTCGCGGGACGTCTCCAGGCTCGTGCCCCACAGCTGGAACGCGACGAAGCCGAGGACCAGCAGGCCAGAGACGATGAGGAGCTTGCCGACCGCCCCGAGGATCTTTCCGAACACTCGTTCACCGTATCCGCACATGGTGGCGAACAAGGTGCCGCGGGTACGGTTCGAACCCGTGGCGCCCATCGTTCACCTCCGTCGGGCCGTCGCGCTGATCGGCCGCTTTCCTGCGCTGGCCGGCGCCGACCTGGATGTCGACCCCGGCGAGATCGTGCTCCTGCGCGGGCCGAACGGAGCCGGCAAGACCACCTTGCTGCGGGTGTGCGCCGGCCTGGTGACGGTCAGCTCGGGTGAGGCGGTGGTGCTGGGTCACGACCTGGTGGCACCGGCGCACCGCGGTGCGCCGCCGGGTCGGCCTGCTGGGCCACGCCACGTTCCTCTACGACGACCTGACGGTGACCGAGAACCTGGACTTCTGGTCGCGTGCCGCGGGGCGACGACCGTGGCCGACGGCCGATGCGGCGCTCGACCGGCTCGGGGTCGCCGGCCGGCTGCGACCTGCCGGTGCAGCCCTGTCGGCGGGGCAGCGGCGCCGGGTGTCGTTCGCCGCGATGGTCTGGCGCCGCCCCGAGCTGTGGCTGCTCGACGAACCCCACGCCGGGCTCGATGCACCCCGGGCGCGACGTGATCGACGAGCTGATGCGTGACGCCGCGGCCGGGGCGACCGTGCTGGTGGCCTCGCACGAGCACGAGTGCTGTTCGCGCCGGGT
Source organism: uncultured Microthrixaceae bacterium (assembly GCA_942490665.1). GTDB lineage: Bacteria > Actinomycetota > Acidimicrobiia > Acidimicrobiales > Microtrichaceae > SKRR01. Next base: position 11,391 of record CALNXV010000008.1, read on the forward strand.
CACGAGCTGGACCTGGTGGGGGCGTCGCACGAGGTGGCCGGTCGAACGCACCGTCACCATCAGCGGTGGCGTGGTCGACCGAGGCGGCGACCGAGGCATGAGGTCCCGGTGCTGCCATGGCTGGTGATGGTCAAGGACCTCCGCATCTGGAGCGGCGGGCCAAGGTGGGGCTGAACGCAGGTGCTGCCCTTCGCGGTGCTGGTGCTGATGCTGTTCGCGTTCGCGCTCGACCCCGACCGGGGCATCCTCGAAGCCGCCACACCGGGGCTGTTCTGGGTGGCGGTGCTCTTCTCGGCGCTCATCGCCGTGCAGCGCACCTTCGCGATCGAGTCCGGGCCCGGCGTGCGCGACGCGCTTCGCCTGTCGGGGCTCGATCCGGGCGCGATCTTCGTCGGGAAGGTGCTCGCCATCGGGGCCCAGCTGCTGGTCCTCGAGGCGCTGCTGATCGTCGGTGTGGCGATCCTCTACGACGCCTCGCTGCGGGGGTGGGCGGTGCTCGGTGTGACCTGTGTCGCCGCGACCGTGGGGATCGCAGCCGCCGGTACGCTGTACGGCGTGCTCGCAGCAGGTGCTCGGGTACGAGAGACGTTGCTTCCGCTGTTGTTGCTGCCAGTCCTGGCGCCGGTGCTGCTCGCAGCGACCCGGGCCTTCGAGGCTGCGCTCGAGGGGCGCTCCCGGCGAGGCCTGGTCGTGGATCGGGCTGCTGGGGGTCTTCTCGCTCGTGTACATCGTGGCCGGACTCCTCGGGTTCGGCCCGCTCCTGGAGGATTCGTGACCAGTCCCCTCGCCCAGCGACCACCCAGACGCCCGGACCGGTCTGGGCCCGCGCGGCACCCGCATCCTGGGTTCGGTCTGCCTCGCCGCTCTGGCGCTGTTGGTGTGGCTGGCGTTCGTCGCCACTCCCGCCGACCGCGAGCTCGGCGACACCGTCCGGCTGATGTACGTGCACGTGCCCGTCGTCGTGACCGCCTACGTGGCGATCCTCGTCACGACCATCGCCAGCGTCGCGGTGCTCTGGCGAAAGTCGCAGTGGTGGGATCTGCTGGGCTCGTCGTCGGCCGAGATCGCGACGGTGCTCATGGGGCCTGACGCTCGTGACCGGGATGATCTGGGGCAAGGCCCACCTGGGGCGTCTACTGGACGCTGGGACGCCCGCCTCACCTCCACTGCGGTGCTGTTCCTCGTGCTGCTCGGCTACCTGGCGGTGCGACGAACCGTCGACGACCCGGTCGTCCGTGCCCGACGCAGCGCGGTCGTCGGGTTGCTGGCGGTGGCCAACGTGCTCATCGTGAACCGGTCGGTCGAGTGGTGGCGCTCGTCGCACCAGGAGCGCCACGCTGTTCACCAGGTCGACCCCGACGATCGACGGGCTCCAGCTGTTCACCCTGGTGTTCGGCATGGCGGTGATCGCGATGGTCTTCGCGTGGCTGGTCACGCTGCGGTTCCGGTTGGCCTGGCTCCAGGAGCAGGCCGACCAGCTCGACGTCGACGAGGCCGTCGTCGAGCGGCGCGCCGAGGCGGGCCGCCTCGCCGAGGAGGTGCCGTCGTGAGCCAGTGGGGCTATGGGATCGCCGGGGTACGCCACCGCCGTGATCCGATGGCCGGGTACGCGATGTCGGCGCAGTCGTCTGGCGTGGCCGGGTGCTGAGCCGCCGGGTCCCGACGACGAATCGATCGGCGATGGTCATGACGCCGCCGTCTCCCGAAGCGGAGTCCCCGGACCGCTCGACCTACCCTCGCACGCGACGCCGCGACCGAAGCGCCGCTGGTGGGCGATCGCCGTCATCATCGGCATCGTCGCCGCACTCGGGTTCGTGGCCACGAAGGCCCTCAACGATGCGTCGGTGTTCTTCTACAACGTCGACGAGGCCGTGGCGCGCCACGATGAGCTCGGCGACTCGCGCTTCCGTGTGCAGGGCACCGTGCGCGACGGCGTCGAGGACACCGGTGACGGCGTCGTGTTCGTTGCCACGTTCAACGGCGCGGAGATCGAGGTCGTGCACCAGGGCGACCCGCCCGAGTTGTTCCGGCCGGGCATGCCGGTGGTGGTCGAGGGCCGCTGGGACCCGGCGGGCGCCGACGCGTCCGGTCGCTACCTGTTCTCGAGCGATCGGATGCTGATCAAGCACGACGACGAGTACGAGGCCGAGCATTCCGACCGGATCGACGAGGCCGACCAGGGCGGCAAGACGCCGGCCACCAGCGTGTCGGAGGGGCAACCCACCCCGTGAACCGCGCGCTCGGTGTCGGTGGTGTCGTCCTCGGTCTGACCGCGGCGATCCTCGCCACGACCACCCTCTCCTACGCGCTCGCCAAACGGCGCCGCGACCTGCACTGGTTGGCCGTGCCGTACGGCGTGCTGGTGCTCGTCGGTGGGCTCATGGCGTTCGTCGCCATGGAGCGGGCGTTGATCACCCGCGACTTCACGCTCCTGTTCGTCGCCCAGAACGGTTCGTCGGCCACGCCGGCGCTCTACAACGTGGCGACGCTGTGGGCCGCGCTCGAGGGATCGATCATCTTGTGGGCGGTGATCCTCGGTGGGTACCTCGTCGCGATGCTCATCAAGTTCCGCCACCGCCTGTCGGATCCGCTCATGGGATGGGCGCTGCTCACGATGTTCGTCGTCTGCGTCTTCTTCTTCTATCTGCTGGCCGGCCCGGCCAACCCGTTCAAGTCGTTCTCGCCACCCGTCGGCTACGACGGGCCGGGCCCGAACCCGCTGCTCCAGAACCATCCGTTGATGGCGTTCCATCCCCGCCGATGCTCTACCTGGGCTACGTCGGGTTCACGGTGCCGTTCGCGTTCGCGATCGCCGCGCTGACCACCGGCCGCGTCGGCGAAGGGTGGCTGGTCGAGACCCGTCGCTGGACGCTGGTCGCATGGGGCTTCCTGACCGTCGGCATCGTGCTGGGTGCGTGGTGGAGCTACGAGGTCCTCGGCTGGGGTGGCTACTGGGCGTGGGACCCGGTCGAGAATGCGGGGCTCCTGCCGTGGCTGACGTGCACCGCGTTCCTGCACTCGGTGATGGTCCAGGAGCGCCGCGGGATGCTGCGGGTCTGGAACCTGTCGTTGCTGTGCGCCACGTTCTCGCTGACGATCCTGGGCACCTTCCTCACCCGGTCGGGGGTGCTCGACTCGGTGCACGCGTTCACCGAGGCGTGATCGGCCCGTCGCTCCTGGGTTCTTCACCGCTGATCGTGGCGGTCACCGTCGGCCTGATCGGCTGGCGGGGCGACCGGCTGCGCTCGCCGGGCCGGATCGATTCGCCGTTGTCTCGCGAGGCGGCGTTCCTCGCCAACAACGTGCTGTTCGCCGGCTTCGCGTTCGTGGTCCTGTTGGGCACGATGTTCCCGCTGCTCGTCGAGGCGGTCACCGGCGACCGCATCACCGTCGGCACGCCGTACTTCAACCGCATGACGATGCCGATCGGCATGACGCTGCTGTTCCTCATGGCGGTCGCGCCGGTGCTGCCGTGGCGCAAGGCGTCGGGTGAGCTGCTGCGGCACCGCCTGTGGTGGCCGGCCTGGGTGGGCATCGCCGCCGTGGTGTTGGCGGTCTGGTCGGCGGCCACGGGGCTTGCGCCGCTGCTGGCCTTCGGGTTGGGCGGGTTCGCCGCCGGATCGGCACTGCGCCAGCTCGTGCTGGCGGCGCGCCGCCAGGGTGGTGCTGCGTGGGCCGGGCCAACGGCGGGATGGTCGTGCACCTCGGGGTGATCCTCGTCGCTCTCGCGTTCGCCGCGAGCCAGTCCTACGTGCGCCAGGCCGAGTTCACGCTCGACGAGGGCGAGACCACGCATCTCCGGTCCGCACGGTCGAGTACCTGGGAATTCGCGCACCGTCGAGCTGCCGAACCGGATCGAGGCTTTCATCGCCGACATCCGCGTCGAT
>CALNXV010000009.1:0-61998 GCA_942490665.1 uncultured Microthrixaceae bacterium
GACCGCCAGCTCGGATCGCTGGGGAAAAAGTTTGCCGCCCTGGCCATCGGCACGGGGCTGGGGTTGGCCGCCAAGTCGGCGATCAATACGGCCAGCGCTTTCGAGCAGATGGAGATCAAGCTGGATGCCCTGACCGGCGGGCGCGGCAAGCAGACCCTAAAAGAAATCAACGACTGGGCCATCAAGATGCCGGTGGACACCAAAAAGGCCACCGACAGTTTTGTGATGATGACCGCCATGGGGCTGGACCCCACCATCGCCAAGATGCAGACCCTGACCGACGTGGCCGCCATCTTCGGCGAGGACACCATGCCGCGGGTGGCCCGGGCTCTGGGGCAGATGCAGACCCTTGGGAAACTATCGGCGGAAGAACTGAACCAGATGAGCGAGGCCGGTATCAACGCCCGCAAGTATTTGACCGAAGCCTTCGGCATGACGGTGGAAGAGCTGAAAAAAAGCGGCATCGAGATCGACCGCATCGTGGACGCCATCTGGAAAGGGCTGGACGCCGACTACAGCGGCGCGGCCCAGGCCTCCATGCAAAGCTGGCAGGGGCTGACGACCACGTTTAAAAGCTACATCACGGAGATGGAGCGCCAGGTCATGGCGGCCGGCATTTTCGACGAGCTGAAAACCCAGCTGGACGGCATCAACCAGGCCACCGGCACCTGGCTGGAGAAAAACCAGCAGCTGATCAGCCAGAACATCCCCATCTACATCAACAAGACCAAGGAGGCCCTGCAGGGCATCTGGGACATCATTACCTACGACCCGGCCATTTTGGAGTTCGGCCTGGTGGGGTTGCTGATCGGCGGCAAAAAGGGCGCCATCCTGGTGGGCGGCCTGGCGCATATGTATCAATGGTCGGAGAATCTGTCCAAGGCTTTTGCGGCCGCGGCGGCGGGCCTGGTGGACTATTCCGAAATCGCCACGGCCAACTTCAAGGAACTGGAAGAGATCGCCAACCGCTGGAAGAAACCGAAAAACAACGACTGGATGATGGGCGACCTGGACGCCGGGCAGGACTCGTCCGGGTATGTCTACAAGGCACCGGGCGGCGATAAAAAGGTCGTCGATAATATCAAGAAATCCATGGGGGTGGACGCGGCCAGCCTGGACGCGATCGACGACGCCCTGGACGCCTACATCGGGATGTATGCGGATTTCATTAAAGACAAGAAAAAGCTCGACGCCGACTACCTGCTGGCCCGGGACACGGCCCGGGGCGATTACTACGTGGACCCGGAAATGGCCCGCTTTATGGGCGGCCAGGGCCAGGCGGAATATGCCCAGCAGCTGATCGACTGTTCAAAGACACGGGCGACACCATGAAAGATGTGGCCGACGATGCCAGCTGGAGCATGAAAAACGCCTTTGCGGATTTTTTCGACAGCACCAGCGAGGGGTTTATGAGCCTGGAGAACCTGGTGCAGAACGTGGCCACCAGCATCAACTGGGCCATCGTGGACAACATCTCCACCACCCTGGTCACCAGCATGTTTAAAAACCTGAAATTATCGGCCCACGGCAATGTTTTCTCCGGCGGTCACTTTGTGCCCTTTGCCAAGGGCGGCGTCGTCAAGCAGCCCACCGTTTTCCCGTTTGCCAACGGCATCGGGCTGATGGGGGAAGCCGGCGCCGAGGCCATCATGCCCCTGACCCGCCTGCCGGGCGGCGACCTGGGGGTAAAGCGCAGGGTGGCGGCGGCACCCAACATCGTGCTGAACATCACCAACGAATCCGGCCAACCCATCGAGGCCGAGACCACCACCATGCAGCAGGCACCGGACAAGATCATCGCCAACATGATCATCAAGCGCAAGATGACCAGCCGGAGCTTCCGGCAGAGTCTGAGGGGTTAAAGTGACCGACACCTTTTCCTGGGACGACTGCGGGCTGCCCAACGCCATCGAGGTGGAGGACATCTGCCACACGGTGCGGCACGGCTACGGCAAGGGCTACGACTCCACCAGGGCCGGCAGCACCAAGATGCAGAAGCGCTTCAAGATCACCTGGGAGTCTATGACGGTGCCCAGTGGCTGGCTCTGGTTGAGTTCTGGCGGATCAGTTCGGATCGGCCAATGCCTTCTACTGGGAGTTTCCCTAATGGCGTTTACGGCATCGCCGGGCTACGGCGGCTACGGTGGGCTGGAGCCGGACGACGGGTTCGACGCGGATTACGACACGGGGTTCGGCGGCGGTCCGGCCTTTACGGTGAAGTTTGAAGACGACTCCCTGATCCAGAAATATGTCCGGGTCCACCAACCGCTGGCAGGTGACGGTTAGCCTGCGAGAGGTTGCCTAATGTTATCCATCCCGGCGGCACTGATCACGGAGAAAAATAAATTATACGCCACTGGTGCGTTCCTGGAACTGCTGGAAGTGCAGATGTCCTCCGGCACCACACTGCGCGTGGTCAACAACAACGACGACATCGTTTGGAACGGCTACACCTGGAGCAAGTTTCGCTTCGAGGGCGGCAACCAGGAAGAGTCGAGCGACGGCGAGGCGGCCAGTGTGGAGGTGAAAGTCTCCAATGTCGGCCGGGTGCTGCAAGGGTACCTGGAAGCCAGCAGCACGGGGCTGATCGGTGACACGTTGATCTACCGGCTGATTCACAGCGACAACCTGACCGAGACCACGCCGGCTATCTCGGGCACATTCTCGATCGTCGACATCGAGGCCACTGACGAGTGGGTAACGTTTTCCCTGGGCTGTGAGAATTTCTTTATTAACCGTTTTCCGCGGAACACTTACCGTCGCAACGTCTGCCGCTGGCAGCCGCACCAGATCAATGATCTGCAGCTACGCCAACAGCTCGCGCTGCGACCGTAAATTCGCCACCTGCATCACGCTGGGGCGAACATCGGTGTTTGGTGGACAGCCAGCCATCCCCGGAGGGGTCTGGGATGCAAGCTGATCTACTAAATATGGACTACGAGGCCGTGGGGCTGCTGGGGCCTGGTCCGGCGCGTCAATAAGAACATGGGCCGCGAGCTGCCCCTGTGGGCCGACATCTGTGTCGAGCGGGCCACGGACGAGATCGCACGCCGCCGGCCGTATTTCAGCCGCACCAGCGACCCGCAGCCGGGCGACATCGTGCACGTCAAAAGTTTCGGCGGCGCCGAGCATGTGGGCGTGATCGTTGCCCCGGGCGTCATGCTGCAGGCCACCCAAAAGCACGGGGTCCACCGGATGCGCCTGGACCATCCCTGGTGCAGCAGCCGGATCCTGGGGTTTTACCGATTCAATCACGGGATCCGATATGCGCGGCAACAGTCTTGTCACCATCGAAAACCCCTTTGACCTGGCCACCCGCCGGGTGACGCCGGTGGCCTACGACCCGGGCCGCACGGTGGGGGATCTGGTGCGCCAGGCGGGCCTGGGCGATCAGGCCGTGGCCATCGTCAACGGCACCCTGTGCGAAGACCACGCCCGGCGCCTGCTGCCCGGCGACATCGTGCACTGTCTACCCCGCAGGTGCAGGACGACGCCCTGGGGTCCATCGCCTCCATCGCTTTGGCCGTGCTGGCCTTTTACGTGGTGGGGCCGGCGGCCAGCGGCTGGGCCACCACGCTGGGCTATTCGTCCAGCACGGCCTCCATGTGGGGCCAGGTGGCCGCCATGGCGACCATCACGGCCGGGGGCATGCTGATCAATGGCATGCTGTCCACGCCGCAGATTTCGAGCAACACCCGCTCCAGCGGCGGCAACGACTCGCCCACCTACGCCTGGACGGCCGCCAACACGAGCCGAGGAAGGGCTGGCCATCCCGGTGGTTTACGGCAACGTGGTCACCTACCCGCAGATCATCAACCAGTGGATCGAAATGGACGGGCAAGACCAGTGGAGCCACACCCTCCTGTGCGTACCTCTGAGGGCGAGACCAACAACGCCCCCACCATCCGAAGAGATCACCATTGACGACCAGCCCATCAGCATCCTGGACGAGGACAGCTATGTGGTCAACTCCACCGACGGGGGCGCCAGCCCGGCCAGCTCGCTGACCAACTTCAGCCAGCTGCACCAGCTGCGCGGCATCGGGAAAGAGTGCCAGTTTGCCAAACTGTCTCAGATCCTGCTGCACTTCAACGGGGCCAACGGGTCCACCGCCATCACGGACGACGGGGTGGGGGTGGCCAACGACCCGGACCGCACCGGCGACGAGCAGTATGTCAACGCCTGGACGGCCAGAGGAGATGCGCGCTGACACGGCCGCCCTTTATCGGACACCACGCTTAATCTCGAAGGCGCCCGGCTTTATCGGCACGGCCAATTTGGAGTGGGACAGTCGAGGACGAGCGGCGACTATGTCCACGACTATTAGCCTGGACAACCAATACGCCATGGATCTATGGACACGGGACGCCTGGGACTTCGAGTGCCGTTTCCGACAAGACGCCCTTACAGACAGCGGCATCATCGGCCAGCAGCGCATCGACGGCAGCGATGAGTACCACTGGGGCATCTTCTGACCACACCAACACTGCAGCTGACGTTTCAGCAGTATATAGCTACAGCGGCGCGGCCTACACGATCTATTTTGACGTGAGCGCGGCGGCGACCCTGTCGGTGGACACCTGGCACCACCTGCGCGTGGCCCGGAACAGGACGAAGATCTACCTGTTTTTGGACGGCACCCGACTGGGCACCGGTTTGGAAACCACCACGCCGGTCTATCCCTCCAGCGGCACCTGGGCGCAGGCCGTTGGCAAGGCCCAGCACTATGCGTCAAGCGCGGACGCCACCTGGTACGGCACGTGCCAGCTGGACGAGCTGCGGCTGTTTTTTTACGATCACTTATACAACCTGTCATTGTCCGGCTACACGCCACCCGTCAACGCCCTGGCCGACGACAACGAGCAGGCCTTTTTCACCAAGGACCAGGTGGACAGTTTCTCGATCATCATGCTGGCGCCATACGGGGTTTTCCAAGTCACGGACGGCGGCGACTGGTACGGGTTCGGGGCCTGGTTTTTTATTTCAGCTACCGCAAGGTGGGCGAGACAACGTGGCAACGCCACGCCAGATACTTCGGCACGGACCCTGACGAGACCAGCGGAGCCACCCGCAGCCCCTACCGTGAGCAGTGGACCTTCACACCCACGGACGGCCGCGGGCAGTATGAAATTCGGCTGAGCCGCGTCAATGGCGAGGACGGCGACTACGATGACATTTATGACGACTACCAATTCCAGAGCACATCGGTCTGGGAATGGCTGGACGAGCGCCTGCATGAAAATGCTGACCTACCCGCATTTACAATGACCGGGTATCAGCGTCAAAGCCCAGGACAAGCAGAACGGCCGCATCCCGGTGTTCGGTGTGGAGAGCAATCGAACGTCCATCACCGTGCCAACCTACAACGGCGTCAGCACCCGCACGGTGAACCCTACCAACAATGCTCACGCCGCCTTCGATGCCTTGACCAACAGGATCTACGGTCCCGGAATTGCCGCAACCCGGATCAGTCAAGCGGACTAGGAGGCCTGGGAGACATGGTGCGACACCACGGTTGACGGCAACAAACGGGCCCAGATCAACATGGTGTTCGATCAGGACTACGACCTGGACGAGGCCATCAGCCACATCGAAGCCTGCGGCCGGGCCAAGATCGTGATGCGCGGCACCCAGCTGGCGGCCGTGATCGAAAAACCGGGCACGGCCTGCGCCCTGTTTAACGCCGCCAACATCGTGCCGGGCAGCAACAAACTGCGCTGGATCCGGGCGGAAGAAAAAAGCGATGCGGTGGAGATCACCTACCGGAACGTCACCACCCGCCAGGACGACACAGCCTTTGCCAAGTCGAGCGGCTATGACAGCCTGACCCGCGTGCCCCGGGTGACCAAGCTGCACCTGCTGGGCATCAACAACTACGAGCAGGCCCTGCGCGAGGCCATCCTGCGCCAGCAGCTGTCCGACAGCATACTCCGCACCATCGAATTCCAGAGTGGTCTCGAGGGCATCCCGGTCACCACGGGCGACATTATCGACTGGTCCCACGGCGGCAACGAGCTGACCTTTTCCGGCCGCATCGCCCGGGGCAGCGCCCGCGAGGAAGAATACACTGGCACCACGGCCTACCTGGACGAGGAGATCACCCTGGACAGTTCTACTTTCAGCGGCAACTGCATCATGCTGGTGCGCGACCCCGACGATACAAGGCAGGAATACACGGTAACCGGTCCCTTCGATACGCCCACACGCAGCGTTGTCGTGAGCGCCAGCGCGACGTTTAATTTTTTGAGCCCCTGGATCATCCTGCGTAATTCGGGGGAGGTCTACCAGTACCGCGTCATCCAAATGGCCAGAAGCAGCAACCAGGACATCCAGATTACGGCGGCGCAATACGATGAAGACGCCTACTATAACGACGATTATGCCGGCGGGGCGACCCCGATTTAAGGAGCAATTATGGCGAGCACCTATACCACCAACCTGAACCTTGAAAAGCCCGGCCGAGGCGATGCCGGATGGGACACAAAGTCAACGCCAACATGAACGTCATCGACAATAAGTTCGGCGATCAACAACAACGTCAGCTCGCTGTTGGCTTCCATCGATGACCTGCCAAAGGTGGAGCGTCACGCCGGCACGTTTAACGGCACCACGGGGGTCGGCGATATCCCTGAATGCGGCCGTGGATGCCGTCAACGAGTACGGGGTGCGTGAGATCGTGGCAACCACCGGGCCGGGGCCATCGGTGACATCTGGGTGACCAAGGCCACGGACACCTTCACGGTGCTACTGCTCGGAGCCAACACCAGCGATGCACACCTTCGAGGCCATTGTCTCACATCATCATGGTGTTCCAGCTACGGCGGGGCAGCTATCGGCGCTACTTCGTCAGCCCGGTCAGCGCGATCACCGACCACTCGGTGACCGCCACCGCGAGCTAACGGCAGCCTGGCCTATGCTGGCTGCGATGATCTCGGCACCACCACGGCCGGTGATCGAGTTTCCCGGCAACCGCACCTATGCCACCTTAACGGCCGACGATGTGACGGTGCCCCACGATATCGAGTTGCGCTTCCAGCCTGGGGCCGTGATCTGCATCGCCAGCCGGGCAAGCACCCTGACCATCAACGGCGACATCGAGGCCGGGCGGCACCAGATCTTCGCCGGCAGCGGGGATGTCGTATTCGGCCAGGATAATCAAATAATCTACAGCGAATGGTTTGCCACTTTGCAGGCAGCGGTGGATGCCATGGGCGAAGGCGATACCCTTATTGGCGGCGACCACCATCACGGCTAAAACGTGATACACCACCCTGCCGCAAAACAGCACGATCAAACTGTGCACCATTACGGCATCCGGCGACATCACGGCGTTTGAAATCAGTGGGCTTTCAATCCATTTTTATGCAAAAAATAGAGCAAACCGACTGACCACAGTGGCTGGGGTTATTATTAAGATCAATAAACCGGTCAAAAATCCATGGGCAGAAATACACGTTTTATTATGGGGTGCATCTGATTGGTCAATACGATTACAACGGAAGAAACGGCCGTATTTATAATGATATCTCCATCACAAATTTAGATGCCGCATTCAAGTGCTATTATATCGAAGCGGATGCGGGACCAATGGATATGCCAATGAAAGAGATTTATAGGTGGTTTATTAACGGACAATTTGGGGTTTACTGTAAAACGGTGATTCCGGCAACGACTTCCAGCACGAAACAAATATCGGATGTCGTTGGGTTTAGGACAATATCCAACACCAACATTTATTTAAAAACGCTCGTAAGTGGATTGCGATTTTCCCGAGGTTTGAGGGTGGCCCTGGTGAACTAACCTATTCAATATATGAAGACACTGCACCGGTAATAGATACCTCCTTCGATATATATACGACTCGACTCTATCTTTTAAACGGCGTTTATTGTGAAATACAAGGCGAGGGGCTTGCCGACGCCGGTTCTCGCATCTGGCGACACCTTATTCAGGATAGCGCTGGAGCAATACGCTACTACGGGAACGAATACCAAACTGATTTAAAAAATAACACCATATTATTTGAGGATACCGGCGGGACTGAATACGAGGATGGTTTCCTATATCATTTAAAAAATACATCGGGGGCAATGCAGCAAGCGGCAAGGATCAACCCCTATGGGTATCAACAAATAAATGGCACAGAGGGCAATGTTTCAGTCGATGACTTTGTAACAATTTTATATGTGGCGTCTAAGCGGCTCAGACGAACTTATCCTAAACATGCCTGCCAAAAACGAAATAAATGGCTACACAACAGATTTGTGGGTTTATTATTTTAACCGAGCTATTTCTGTAAAAAAATCGACCGGCGCGGAAGCCACCGCCGACGGCGTTATTATCCGGTTACTTGGCGGTTGGTTATACGCGGCAGAAGTTGGCGCGCTTCAGATAAGCCATACCGACAACTCATGACGGGCGAACATAATGAAGGAGGTATGAACCCATTCTCAAAGGTCCGGAAGGCGTTATGGCGCAACGTTTGCCGCAATTATTGGCAGACCGCCCGGTCGGCGTGATAGCGAAGGTCGCGTGGTCACGGCAGACGGTGCGGCATTTTTGCGCGCGCGGTCGCGATGTCGAATACCTGAAGCCTGTTTAAGACTGTCGAAATGCGCCGGTAAACACGCGCGGTTGATGTGCCGACGAGGCCGAGAGAGTTTTCGCACCTTCCTGGTCATTGATGACGATGCGCCGGACGACATGCCGGTGATTGAATCTTGCCGATTGCACTGGGCTTTTGATACAGACCAATACGAACAATTGCTGCCGCGCGAAGTACCGTTTGCCCGGTCGGTCATGTGGTAATGGCGGAACAACAGCAGATTAAAACGCCGCCGATGGCCGGGATGGTCGGTCAGACAATGGTGGCATGAGCAATATACCATCGATAATTGATGGAGTTCCGGCAAACAACCGCATCTGGCGCATGGATCACAATTTCAGAGCTGATAACATCAGCAGTATTTAGCACCTCCGTAATCAACTTTATGACGGCGACGCAGAGGGAATGTGAGATCAAAGATATTTACTGCGGGCCGGGTCATCGCATTGGCGACCACGATGGCTGGGTGTCGTTTCCACCAAGGGCGGCGCAACGCGGAACTGGGCCAGCAAAGACGCGGGCTTCGATCCAAACGATAGAACCAGTTTCCACTAAAAAGCGAGGTGAATCATGGCAGCAATAACGAAAGCGATCAGCAGCGACATCAGCGCGACGACTTCACGGCGGGCGCTTACCGGCAAGTTCAACGTATCGATCAGCGGTGCCACATGGGTGGCTACCGTGACTCTGCAGAGATCGTTCGACGGCACCAACTGGAACGATGTGGAGACCTTCACGGCCAACGAGGAAGTGGTGGTGTGGGAAGAACCCGAGCGAAATGTAAAATATCGCATCGGCACGAAGAATGGCGAATACCGCGCGCTGCTCACCGTGATCAGCATCAACCGTGATTACCAGCCAGGTGGACACCGCCATGGAAGCAGACCTGCAGGATCACATAAACGCGCTGGCGGCCATCCTTGACGATCTGAACGCCGAAGCGCGCATGCAGACCGCGCCGAGGAGAGCTGGCATCCGCAGCCAGCCGCGATTGACCAGGCCGGCAGTTCAGCAGACACCGCACGCAGAGCAACAACAGCACAACGCCGAACTGGACCTGGGCTACGTCATCATCCAGGAGATCCCCAGGGCGAAGCGCCGCCGACCTGGGATGTCGCCGCGAGGACAACCGGCAAGACCGGCTACAGCAACTGGAAGGCGAGGCCGCGTCTACGGCAGAGCCGCGCCAGCCGCCGCACCATCAGCCTGCAAACCATCGAAGACATCCGCCAGCCCGATCAACGCCATCGCCGATGCCAACGCGCAGAAGAGCGCCCGTCAGCGTGACCAACGACATCCGCAACATGGGCAAGACGACCTCAACGGCAAGGCCATGGCGGCGACAATACGCCTGCGGAGATGGTGCTGGTACTACAACCGCACCGGCGAAGCCCAACGGTATCAGGACGCCGACCGCCTGGCTGGTGCGCATCCAGCGGCAATACCGCCTGCGGCAGGTCGAAAAAGAACAGGCCGCATTCAAAGCATCCACAAAGTCAATCCGTGACGACATGCGGGCCTCCAACGAGGCCCTGAATCAGTCCATATCGGAGTTGACAAACACGATCCGCACCGAGTTCGACCGGGCCCTATCCCGCATCAACAAACTGCTGTTTGACGAGGATGACGGCATCACGCGCTACATCCCCCGCAAGGAATGCGCACACGGCGAGCATGACGAGTGCCGCAAGGATCTTTTGAGCCGCATCGACAAAATCGAGCAAAAAGTGGGGTAGCCATGGGGCTTGTCGACATCGCCGTCAAATACGCCTGGAGTTTTTTGGGCACGCCCTACCGCTGGGGCGGCGACGATCCGATGACCGGCTTTGACTGCTCGGGCTTCGTGATCGAGATCCTGACCGCCATCGGCAAGCTGCCGCGGGGTTATGACACCACGGCCGCGGGGCTGTTCGAACGGTTTCAGCGGGCCGGCATGGGGCGCCCCGGCAACCTTGTTTTTTGGCATGCGGCCGGCGACAAGCAGCGCATCGTCCACGTCGAATTTTGCCTGGACAACATGCTGGCCATCGGCGCATCCGGCGGCGGCAGCAAAACCACAACCATCGAGGCCGCGATCCGCAGCAACGCCTTTATCAAAATCCGGCCGATCAGATCCCGCGAGCATGTGGCCGGCTTTGTCGACCCGTTTGCGGTTAAAAACTGGTAAACGACAAATTAAGGAGCGCATCATGGACGCCATTATCGCATGGGCTATCGCCAACCCGGAGCTGGCCATCATGGCCGCCGGCATCCTGGCCGACATCCTGGCCGGATGGCTGCCGGACCGCCTGGTCAAATGGCCGGGGCTGATCCTGGGCACGGCCAAGCAGATGTACTACCACGGCAAACAGATCGAGGAGCCCCCCGAGGGCCGCCTGATCGAGGACATGGTGCAGCGCGTGATCCGCCGCGAGCTGTCACGCTACGCCAAGCCCCGGACATGAGCCTCGGCCTCTACGCCACCCCCGGCTACTGGGAGCTGACCCCGGACCAACGCGGCGATCTGTGCAATGGTTGCGGCACCAAGGGCCTGTGCGGCTGGATCGTCCCTGACACGCTATGGGGCCTGTCGATCACTATGGCCTGCGACATCCACGACTATATGTACGCCGTGGGGGAAAGCCTTTATGACAAAGAGCGGGCCGACCAGACCTTTTTAAACAACATGCTGCGCATCATTGACGCCAGCACCAGCTGCCGCTGGCTCAAGCGCCTGCGGGCCCGGCGGGCTAAAATTTATTACCGGGCCGTGCGCGATTTCGGCGGGCCGGCGTTCTGGGCGGGCAAGGGCGCATGATGTGGCGCCAGCGCATCCGGCTGTGGTCCGCCGTGGCCGTGTGCGCCGTCATCGTGCCAGTCGGTTTTGTCGCTTACCTGATCGCCGACTACCTGCTGCACCTGTGGCGCGATATCCAATACTGGCGGTGGCGCCGAAAGCATCATTTTGGCTGACTATACTTGTATAGTCAGATCAGTAAAAAGGCCGACTTTTGCGAGTCGACCTAAGTACTTGATTTTATTGTGGTGGGCGGTACTGGGATTGAACCAGTGACTTCTACCGTGTGAAGGGGTTGACTATTCATGTGTTTTTTGTCTACATTTTTTGAGGTCGGTGCTGACTCTGTTGTGTATAGTCAGTATGGTCAATTTGCCTCCAAGGGCAGGCTGGGGATGGTGCCCACCGTGGCACGGCGCAGGCGCTCGGTGACGTGCTGGTAATGTTTGCGGATGGTTTCGGGGCTGCTGCCCACGATGCCGGCCACGGCGCCGATGTCGGCCCCGGCTTCGAGGGCCAGGTGGTGATCAAAGGCGTGCCGCAGGTCATAGGGGCGGATGCGGCGGGTGATCCCGGCCCGCGCCAGGGCGCCCTGCCAGCCTGGTCTTAAAATCTTTTTGATCGGTTTGCCGCGGTAGCGGACGATGTAAACTCCCTCCACCCCGTCCGCCGCTATTGCGCGCAGCCCCCCTGTATATCCACAAACGCCGGGTGGATACGGGACCAGGCGGCGGCGGACCCCTCCCTTCTTGGCGCTCACCACGGTTATTTGCCCCCCCTCGATGTCGACCTGGTCCCAGGTGATGGTCAACAGCTCCACGGCCCCCGGGCGCAGGCCGGTGTAGTGGGCCAGCATGACGGCCCGTTTCAGGTGCGGCGGCGCCACGGCCAGGATCCGGGCCAGCTCGTCCGCGGTGGGCGGCATGATGATGGCGCTGTCCTCGGCCGGTTTGCGGTAGCGGGTGATGGGATTGGCCTGCAGCAGGGGCGGTTTGCGGTGCGTGGCCCAGTTGAGGATGGATTTTAAGTCGGTCAGCTCGCGCCGGATCGTGCCGTCCTTTACGGTGCGGCGGCGTTTGGTCACGTAGCGGTCGACGTCGGCATCGGTCAGGCGGTTGGCCCGGATGTGGCCGAAGTGGGGCAGCAGGGTGGCCTCCAGGCGGGTGGCCAGTTTCCGGCGGCTTACCTCGCCCAGGTCCGTGCGGGCTTTGTAGTATGCCATGGCCAGGTGGGCCACCAGCGGGCCGGTGGGTTTCCGCCGGCGGGACCGGCGCCCCAGACCCAGCGCATCGTTGCGGAGATAGGCCGCGGCCTCACCCTCGGCCCCGCGGCCGAAATACTCCCATTTTACTTTTTTACCCTGCCGGTAGTAGACGGCCCAGCTGTCATCCGGTTTCATGGTGACTGCCTCAGCGGCGATCAGGCTTTGCCGGTAAAGGTGACGGCCGGGATGTTTTGTATTTGGGGGCGCTGCCCGGCGCCATGGCCTGGATTTCGTCCAGCAGACGGTTTGTTTTGATCGACTCGTTGCGGATGCGCAGGACAAAAAAGGGGATCAGGACCGTCATAACGAAAACGACGAGGGCAATGATCGTGTAGATCAATATCATAAAGGTCTGTATGTCGATTCCAAACATGGGCGGGGATCCTTTCGGGGGTGATGATGGGGGCGCCGTTTTAGGACACCCCCGCCAATTAATCAATGACACGGATAAATGCAATGCCGTCTCGTTGCGAGACAGGGAGAATTCGGGCCTGCCGGCTGGTTTGCAGATGGTCGATCTGCGGCGCCAGGGTGTAGGTGACGCGGACGGGGAGACGTTTTGAAAACGCCTCGGCGACCGCGGCATATACAGCCCCTGCCATGTCGCGGTGTACGACTCTACCGAGCGCGACACCTTCGGTGCCGCATATGGGCATCGGCGCATTTTTACTATTGGCCCTCCCGGCGAAATATATAACTCCATCAATCGTGACTCGATAAAGCAGTCCGTTTTCGCGCTCCATAACCGCCGCCGGAAAGCCGGTCAGGAGCGCCGTTCTTTTCTTCCCTCCATGAGCTCCATCAGGGCAGACATTTGGCCCTTTAAATGCCGGATCTCACCATCCTGCATGCTGTTGTGTTCCCGCAACTCGTCGACCTTCTTTCGGTAGTCAACAGCTTTCTCGAATGCGTTCAGGTTTTCGGTGATGGCGCGGATGATAACGTCGTCACCGCTGCTGTAGATCGCTTTCAATTTTGCCAGTGCTGCCTGCAGGGCCGGACCGAGAGGCTCGTCAGTTACGTGCTGGTCCATTTGCAGTACTTGTCCAACCCCATTTATGTCAATCACCTCCCCTTGCTGTGGTGCCTGTTTTTTGTCTGTCTTATCTTCTCCAAGTTCAATGATTTCCATGTAATTTTTAAAGCCGAGCTTTTCGGCGATATGGGTCATGGACCTGTGGCCGCACCCTTGAGCCATGATTTTCGTTATATATTGCGGGCTCCTGTCTACAGATCTGGCAAGATATTTATAGGTTTCATTCCCCTGTAAATACAGCCACTTTTCAAGCCCTGCAATGAATTTTCGCTGTAGTTCATCCATACCCCCCCCCCATTAACCATATGGTTAAATTTAGGGCAAGTTGATAAAATCTTCCATTTAGTTGATTTTATGGTTGACACATATCAACCTTTAGGTGTATTTGAGTCTTAAAGCATGAAAATCCACCATATGAAAGGTTGATCAAATGATCAGGGGAACACAGAAAGCGCTGGCCCAGGCATCAAATGTGTCGGTGCAATACGTCAACCAGGTTGTTAATTTAAAAAAACCGATAACCAAATGGGCGACGGCAAAAAAATTTGCCCAGCTGACCGGAACGGACCCTGCCGACTGGATGGACATGCGCACGGGACGTTTTTTCTGATGCTTTAAAGCGGCTTACGCCTGAAGAGGTGCGGAAAAACGCCAGAGAAGAGGAGTGTCAGGCATGCCGGCCGCAAGCTGATCACCAGACCAGGCCCTGAGCCTTCCGCGCTGCGCTACGCTGTCCGCCGACAAGGCGGCGCCATGATCGCCATTTACGAGACCCTGGACGCCCACTGGACGCCATGGCCTGCCGCCTGCTGCCGGAAGACGACCAATGAACGGGCCGACAAAATCAAGCAGCTCCAGAGCTTCAAAGGGATCCTCGATAAGGTGAACGCCGGTAAATTCTTTTTAGCATGGGCACAAGGTAGCACTTACGTCGATAAAATCTACGGAAAACGGAGGGAAGAAAATGTGCAAACTGCGTGAACTAAGCCCGGAAATAATCGTCGAAGAGATCAACTGACGGTGCTGACAGCTATTCGGGCCGGGTGGACATGGTGGCCGTCAAGCGCATCGCATCCCTCGATGAACCTGCAACTCCGCACTATCCTACGACTGAACCTGGACGGGCGGCACCAGCGATGCCCAGCTGTAGATTTATCCTACGCCGCCGTCATGGGCTCCAGTGACGGTAAGACCCCGACATTAAAAAGTTTCTGGAGCCGGACGGTTTCCAGCTGGTGCCCAAAAGCGCGGCCGTGGCCGACAAAGACACAATGGCCGAAGAGTGCCTGGACGACCTGCCGGCCCTGGCGGCCTACCATAAAGCGCTGAATGACCCCGATGCCCGAGAGGTCGAGGTCATCATGGCCAAAGACAATTTGATCCGCGAGATCGAAGAAAACCACAACCAGTGGCGCCATGTGCGCCACGCAATGAAGAGGGGGGTGATAAAAAAATCGGCTAAAAATGAAAACGCATGAAGAGAGATGCGTGCCGGGCGGCAACATGGAGAAAATGCACTGTCGATAGTCATTTCATCCGGCCGCCCGGCACCCACACCAAAGGAGAACACGATGCGGACAATACTGGCGATGATAGCAGGACTCGGGTTGATAGTCGCCTGCTGCGAATGCGATTTCCCGCTGTTCCCGTGGGTGCAGCTCGGTGGGATCGCAACAGCGGCCGCCGCCGTCATCATCTACAACCGAATGGAGGGCAACGATGTCGGATAGAATAAGCAGAGAGGACGTGATCACCGCCGTCCAGACGCACCTGGATCTGTGCAACACACCGCGCATCAAACTCGACGCCGTGCGGGCATCGGCCAGGCACCTGGAGTCTTTCGTGACGACCCACCAGCGCCGACAGCGGGTTTCCGGGCTGATGACCATCGACGAATTCGTCCGGGCCAAGATCGAAAAATACAAGCCGACTTTTCTGGGGGGCAGGGGTTAAATCATGGCCAAGTATCGCAAGGTCGATCCGCGGATCTGGAACGATCGAAAGTTTAACGCCTTGAGTGTCAACGGCAAGCTGGCGTTTCTGTTTCTGCTGACCCACCCCCACATGACGGCCCTGGGGGCCATGCGGGCAACGATCCCGGGGCTGGTGGCCGAGTTGGACGGGGTGGGTGAGAAAGCCTTTCGGGAAGCCTTCGACAAGGGTATGGCAAAGTGTGACGAGAAGGCTTGTTTTTTGTGGTTGCCGAGGTTTCTCAAATACAACCCGCCGGAATCTCCAAACGTGGTGGTGGCATGGTCAAAGGCCCTTGACCTGCTTCCCGAATGCCCACTTAAAAGTGAATTGATTCAACAAGTTAAAGGCTACGCCGAAGGCTTGTCGGAAGGCTTCCGCAAAGCCTTACCGAAAGACTTCGCGAAGAGTATGCCTATACAGGAGCAGGAACAGGAACAGGAACAGGATAAACACACTTCGACCACCGTTGGTGGTCTGAATGGGTATCAAAAATTGTTCGATGAAAAATTCTGGCCAGCCTATCCCAAAAAGGTCGGCAAGCAAGAGGCGTTTAAAGCCTTCAGGAAAATAAAAGCCCCCGCCAGCAAAATCGACCAGATCGTGGCCGCTATTGAAACCCAGAAACAGTCAGAGCAGTGGACCAAGGAAAGGGGGGCATACATCCCCAACCCAAAGACATGGATTGACCAGGGCCGCTGGGAAGACGAGCTGACAACCGCAGGAGGGAATCCATATGCCTGGCGCCGACATTAGTTTTTTTGACCAGATGGAGCGGCTGTGCCGCTATTTCAAAAAGCCATTGGACGAGGCCCAGCAGCTGGAATACGAAAAAAAGCTGGATTTCATCCCCGGCGTGGCCATGACGGACATCGTGCGACAAATTGACGGACGAATTCAAACCGACGCCCGGATCGTTCCCGACACCCCAGCAGATCAAAAATGGCTACTGGGAGTGGCGACGGGCCCACCCCGAAAAGACCGCCAAACAGGGCGCATTCCAGCAACCCTGCGACGAGTGCGGCGGACACGGGTTGCTGTGGTTCAAGCTGCCTCGTGGCAAGTATCCGTTCCGGCTGGAATACGTGGCCATATGCGCATACTGCGCCAACTGGCAGAATCAATTCGCCAGCCAGGACGGCCTGCTGGTGACCACCAGGCAACACCTGGAGAGCATGGGGTGCACGGTGATGCCGATAAACGGA
Organism: uncultured Microthrixaceae bacterium; assembly: GCA_942490665.1. Classification (GTDB taxonomy): domain Bacteria; phylum Actinomycetota; class Acidimicrobiia; order Acidimicrobiales; family Microtrichaceae; genus SKRR01. The sequence goes on from CALNXV010000009.1 coordinate 16,858, forward strand.
AACCGCACGGAATACCACCGGGCGGCGTGATAACGAGGTTATATGATCGCAACAATGACATACACCAACGCGACCCATGCGGATCTAACAGGACCGACCGATGCTAATTGCTCATACGAGGGATGCGTCGTCTATTACGATGTGACCTATGACACAAGCGGCAATGAGGCTTTCTCCGATTTTGAGGCATATGTTCGATATCTGATCCGGCTCGACATGGAAGAATTGCGACGGCTGGCAAGGATGGCATTAAGGCCATGGCGTGTGCCTGACCAGCCGATGCTGAAGCCATGCCGACAGGTCAACCGTATGATGCGGCCCAACCAAATAGGCAGGAAAACAATAGTCATCTACTAACGATAACGAGAGATTAACAATGACAGAGAATAGACAAAAAAACATGCCGCTTAAATATATTTGGGACCATTATTTTTCACCAGAACCCGACACATTAAACCATAAAAACGAAGCCATTTTCAGGATGTTTCGATCTTAACTGGTTGTGTGTTCATGTTCATCTTTAACATATTTACTTTACTGATGCACTTCATTTGATAACGAGAGGTTGACGATGGCTAAAATTTGGAAAGACTGGCCTGACCAATGCGATCAATGCGGGTCTGATTCGGTGATTTTCACCGACGAGGATTTACCAGAAGGGGTTGCGTATGATGGCGATGAAATACAATGCACAGAGTACGGAGCAACCGGCCAGTGGTCTGTCTATGTTGTCGATGAGGCCTATACCGTATAGCACGATGAATAAACGATAACGAGATTTTAACAGGAGACAAAATGATCAGAAAACAGACGATGGAAGAGACCGAAGAGTTGGTACTCCAATGGGCCGAGGACCGCGGACTGATACGCAACACCACGGCCGAGGCCCAGGCCCTGAAACTGGTGGAAGAGATCGGCGAGCTGTGCCGGGCTGTTTTACGGCAGGACACCGAAGAGATCATCGACGGTGTTGGCGATGCCATGGTGGTGATGACCAACCTGGTGGAACGTCTGCAACTGGGCGGCCTCGGGCACTGCTACCGGACGGCATACATGGAAATACAAAAACGGACCGGAAAAATGGTCAACGGCGCTTTCGTGAAGGATCAAACATGAAAAAGATCATCGTCATCAACGGAGCGGCCGGATCCGGCAAGGACACCTTTGTGCATCTGGTGCGCGAGCAGGCCGACTGCATGGTGTTCAACCTGTCCACGGTGGACACCATCAAGCAGATTGCGGTGTCGTATTTCAAGTGGGACGGCAACAAGGACGACAAGGGCCGCAAGCTGTTATCCGACCTCAAGGACGCCTGGACGGATTACTGCGACGGCCCCTTCATGGAAATGGTCGACATCATCAGCCGCCGAAACGACGGGCTGATCTTCTGCCACGTGCGCGAGCCGCAGGAAATCGGCATATTCAAGCGCTACTATGGCGACGACTGCGTGACCCTGCTGATCCGCCGGCCAGGTGTGGAAGTGCCCAACAACCACGCCGACCTGCTGGTGGACGACTACCCACTACGACCTGGTGCTGTCCAATAACGGCACCATCGACAGCCTGCGCTGCATGGCCGGCGACTGCGTGCGGCAGTGGCTGCAATGAATAAAGCCGCCGAGGACATCATCAGGGCCGGGACGAGCAAAAACACCCTGCGGGCCTATGCCGGTGACGAAAAGTATTTCTGGCGCTGGGCCCGGCTGGCCACGAAGTGCAGAAAGGGCTACCCCGTGCCGGCTAAGATCGTGCTGAAATTTGCCACCGATCACCTGCTGGGAATGGACCCCAAGGTGGAAAAAAAGATGATCTCCAAGGGCATTAAAGAAAATCCGGCCCGCACGCCGTGTCTACCGTGGAGCGCCGGATTTCAAGCCTGAGTGCCATCCACAACCACAACAACGTCCCATACGATCAAAACCCATGCAGATCAACGGAGGTGCGCGTTTTGCTAAGAAAAGCCAGAGCGGCCAGCGTGCGTGCCGGTGGGCAACCCCGACGCAAGCGGGCCATCACTAAAACGATGTTGGTCGAAATGTTGAATACGTTCACCATGCGGGAAAAAGACAAGCGCGACAAGGCCATTTTGCTGTTTGCTTTTTCGACTGGAGGCCGCCGCCGCAGTGAAGTAAGCGCGGCGCGATACGAAAACCTGGACGCGATGCGCGGTGGTTTTGTGTACCGCATGCCGATGTCCAAAAACGACCAGGAGGGCAAAGGATGTCAACTACCCGTCATGGGACCGGCGGCCAAGGCGCTGCGGGCATGGATCAAAGTGGCACAGATTACGGACGGCTGGCTGTTCCGGGCAATCCGCCGCGGGAAAATCACCAAAGATCCGATCACGCCTGCCACGGTCAACGCCATCGTAAAGCAGCGCGTGGAAATGGTTGGGCGCGATCCGCAGCACTACGGTGCCCACAGCCTGCGGCGGGGTTTCGTGACGGAGGGCGGGCGCCAGGGCATGAGCATCGGGGAAATAATGCAACTAAGCACCCACCGGGATGTGCGCACGGCGATAATGTACTACGAAGAGGGCGAGGTGATGCGCAACCCGGCCGGCAGGCTGATGGGATGAAAGGCTGCAAGTGGACCGACGCCGACATGGCATACCTGGTGGCGCACTACCAGACCACAACGCCCTCCACCATTGCCGAAACCCTCGGGCGATCGGCCAACGCGGTGCGCCTGATGGCATCCAAAATGGGGATCGCAAAAGGAAAAGGCGGCCTCGGAATATGGTCACCGGACGACATCAACTACCTGATCGAGCACTACCCAACCGACCGCCCGGAAGATATCGCCGCCGTGTTGGACCGCACGACCAACGCCGTGAAACTCAAGGCCAGCAACTTGAGCGTGACGGACAACCGCGGCAACTCTGTGCCACTGGAGCTGCAGCGGATCTTCAAGGGCTGGGAGAAAAAGCACTGTTTTGGGCCGATTAAATAAAAAAATGGGACTCGTCTGTGTGGCGTCGAGCGGGCGTGGAAGAGGATGGGCGGCCACGCAATACAAGCTAACGATAAGGGGAGAGGGGGGGGGGGGGGGGGGGGGGGGGGGGGGGGGGGGGGGGGGGGGGGGGAGGGGAAAAACGATAACGAGATTTTAACGGGAGGGCAAACCAAGCCGGCAGATTGGAGGACATGATGCACAGGGTAGACTTTGGTGGAAGTCTTGCCCGCAATCTTGGCGAAGAGCTGATGGGCTACGGCTCAATCTGGGCGGTACTGGCGGGTGGTTTAATACTGGCAATCGTTTTTCTCTTCTCGAAATCAAAGCGACGAGCACCGGAGCGCCGCAAACAAGAGCGCCGCAGGAATGACCGGCGCCGCACCGAAAGGCGTACAACATGCCAGATGAAGATGGAAATGCCCTGCAGGGGTTGATCGTGGCCACACCGATCTGTTTGGCCCTATGGGCCCTTGTGGCCTGGCTGGTCTGGGGCTGCGCCATCAACACGGCCCACCGGCCGGACCACCTGCCGCAATCCATCCGGCTGGGCCTGTATGTCGAGCAAGGCCTGCCACTGGAGCGTGTGGCCTATGTGTTCGACGAGATAAGAGCCGCAATGGCCTGCGAGGGTGTCGAGGTCTATCTGGCCTGGGCCATCCCGGTCGAGCGGTGCGGCGATAGCGTGATGGATATGCTGCGCAGCATTATGGCGATGCCGGACCACCAGGCCGACAAGGTGCTGCTGCTGGCCTGCGCATCTGCCGGGCACGTTTTATTGACATCGATGCTGCCAACACCACAAGGCGCCACCGAGCTGATCGAGCGCCACCGAGCGGTGGCCATCGCCGAGGTGACCGGCATCGAGACGATGATCATGGGGCCAGGCGGCGTGGCGGTGCATGATGTCTATCACCTCATGGGATGGGATCACTGATGGAATGGACATGGGGTCAAATATGGGACCAATTCCGTGAAGTTGTCGCGCTTTTCGTGCTTGGCATTGCGATTAAGATCAGCCCACGCATCGCTCACTATATGGACCCGGCTGCCGGGAAATTTCAGCAGAGAGGCTTTGCGCGCAAGGCATTAGGTTGGATCATTAAAACCGATAACCGTATTTTAACAACATATTACAAAATTGTCGTGTTGTCATACGCATATAACAACCATAAACATAAGATAAAACTATGAATAATGAAAAATTTAGAAAATTTGCAAAAAGCGAAATCTACCACTATTTGTACGGAACCTCGCGGTGGAAAAAATTGCGGCGTCTGCAGCTAAAAAAGCAGCCGCTGTGCGAATACTGTTTAAAGTGTGGAATCAGCAAGTTAGGCACTATTGCTGACCATATCCAACCCCACAAAGGTGACCCCAAATTGTTCTATGATTCGGACAACCTGCAGACCCTTTGTAAAACATGCCACGACAGCATCAAACAGGTTGAGGAATCAACAGGTTATAGCACCATGACTGGTGTTGATGGGTGCCCAGTCCACCGCGAGCATCCCTGGAACCGCCGCGAGCCCCGGCCTACTGCACGGCCTGCTCGCTGCACCGGTCCGTGGTACGCATGCGCAAGCAGCGCGGCCTGATGCAAAAGGGCAGCATCGCCCCGTGGGTCAAGGTCGAAAAAGAGCAGGCCAGCCTGATCGCCACACTGGGCACCCGGCTGGGGCTGGATCCATCGGCCCGGGCGGCCTTCAAGGCCCCGGAGAAACCCAAGGCGGCAAGTTCGGGGCCCTGACACAGATCAGCAGGAAAAATAGGCCGTGGCGTACTCGGCACGGGTCCAGGCGATTATTGATTTTATCGAGCTGTTGACGATCCCCAGCGGTGTGGGTGGCGAACCGTTCACCTGCGGCCGTGGCAAAAGCAGTTTATTACCAAAGTCTACGGCCCGCGCGACGAGGTGACCCTCTGCGGGTCGTCACCCAGGCCATCTTTCCGTGGCCCGAAAAAACGGCAAGACGGCCCTGATCGCGGCCCTGGTGCTGGTGCATCTGGTGGGGCCCGAGCAGGAAATCAACGGGGAAATCTACAGCGCGGCCAACGAGCGGGACCAGGCCGCCATCGTCTACAAATACGTCGTGCAGATGCTGCACCTGGAGCCGGAGCTGGAGGCCCTGGTCAAAATCGTGGAATCCACCAAAACCATCGTTTGCTACGGCAACGGCACGGTTTATCGGGCCATATCGGCCGAGGCCGGATCCAAGCACGGCTTCAACCCGTCGGTGGTCATCTACGACGAGTTGGGCCAGGCCAAAAACCGCAACCTGTACGACGCGCTGGAGACGGCCCAGGGCACCCGCGAGCAGCCGCTTTTTTTTGTTATATCCACCCAAAACCCGGACCCCCAGCACATTCTGGCCGAATTGATCGACGACGGGCTGGCGGGACGCGACCATCGACTCGTGGTGGAGCTTTACAGCGTGCCGGACTGGACACCGACGATATCTTTGATCCGGCCGTGTGGTATCTGGCCAACCCGGCCCTGGACGACTTTCGGGTGCTGGTGGACTTTCAAAAAGCACGCCGAGCGGGCCAAGCGCATGCTGCTCTTTCGAGGCGAGGTTTCGAAATCTGTACCTAAACCAGCGCATCGATGCCAAAAACCCATTGATACCGCGGGCCGAGCGTGGATGGCCTGCGCGGACGAGGACTGCCGGCCGACCCCCGCGCGAAAAGGTCTACCTTGGGCTGGATCTGTCCGGCACGACGGACTTGTGCGCCCTGGTCGGCGATGTCGGCCGAGGCCGGCGACGACCGGGTGGCGGCCTGGTTCTGGAAACCGGGCGACCTGCTGCGCGAGCATGAGAACCGCGATCATGTCCCCCACCACCTGGCGGCAGATGGGGCTGATCGATGCGCCCCCGGGACGGGCTCATCAGCTACGGCTACGTGGCCCAGCGCCTGGCCGAGCTGAGCGCATGACCTACGACATCGTGGGGGTGGCCAACGACCGCTGGCGCGTCGACCTGCTGGTCAAGGAACTCGTGGCCATCGAGGGGGTGGACGTGTGGGTGGACGGAAAAGACAACGAGATCTCGGGCAGCCTGCGGTTCGTGCCCTGGGGGCAGGGTTTTAAGGACATGGCTCCGTCCATTGACGCCATCGGAGAGTCGGTGATCGAGCACCACCTAAAGCACACCAGCAACCCAGTGTTGACCTGGTGCCTATCGAATGCCCTCGCCATCACGGACCATGCCGGCAACCGCAAACTGGATAAAAGTAAAAGCAGGTTTCAGGATCGACGGGGCCGAGGCCCTGGCCATGGCCAAGGGCTTAAAATCACGCGACGCCTTCGAGGGAAAAAGGCCCAGCGTTTACGAAGAGAGAGGGATTTTGACCCTATGAAATGCCCATATTGCAAAAGGATCGTATGCAGCCGGGTGGGCGACACGCGCAAGCCTGGCCGACGGCATCAACCAGGAGCGGATCTGCTTCACCTGCCATCGGATCTACACCACGACCGAAGCGCCCGACCCGATGGAAGTTCACCCGACGAACAGAAAGCCAGACCGCAAAACCGCTTTTGATATGGATAACAGCGGCCGTATTTGCGGGATTATGATTAAAAATTCAGCGCATTAGTGTCTATATTGTATATATCTTGTGTAGTTATTTACTAAATACCCCTATTTAGTGTCAACTTCCTTTACATCCTACACTAGACATTCTAGTAGGCATCCCACCAGATTCTCCATTCCCTCCATGCGCCGGGTGGCGCAGGAATCAGCGCCCGCGTCACCCAATGCCCCAACAGGAGGCAATTTTATGGCCCCAACCGCCGGCGGGATATCATTATCCACATGGCGTCGTCTTTTCAACCGCACGACGGCACCGACCCTCACCAACCCATCCCTGATGCTGTTTGCGCGGCGCGCCGGCATGCTTGTCAATCACGAGACGGCCATGGAGATCGCGGCCGTTTTTGCCTGCGTGCGCTATATCGCGGAAAAAATCGGCATCTTGCCGTGGGGGTCTACCTGCGCGACCAGAAAGGCAGCCGCCAGGAGTATCGCACCAGCCCCTTGTGGGCGATGCTGCACAACCGGCCCAACCCGGAGATGAGCGCCATGGCCTTCAAGGAGACCATGGTGGGCTGGGCGCTGACCTGGGGCAACGCCTACGCCGAGATCGAGCGCGACATGGCCCACCGACCGACGTCCATATGGCCGATCACCCCCGACCGGGTGCGCCCCCTGCGGGCCGCCAACGGGGCCATCGTCTACGAAGTCAACAACGGTCGGGCGGGTGAAAAAACCTACATCCCGGCCGAGGATATGTACCACCTCCACGGGCTGGGGTCCGACGGCCTGACGGGTTACTCGGTCGTCAGCCTGGCGGCGCGCTCCATCGGCACGGGGCTGGCCAGCGACACTTTCATAAACTCTTTTTATTCCAACAACACCGTGCTGGGCGGCGTGCTGGAGCACCCGGGCAAATTGAGCCCGGAAGCATACGACCGCCTAAAAAAATCATGGGAAGAGCGCCACAAAGGGCCCGCCGCGGCCTACAAGCCGGCCATCCTGGAAGAGGACATGAAGTGGCACACCATCGGGATGCCGCTCAAGGATGCCGAGTTTCTTGAAAACCGCAAATTTACCGTGACCGAGATCTGCCGCTGGTTCGGGGTGCCGCCCCACAAGGTGGCCGACCTGGAGCGGGCCACCTATTCCAACATCGAGCACCAGTCCATCGAGGTGGTCACGGACGCCATCATGCCGTGGGCCGTGCGCCTGGAGCAGGAGGCCGACTACAAACTGGTGGGCGCCCGCAATCAGGGCACGGTGTTCACCAAATTAAACCTGAAAGGCCTGCTGCGCGGCGACAGTAAGACGCGGGCCGAATTTTATCAAGCCATGCGCCATCGTGCCGTTCGTGCACGAGGTCGACGTCGGTCAGGTGCAGGTGCCGATCCCGGCGGAGTACCAGGACGTCGACATCGCCCCCAAGCTCTCCGCGCTCAACCTCCGCCTGGACCTGCGGCCGGACTTCTGCCCCTCGCAGCCCAACAGCAGGTGCCCGGTCCTCGCTCCCATCACCCTGCCGCTGTTCGGCCCCGTCGACGCCAACGACGTGCTGCGACAGTCCTACTTCGGGACTGAGGTGAAGCTGCGCGTGTTGCTGGGCACGCACGCCGGGACCCGGTGTGTGGACACGACAGGAATCATCGGCGTCGAACCAGGACATCTCGCTGGACCTGACCGACGCCGTAATCGGATCGCCAACGGGCCGGTTGCGATGACTGGCGTGATCGACACCCTCAAGACCCTCGAGGACCTGCGCCCTCTGCCGACCATGGCCGCCGCCGACGGCGTCAGCGAGGAGATCGAACTGGCCGTGAGCTCCATCTGCCGTGCCTGCGTGACTACTTCCGGCAACTCGTCATGGAAGTGCATCCTTCAACGCCCCTGGCGTCGGCAACGTCGTGTTCCAGGTGCGGCCGCCGTCGATCGGCGAGGCGTCGCTGCGAGGTGTCGAGCGACACGATCACGGCTGCGCCGGCCACCTCACGCGTCACCGTCGACGCCCGCACCCCGGACGCCGGAGTGTCAACTCGACCAGCTTCAACGTCTACGGCAGTATCGTGGTTGCCTCGCTCGAACCTCGATGTGTTCTGGCAGGGCGACGTCACCGAGGGCCGCCCGCTCGTGCGCGACGAGCTCGTCGTCGGGGCCCTCGGCAGCCAGATCCTCGCGCCGCCGATCCGTGACCAGACCGCGTCCACTCCTGACGACCGAGCGCTACCTGGTGTGCTGCGACGCCCCAGGTCCGAGTCCCGCGTTCTCCAGCCCCAGCCGCGACCGCGCCGAGGTGGTCGGCGACTTACGGGCTCACGTCCACTTCGTCGCCATGGTCGACGGCAGCACCAACGACGCCACCCGCTACTTCCCGGGATACCTCGCGTCGAGATCCGTGACTGGCAGACCTGCGAGAGCACGGTCAATGTCCAGCGACGCCCTGAGCGACGGTCCCTGGGTGCTGCCACGGAGCGCGTGCGGAGCAACGCGTCGGGTGACCCTCGCCATTGACCAGTCGGCGGTCCGGCGGCAGACTGGCTCGGCCCCCTGCTGTCGTGGGGCATCTCGGCTCGGCCAGGGGAGGGAATCGGTGTACATCGGATCGCTGGTCCGCTGGGGACACCCACCGCGGCCCGGCGATGCTGCTCCAGAACGTCGCCGGCGCATCCACTCGTTCCTCGAGGCGGTGTAGTCGTCGAGCGTCGTGCTCCTCCGGTCCGTCGCGCTCCTCCGGACCGGAGGGCGGGTTCAGCCTGATCGAGGTCCTCGTCGCCCTCGCCCTCGCCGGAACGATTGTGTTGAGCCTCGTCGGCGGGCTGCTGACCCTGGTGCGCACCGACGACGACACGGCTCAACGTCAACGGGTCGAGCATGCGCTGAACAACTACGCGGAGGGCCTGCGGTCCATCGACTACCGCGACTGCACCGTGGCACCCGACAACGCCTCGCCGGCGAACTACGCCGCAGACCACGCGGCCGGTCCGCTCAACTGGACGCCGCCGCCCGGCATGGAGGTCGAGATCACCAAGGTGCGCCACTGGGATCCGTCGGGCCGCCAGTTCGTCGACAGCTGCGCTGCCGACGGCGGCGCACAGGAGCTGACCGTCGAGGCACGCTGGCGTGGACGCACCGCGACCGGCCAGATCGTGCTGGGCGAGCGATGAGTCTCCTGCGCGCGAGCACCGGTCCGGATCGTCCGCGGACCCAGGGTGGCTACACCCTCGTCGAGCTGCTCGTCGCAGTCGGCATCATCGGCGTCATCCTCGTGCCGCTCTTCGCCTGGGTGGCGCTCGCCATCCAGCAGCAGCCCATCACCCGCGACGGGCTCGTCCGCTCCGCCGACACCGGGCTGCTCGCCGCCTACCTCCCCGAGGACGTCGCCGTCGCCGGCGCGGCTGCGGTCGGCGGATCGCCGGTGCCGGCTGCAGGGGTCCGTTCGGTCGGTCTCGACGACTGCTCGGCGGCGACGGCCGAAGCGTCGGGCGACGCAGTGCTCGCGACTCCTGGTCGGTGGCGACGAGCCGACGAAGATCGTCTACACCGAGGCTGCCGACCGTCGAGGGTGGCGTCGCGGATCCCGCCGCGGGTGAGCGTCTGGCGGCGGTGCTCGCCCGACGCCGGGGCCGGCACGATGGCCATCCAGGTGTTCGCCGATGTCCTCGCCGACTCGACCGTGGCCACCTGCTTGACTCCCCGACCGGGGGCCCCCGTGCCGAGCAGATCCGTTTCGACACCCAACCGCTCGCGGGCGGCGATCCGATCGTGATGAACGCCACCCGCCGCACCGACACCGAGTCGCTCAGCATCGATGCCACCGGCAACCGCCTGCCGGTCGCCAACATCACGTGCTCAACCAGGTCGCCGGGCCCAGCGGGGTGACCGTCGACCTGTCCGCCGCTGCGTCCATCGACCCCGACGGGTCGATCGTGTCGCCTACCGCTGGGCGATCCCCACGCAGCCGGAGGGACCCCCGGCGGCACCGCCCCGGAGATCGTCGATGTCGCACCCGGCGAACGGCGCACGCCCCTCTCCCGCACGTTCCCCGGGCGTCGGTCGCTACAACGTCACCCTCACCGTCACCGACGACCGTGGCGCGACCAACACCATCTACCGTCGCATCTCGGTCGAACCGCGATCACCGACCGCCGTCGCCTCGGTGACGCCCCAGCGCGGCGGGCCGGGGACGGTCTTCACCTTCACCGGGTCCGGCTCCACCGACCCCGACGGAACGATCGACTCGTACCGTTGGGTGGTGGGCGGGCGACGAGACCTCGGCCGGCATCTCCTACGTGGTCGACCAGGCGGACTGGGACCTGACGTTCCCCGACTACATCAGCGGGCCGATCCCGGTCACCCTCACCGTCACCGACGACCAGTTGCGCACCTCCACCACGCTCACCGGGATCGTCGTGGACCCGCCGGTGCCGGATCCAGGGCCCGATCCCCAACCCGGGGAGGAGCCGCCCGCCTCGACGGTTCCCGGCGGTCCCGTCGCCGTGTTCGCAGCGACCCAGGGCGCGACGTCGGCGCAGTGGACCGTCGATGCGACTGCGTCCACGCCCACCGGTACGATCGCGTCGTACGAGTGGGACTTCGGGCAACCCGGCCCGACCCCACCGGGTCCACCGCATCGCGCACCTATCGGCTCGCCCGGCAGCTACACCGTGCGCCTCACCGTCACCGACGGCGCCGGACTCCAGTCGGCGTGGCGCGGGTGGTCAACGGTGCCGGCTAGCGCCGAGCGTCCCTCCGGCACCGACCCAGCAGGGCTTCGATCTGGTCTGGGCGCCGGTGCCGGGTGCCCGGCGGTACTTCATCGACTTCGAGTTCATCGGCAACGGCTGCGCGCGGGAGATCCGCGACCAGGTGATCGGGGCCGGCCCCGCTCCGAGCAAGCCGATCCCGCCGAACCCCTGCGTCGGCATCTCGACCGCACGGGCCCGCTACAGCGTCGGGGTCAACGCCCAGCGGGCGCCGTCGCCGTGGATCGACGTGAACACCCCGGCTGCTCCGGCCCCGGGTGGCCCCGGCGAGGTCGTCAAGTGAGCCGGATCGGGCCGGGACCACCCGGCACGCCATCCGGCAGCTCGCGACCGGCCGTCGGGCTGGCCGCCGCCATGAGCAGGACGGATTCGCGCTCATTGCCGTGCTAGCGATCATCGCCCTCACCGCACTGGTGATCGGCGCACTGCTCGGGCTGGCGTTCACGACGCTGCGTGCGACGTCGGAGCAGGAGCGCGCAGCCCGCGAGCTGCAAGCCGCCGACAGCGCCGTGGAGTCGGCCATCGCGCAGATGCGGACCCGCCCGGGAGCGGACCTCCAGGACCCCTGCTCGGTCGACGCCCCCGGATTCCTCGACACGATCACCTTCGGTGACACGACCACGCAGACCGCCGACGACCTCACCGTGGCGCTCGACCGTGACCCGGAAGGTCCCGGCAGCTCGACCAACACCGAGGACCAGGTGCGCCTCATTGGCGCCGACGGCTACCAGGGGGCGATCCCCGCCCCCGGCGGCGGTGGCTCGCTGGTGCCCAGCCTGATTCACGAGGGGCCGCGTGGCTTGCGCTTCGACTCCGGCGTGGTGGCCCGACGCGGCGCAGCGGTGCGCTCCCCTGGCACGGAAGGGGACGGGCCTGCGGTCTCGACGAGCGGCGAGTACGCGCAGGGCGACCCCGGACCCGGGCGCCACCCGGTGAGCGCTGTGGCGCACTCGCCCCCGGGTTCGGTCCGGACGACACCCGATCCGTGGACGACCTGGGCGACGCGCCGTCGTGCGACGACGCCACAGCAGAGAACGTCGTGGTCAACGACCCTCAGGCCGTCGCCGGCTTCGAGGTCACCGACGCCGACCCCGCAGTGCCCGCCGGGTGCAGCCCGATCGTGCAGGTCCAGCCAGGCCGCTACGACGCCACCCGGATCGGCGCAGCTCAACGCGCAGCTCAATGGCTGCCCCCGGCTCGACGTTCCACTTCCTGCCCGGCGTGTTCTTCTTCGACATGAACGACGCTGCGGCCCCAGCGGCCGACCGGCACGCGCTGCGCTTCGGTGACGCGAGTGCGACCTACGTGGCCGGCGTGCTGTCGGGTGGATCGGACCCCGACGTGGTGCGCTGCGACACCTCGCGGTTGGGTGCGACGTTGGTGCTCTCGGGCCGTTCGAGATCGACACACCGCCGGCCGGCTCGCGGTCTGCCCGTCCTTCTCCGCCGCGACCGGCGACCCGCTCCCCGCCGTCTACCAGCAGACCGCGGTCCCGACCGGGATCGTCGCCGCGCCCGAGCCGCCGCCCGCACCACCACTGCCGCGCACCTTCACCTTCAATTCGTCCCTCGTGTGTGTCGGGCTGTTCAACTGCTCCTTTCCGCTCACCCAGGACCGATCCCACCGGATCGACCTGACCGGCCAAGGCTCACGGCCGATCTCGTCGGTCAAGGTGCTGGTGACCGGCACGGAGGGCGACCAGACGCCCAACAACGCCATCGACGCCCGCCAGACCCAGATCACGGTCCGGCGAGGTGCAACCACGGTCTGCACGACCGGCTGGCAGCCGGGCACGCCCAACGGCGGTCTGACCAGTTCGTTCGAGCTGATGGTGCCCGGGTCGACCTGCGAGGCGGCCATCGACCGCGAATCCGACCTGGCCGGGACGCAACTGATCGTCGCCCATCGCATGGTGCTGGCGAACCAGTTCGTCAACCAACCGCTCACCATCACCGACGTGGACGTGCTCGTGGGTGCCGCTGCTGCTTCGGTGGCCGGCGGCAACGTGAGCGCGGCCGAGGGATCGTGGCTGGAGCCCGCGGGCGCAGCCGACCCCGGTGGTGTCGCAGCGAATCCACAGATCGGCTGTCCACACCTGGCGTGCTGGGTCGCCGAGCCCGACGGCTTCCGGAGCCCCGACGAGACGTTCCGCCACGCGCTCACCCTCACCGACTTCGACGTCGACGTCCCCGACGACTACGTGAACCGGGGGATCGACCCCGGGCTCACCGGGCTGCAGGTGCTGGTCGACCTCCTGCCGTCGTCCTCGACGCTGCCAGCCGAGGTCGCGCCCATCCAGCCCCAGTGGTTCCGCCCCGAGATGGAGGTCTCCGCGACGTTGTCGACCGCAGCAGGACAGCGGTGTCGGACCGATGGCGGATACGTCAACTCTGACCACCAGATCGCGCTCGACCTGCTCGACGCCGACGCCGGGGCCGGCGGGTGCGTCGCAGTCCTCGAGTCCTACAGCCAGCTCGAGGGCGCCGAGCTCACCCTGGCGTTCGAGATGCCCTGCGTGCGGGACCAGCTCGCACTGAGGCAGTGCCTGTTCCTCGGGAGCGGGTCGGGCTACCAGGTGTTGAGAACCCGGCCCCCGGCGGTGTCCCACGCTTCGCTCGGCCTCACCACCGACGACTACAACGGCCCGCCGCCGACCTCCACGCTCACGGTCGACAGCACCACGGGTGCCGCCACCGTCGATCCGCACATCGCCGGCGACGTGTGGATGCCTGCCGGCGACCTCGACCTCCGCTTGAACGGCGAGGCGCCGGCTGACCGGCCCCACGTGGCCGGCGTCCTGGTCCTCAACGGTCTCGCCAGCGTGATGGCCACGTCGGCAGAGATGGGCGTCGTGTGCTGCGACGCCACCCGACCCGGCGCACGGTCGGTGCTCACGGCGAGCGTCGGCGGCGAGGAACGCCTGGCCGTCACGGGTGCGGTTCAACGACATCGACCCGGATCCGGCCAGTGGAGGGTACTCGCCGGGCCACTCGGTCGACGTGCTCGACTGGACGTCGTGTCGCGCCGCGACCTGTGAACCGGCGACGCCGCCGGACCCCTGAGCCGCTGACGGAGCACCGCTCCGCTGCACGCCACGCCCGCATCTGGCGATGTTGCGGTCGGGATTCGACCGCCTCGTCGCCAGATGCTTCGGGCGACTGCATCTGGCGTGGTTCTGGTGGCCAGTCGACCGTTCTGTCGCCGGATGGCGGCTACTGCCATCGCCGGACGGGCTCCGCAGCCCTCGGCAGGACGGGCCGGCGCAGGGCGCGGTTAGCCTGCCCGCCATGGAGATCGGCGTGGCGCTCCCGACCATGGCGCGGGGTTGGACCCGCTCCACGATGCTCGACTGGTGCCGGGGCATCGACGAGGGGCCGTTCTCGTCGATCTCGTGCGGCGAACGCATCACGTTCCACAACACCGAGCTGCTCACCACCAACGCTGCGGCAGCAGCACTGGTCGAGCGGGTGCGGGTCTTCGTCAACCTCGTGGTGCTGCCGCTGCACCCGATCCCGGTGATCGCCAAGGCGCTCGCCACGATGGACGTGCTCTGCGAGGGGCGCCTCACCGTCGGGCTCGGCATCGGCGGGCGTGAGCACGACTACCTGGCTGCGGGCGCCGACATGGCTCGACGCCACCAGCAGCTCGACGACGGCGTGGCCGAGCTGCGACGACTCTGGGCGGGCGAGGCACCGTTCGACGGGGCCGATCCCGTCGGCCCGCCGTGCGTCCAGCCCGGTGGCCCGCCGCTGCTCGCCGGCGCCATGGGACCCAAGGCGCTCGCCCGCGCCGCGTGCTGGGCCGACGGCGTGTCGGGCTTCTCGATCGACGCCGACGCCGACGGCATGGCGACCGCCGCGGCGGCGGCGCGCATCGCCTGGGAGGAACGCGGCCGGGACACCGCGCCGAAGGTCGTCTCGGGCTGCTTCTACGTGCTCGGCGGCGAGGACCCTCGTGGCACGCTCGGCGGGTTCACCTACGACTACCTCGAGATCTTCGGGCGTGACTTCGCCCGTCAGATGGCGGACACCGCGCCGGTGTGGAACGCAGATCGGCTGCTGGTGGCGCTCGACGACGCAGCCCGGGCCGGCGTCGACGAGTTCATCCTGGTGCCCGGTACGGTCGATCCGTCATGCCTCGACGCGACCCGTGAGATCGTCGCGCCCTGGCAGTGACCCCACGCGGTGATCGGCGGAGCTGACGTCTCCGCCCGGGTCAGATCTCCGGGAAGCAGGCGCCGCGACCCACCGCTGCCAACCCCTCGAGGTCCCCGGCACGGAAGGCGGTGACGCCCGGCTGGATCGTCGGGTGCATCAGCTGGGACGGGTCGTCGACGTGGTCCAGGCCGACGAGGTGCGCGAGCTCGTGCTCGATCACCGAACGCACCCGGGCCCGGCCGTCCACGCCGACGAGCGCCTCGCCCAGGTCCTCGCGGTCCAGGGTGACCGCCCCGGTCACGAACACCAGGTCCCCCTGCCCGTCCGGCTGGTCGATCCCGACGGCCATCGACCCCGCGTACGCCGCCGGGTCCGCGGTCGGATCGTCGACCGACACCTCGCCGAGGCGCGGTGACTCGACCGGGTCGGACCAGGTGATCAGCACCGGGGCCCACCGTTCGCCATAGCGCTCCGGCTGATAGGCGGCGCGTGCCTCGCTGGGTGCCTCGTCGCTGTTGCCGTCGTCGACGAAGCGCAATCCGGTCGCCGCGGACACCGACGCGACCGCCTCACGGATCAGCACGTCACCCTCGGGTGGCCCGCCGGAGCGGGTCACGAAGTGGATCGGCCGGCAGGGGTCGTACGCGACGGGGGTGACGCCGTCGGGCTGGGTGCGCACGAATGCGTGCGGTCCGCCACCGTCGGGGACCGGCGGCGGCGATCCCAGCGGTTGGGGTGATGACTCGACGGCGGCGGGGGGCCAGTTGTCGGGACGGATGAGCTCGACGGTCGGGTCGTCGGGAGCGGGCCGGGGCGCGTCCGAGCACCGTGGTGGGCGCAGGGTCGGGGGTCGCTGCGGTGGGCCCCCGCGCCGGCGAGCAGGTGGTTGATCCCGTAGACGGCGACCACCGACACCAGCACGAGGAGCGCCACGATGCGCAGCCCACGGCGTGGACGTCGTGGGCGGTCGTCGGGGTCGTCCCACGCCGCCCAGTCGTCGTCGCCACCGGCGAACCGCCGGCGTTCGTACTCGGCATTCGCCCGCTGCACCTCGCGGTCCTGGAGCAGTCGACGCAGGTTGGCTTCACGGGCGGCGCGCTCGCGCTCCTCCGCGGCCGGTTCCGCGAGGCTGGCCGCGGCGACGAAGCTCTCGTCGAGGGTCAGGTCGGCGAACGGGTCGTCGCCCGCGTCGTCTCCCGGAGCGCCCGAGCCGCCGTCCGGACCGGGCGGGACGCCGTCGTCGTCGGGCGGGTCACTCACACGCGGATCGTACCGAGCGCCACGACCTGTCGCAGCTCGCCCGACCACGCCGGTCAGCTGGGCGTGATGAGCGCGGCGATCGCCTCGTCGATGATCGCGACGAACGTCGCCGGATCCGTGCCTCGGGAGACGTTCGCGACGTTCGCCACGATGACGAGGTCGTCGACACGGCTCAGGGACTGGTAGATGACGCTCAGGTCCTCGACCGACCCGAAGTTCTCCTCGCTGCCGATCCCGGTCATGAGGTCGTCGGGACGGCTCGTCAGCTCGAAGTCCAGTCGGTCGACGCTCAAGCGACCGGGATTGTCCGCGATGCCGTTCTCCGGCCAGCCGCCGCACTGCCCCTCGCCGAGCCCGATGTACATGGAGCTGAGCCCGTAGTACTGCTCGGCGGACTCCGCCGAGTCGGTCTGCACCGCGTTGATGATGACGGCCTGGGTCCCACCGAACCAGACGGATCCAGCCGCCCCCACCACGACGACGTCGTCGAGCAGGACGTCGCTGCACTCGGGGTTCATCGTTTCGTTGCCGGCGGCCAGGTCGACACGGGCCGGGAGGTCGCCGTAGTCGAGCTCGGGACCGCCGACCTCCTGGACGAGCGAGGGGGAGCGCACGGCGTCAGCGGTCGTCGTCGCTGCGAACGACTCGAGCCGCGACCGGAGCGCGGCCGAGGTGTCGACCCGGCCGGTGTCGCCGGCCGGTCGGCGGTTGCTCACCCCTGCGGGTCGCTCGACGCCGCTGGGCGAGGTCGTCGGTGGTGTCGTCGTCGGCTCGTTGCCCGTCGCCTGCTCGTCGGTCGAGCTGGTCGGGTCGGCGTCCTCGTCCCCGCCGATCGAGTTCCACCCGACGAGCGCGACCACGACGAGCACGATCGCTGCGGAGGCGAGCACTGCGGTGAGGCGTCGGCCGGACCTCCGCGGGCCCGACGTCTCCGACGGGTCGACCTCGGGTAGTTCGCTCCCGGTCGGTTCGCTCCCGGTCGGTTCGCCCCCGCCGGTGCCGGCGCCCGCCTCGCCCGTGCTCGCCGCAGCCGGAATCGCCGTGGTCGACGGGGCCGGCTCGCCGAGCAACTGGCGGCGCAGGTCCGCTGCGGAGGACGGGCGCCGCTGAGGCTCCTTGGCGAGGCACGACAGGATGATCCGCCCCAGCTCCGCGTCGACGTCGTCGGGCAACGTCGGGGGCTCGTCGAGGAGGGTGCGGCGGATGATCGCCGACACGGAGTCCTCGGTGGCGTCGGGTCGGGCGAAGGGCGGGTGGCCCGCAGCCAGGGTGTAGAGCGTGGACCCGATGCTCCAGAGGTCGGTCGCGACCGAGGGCTGCTCGCCGTCGAACAGCTCGGGTGCGGCGTGCAGGACCGTGCCGCGGAACGCCCCACCGGTGATGGTCGTGGACTCGCTGGCGATACGTGCGATGCCGAAGTCGGCGAGGCGGGCCTCGCCGCGACGGTCCAGCAGCACGTTGTCGGGCTTGATGTCGCGGTGCAGGACGCCGGCGTCGTGCGCGGAGGCGACGGCGTCGCTGATCGCCGCACCGATGCGGGTCACGTCCGCCGAGTCCATGGGCCCGTCGCGGCGGACCGCGGCACCGAGGGTCCCGCCGGTCAGGTGCTCCATGGCGATGTACGGGCGGCCGTCCGACGTGGTGCCCGTGTCGTAGATGTGCACGACCGTGGGGTGCCACGACAGCTCGGCGAGCGTCGACGACTCCGAACGGAACCGGGCGACGGCGTCGTCGTCGAGCAGCGCCTGGTCGAGCACCTTGACGGCCACGTCGCGCTCGACCGAGATCTGTCGGGCGGTCCACACGGTCGCGAAGCCGCCCCGGCCGAGCAGCGCGAACCGGTCGTAGCCCTCGACCGTCGGGGGGAGGGGCCCAGCGCCCGTCGTCGACCCCTCGGACGCGGTGGGTCGATCCCCGTCCTCGCCGCCAGCTGACACCACGTCACTGTACGGGGAGCGGTGCTTGCGGGTCGAACGTCACGAGTCCTCGGACGGCCCGCGATGCCCCGGGCGCGGCGCACGCTCGATCGCCCAGAGCTACGCTCGGGTCGTTCTTGACCCATCGGTCAAGAACCGGTGCTCATGGCAGCGGCCGGGTCGACCAGCGGCCCGGGGCCGCCCACGATCACCGCAGCACACCATTCCAAGGGGGAACCATGCAGGTCCTGGAGAACTTCTACATCGACGGCGCCTGGGTGCCTGCGAGCGGCGACGACGTGTTCGAGGTCGTCGACGCGGCCACCGAGGAGGTCGTCGCCACGGTGCCCGCGGGCACGCCCGGGGACGTCGACGCAGCGGTCGCCGCCGCCCGCGCGGCGTTCGACACCTGGTCCAACACGCCCGTCGACGTCCGGGCCAAGTACCTGCGTGACATCGGCGCCGGGCTCGGCGCCCGGTTCGAGGAGATCGCCGAGGTGATCTCGACCGAGGTCGGATCGCCCAAGACCTTCGCCCAGATGGTCCAGACCGGCCTGGCGGTCGGCGAGTGGGAGTCGTTCGCCCAGCTCGTCGAGAGCTACGAGTTCGAGGAGACCGTCGGCAACTCGCTGGTGGTGCGCGAACCGATCGGCGTGGTCGGCGCCATCACGCCGTGGAACTACCCGCTGTACCTGATCATCTGCAAGGTCGTCCCGGCGCTCGCATCCGGCTGCACGGTGGTGCTCAAGCCATCGGAGATCACCCCCCTCAACGCCTACCTCCTCGCCGAGGTGATCGACGCGGCCGGCCTGCCCGCCGGCGTGTTCAACCTCGTGGTCGGCACCGGTCCGGTCGTGGGCGAGGCGATGTCCTCACACGCCGACATCGACATGGTCTCGTTCACGGGTTCGACCCGCGCCGGCAAGCGCGGTCGCCAAGCCGCCGCCGACACCGTCAAGCGCGTCGATCTCGAGCTCGGCGGCAAGTCCGCGAACATCGTGCTCGACGACGCCGACCCGGCCGCCGTCGCGATGGGCGGCGTGTTCGCAGCCTTCATCAACTCCGGCCAGACGTGCCAGGCGTTGACCCGGATGCTGGTGCCCGAGTCCCGCAAGGACGAGTTCGTCGCCGCGGTCGTCGACGAGGCCGCCAAGTGCCAGCTGGTCGACCCGAAGGCCGACGAGCCCGACATCTTCCACGCGCTCGGCCCGATGGCCTCGAAGGCGCATCAGGAGCGGGTGCGCAGCTACATCCGCACCGGCATCGACGAGGGCGCGACGCTCGTCCTCGGGGGACCCGAGCAGCCCGAGGAGCAGCCCACCGGCTTCTACGTCAAGCCGACGGTGTTCACCGACGTCACGCCCGACATGACCATCGCCCAGGAGGAGATCTTCGGGCCGGTCCTGTCGATCCTGACCTACTCCGACGACGACGAGGCCGTGCGCGATCGCGAACGACTCGATCTACGGGCTCCACGGAGGCGTCCAGTCCGCCGACCCCGAACGGG
The DNA here is from genome assembly GCA_942490665.1 of uncultured Microthrixaceae bacterium. Classification (GTDB taxonomy): domain Bacteria; phylum Actinomycetota; class Acidimicrobiia; order Acidimicrobiales; family Microtrichaceae; genus SKRR01. The sequence continues at coordinate 36,943 of CALNXV010000009.1, forward strand.
CCATGGCCGTCGCTCGGCGGATCCGGACCGGCCAGGTCGACATCAACGGCGCGAACTTCAACCCGGCGGCGCCCTTCGGGGGCTACAAGCAGTCGGGCAACACCCGTGAGCGTGGTCGCTGGGGTCTCGAGGAGTTCCTCGAGACCAAGTCCATCCAGCTCTGACGCTCCGCCCCGTTGCGGTCCTCGCCCCCGCCCCACCCCCGTTCTGTGATGCCGACGACGCGCTCCGCCGCGGCCGCTGCATCACAGAACGGGGTGGGAGGGGTGGAACGGGTCGTGGGCGGGCCGTGTTGAGCATCCGGTGACCGCAGTCGCACACCCCTCCGACGCCGCGCCCGACGACGAGACCCCGTCGATCGGTGCCGGCGGCGAACCCGAGAACGGGTCCGGCGAGGGCCCTGCGGGGCGGTCCACGACCCGCGAGGGCGCCGCGCTCATCGCCCGGTTCGTGCGGATGCACCCCGTCCCGTTCGCGCTCTCGCTCATCGGCGGCGTCTCCTGGGCGGTGCTCGTCGTCGGGGTGACCTTCCTGCTCGGACGCATCACCGACGAGGTCATCGAACCCGGGTTCGACGGTGGCGTGGCGGCCTCGACGCTGTGGTGGGCGGTCGGTGCGCTGATCCTCATCGCGGTGCTGCGGGGGCTGTCGGTGGTGGTGCGCCGCTGGTACGGGTCGGTCACCGAGACCCGCATGCAGGCATCGCTGCGCGCCGAGGTCGGTGAGCGGCTGCTGACCATGCCGATGCGGTCCTACCGGCGTCGCCCGACCGGCCAGCTGCTGGCCAACGCGGACGTCGACATCACCACCGGCACCGCAGCTGCTCATGCCGCTGCCGTTCTCGATCGGCGTGATCGCCCTCGTCGTCGTGTCGCTCATCAGCCTGGTGAACGCGGACCCCTGGTTCGCGCTCGTCGCCGTGGTGCTGTTCCCGGCGCTCGCGCTGCTGAGCCGGCACTACACGAACGCGGTCAGCGGCCCGGCGGGGATCGTGCAGGCCCGCCTCGGCGAGGTGTCCGCGATCGCGCACGAGAGCTTCGACGGGGCGCTCGCGGTCAAGACCCTCGGCCTCGCCGACCGGGAGGACGACCGGTTCCGCGCCGCGGCGGGACGGCTGCGCAGCGAACGCCTCCACGTGGCGTCGCTGACGGCGGTGTTCCAGCCGCTCATCGACCTCCTGCCGAACATCGGCACCGTGGCGCTGCTCGTCGCCGGGGCGTGGCGCATCGACTCCGGCGCAGCGACGCCCGGTCAGCTCGTCCAGGCCGTCGCGCTGTTCAGCTGGTTGGCGTTCCCGATGCGCATCATCGGGTTCATGTTCGAGGCGTTGCCCCGCTCGGTGGTCTCGGTGCGCCGCGTCGACGCCCTGCTCGAGGAGCCGGTCGACCTCGCCGCCCAGGGACGCGGCTCGCTGGACCCCGACGCGCTCGACCCGGCCGCGGCCACGGTCGTGCCCGGTGCGCCGCCGCCGGCTCGTCGCACGGCTGAGGTCCTGGCGGCGCGGGCCGGGCACTCGGCATCCATCGGCGAGGCGCCGTTGCCCGACGGGCCGCTGTCGCTCGAGCTCGACGACGTGTCGTTCAGCTACGGCGACACCGTCGTGCTCGACGGGGTGAGCTTCGCCGCGGAGCCGGGCGAGGTGCTGGCCCTGGTCGGCTCGACCGGGTCGGGCAAGAGCACGCTGTGCAACCTGCTGGTCCGACTCGACGAGCCCGACGGCGGCGAGGTCCGCGTCGGCGGCGTCGAGGTGCGCTCGGTCGACCCCGACGAGCTGCGCGCCGCGGTGTCGCTCGCGTTCCAGGAGGCGTTCCTGTTCGCCGCGACCGTCGAGCGCAACGTCACGATGGGCCGACCCCTCGACGCCGAGCAGCTCGACGACGTGCTCGATCGCGCCCGCGCCGCCCGGTTCGTGGCGGCGCTGCCCCGGGGCGCCGACACCATCGTCGGAGAACGTGGCGTGACGCTCTCCGGTGGGCAGCGCCAGCGGGTCGCGCTGGCTCGGGCGCTCGCCGGTCGACCACGCATCCTGGTGCTCGACGACGCGACCTCGGCGGTCGACCCGGTCATCGAGGCCGAGATCCTCGGCGGGCTCCGCTCGGGCGAGACCACGATGCTGGTCGTCGCACACCGGCTCTCGACGATCCTGCTCGCGGACCGCGTGGTGCACCTCGAGGACGGACGCATCCGGGGGATCGGCACGCACAGCGAGCTGCTCGCGGACCCGGAGTACGCGGCGCTCGTCACCGCGTACGAGGACGAGGAGGCCGTCGACCACGACGCCTGGTTCGCCGACGATCCCGACTGGGTCGATGGGTCGACCCCGACGCCCTGGACGACGACGACGGGGCGCCGCGGTGAACGTCACGCCGCGGGTCCCGGGCGACGAGGACACCGAAGCCGCCGGCGCGCTCGAGGTGCTGCGCGCCGGGATCCGCGCGACACCGGAGCTGAAGGTCGGCATCCGCGTCTCGATCGCGATGGCGCTGGTGATGGCACTCGGGCGCATGGTCATCCCGATCTCGATCCAGCAGATCCTCAGCCGCGGGATCGGCGACGGCGATCCGCGCTGGGGCTTCATCCTGGGCACCGCTGCTGCGGCGGTCGTGGCGATGGTCGCGCTCGCGGTGCTGACCCGCTTCACCTACATGCGGCTGATGCGCACCGCCGAGAACGTCATCTACGGGCTGCGGACCCGGGCGTTCTCCCACGTGCACCGCCTGAGCCTGGGTCACCACAACGAGTCCAAGAAGGGGGTGCTCGTCGCGCGGGTCACCTCGGACATCGAGACCCTCGCCCAGTTCGCCTCGTGGGGAGCGGTGTCGTGGGTGGTCAACTCGACGATCATCCTCGTCTCGCTGGTGGTGATCGCCGTGTACAGCTGGCAGCTGGCGATCGTGACGCTGCTGGTGATCTCGCCGATCATCCCGATCATGCGCCGCGTGCAGAAGCGCCAGCTGCGCGCCTACGACGACCTGCGCACGAAGGTCTCCGACACGTTGTCGGAGATCAGCGAGACCGTGACCGGCATCCGTGCGATCCGGGCCTACGCGGACGTCTCCGCCGCGCGGGGGCGTCTCAACAGTGCGATCGGGCGGCAGTACCGCTCGCAGCTGCGGGCCCGGTTCTTCTTCGCGATCATGTTCCCGGTGTCCGACGTGTTCAGCGGCCTGACCCTGGCCGCGGTGGTCGGCGTCGGGGTCTGGTGGGGCCCGGGGTGGGGGCTGACCGCCGCCACGCTGATCGCCGTGGTGTTCCTCGCGAACCTGATCGTGCAGCCGGTGGCCGAGATCGGCGAGGTGCTGGACCAGACCCAGACGGCGCTCGCGGGGTGGCGCAAGGTGCTGCTCCTGCTCGACGAGCCGATCGACGTGGTCGACCCGCCCGAGGGCGTGACGTTGGACGGCGGCGCGCTCGACGTGGCGGTCGAGGGCGTCGGGTTCCACTACGAATCGGGCGAGCCGGTGCTGAGCGACATCGACCTGACGCTGCCGACGGGGGTGAACGTGGCGATCGTCGGCGAGACCGGCTCGGGCAAGACCACGCTCGCGAAGCTGCTCGCGCGCCTCGCCGATCCGATCGAGGGCAGCATCCGCGTCGGCGGGGTCGACCTCCGTGACGTCGACGCGACGTCACGCACGACCGCCATCCGCCTGGTGCCCCAGGACGGGTTCCTCTTCGAGACCACGATCGCCGAGAACGTCCGCCTCGGCCGCCCCGGCGCCACCGACGACGAGGTGCGCGACGCGTTCGCGGTGCTGGACCTGGACTGGTGGGTGGAGTCGTTGCCCGACGGGCTCGACAGCGACGTCGGCGAGCGCGGCGACGCGCTGTCGGTGGGGGAGCGTCAGCTCGTCGCGCTGGCTCGTGCGCAGCTCGCGGACCCCGGGCTGCTGATCCTCGACGAGGCGACCTCGGCGGTCGATCCGGAGACCGAGCGGGCGCTGGCCGTGGCGCTCTCGAAGCTGGCCGAGGGGCGCACCACGGTGAGCATCGCGCACCGGCTGTCCACCGCCGAGGCCGCGGATCTGGTCGTCGTGGTCGACGCCGGTCGCATCGTGCAGATCGGCCCGCATGCCGAGCTCGTCGCGCTGGGCGGGGTCTACGGGCGTCTCTACGAGTCCTGGATCGGCAACACCCGCGCCGCCTGAGTCGCCGCGGCTCGAGGAGTTCAGCTGCCCGGCGTCGGGTGGCTAGCCTCGGGCCGTCACGATCGTCGATCCCCGGGAGCCCACGTGCCCACTTCCCCCATCCGCGTCGCCGTCACCGGAGCCGCCGGCCAGATCGGCTACTCGCTGCTGTTCCGCATCGCGTCGGGCGCCATGCTCGGCGAGGATCAGCCGATCGCGCTGCAGCTGCTCGAGATCACCCCGGCGCTCGACGCGCTGAAGGGCGTCGCGATGGAGCTCGACGACGGTGCGTTCCCGCTGCTCACCGAGGTCGTGACCACCGACGACCCCGACGTCGCGTTCGGTGACGCCGGCGTTGCGCTGCTCGTCGGCGCGATGCCCCGCAAGGCGGGCATGGAGCGCTCCGACCTGCTGTCGGCCAACGGCGGGATCTTCAAGCCCCAGGGCCAGGCGCTCGGCCGCTCGGCAGCGAAGGACGTCAAGGTGCTCGTCGTCGGCAACCCGGCGAACACCAACTCGCTCATCGCGATGAACAACGCCGAGGGCCTGGAGCCGGGCCGCTTCACGGCCATGACCCGCCTGGACCACAACCGGGCGAAGGCCCAGCTCGCGCAGCGTCTCGGCACCCCGGTGTCCGAGGTGACCCGCATGACGATCTGGGGCAACCACTCCACGACCCAGTACCCGGACCTGTTCCACGCCGAGGTCGGCGGCCGCAACGCCGCCGAGGCCGTCGGCGACCAGGCCTGGTACGAGGCGAGCTACATCCCGTCGGTCGCGAAGCGCGGCGCGGCGATCATCGAGGCCCGCGGGCGCCTCGTCGGCCGCCTCGGCGGCGAGCGCCGCGATCGACCACATCCACGACTGGCACCTCGGCACCCCCGAGGGCGACTGGGTGTCGATGGCGATCCCGTCGGACGGCTCCTACGGCGTGCCCGAAGGGCTCATCAGCTCGTTCCCGTGCGTCTGTGTCGACGGCCGATACGAGGTCGTGCAGGGACTCGAGATCGACCAGTTCTCGCGGGCGAAGATCGACGCGTCGACCGCCGAGCTCGCCGAGAGAGCGCGCGCGGTGCGCGAGCTCGGGCTGATCTGATCGTCCCGCAGCGCGCGGGGCGATCCGGCCCGGCTACTTGAGGAACTTCGAGGTGGTGTTGTCGGCGAGGACCTTCCCGCCGGTCTGACAGGTCGCGCAGTAGTCCACCTCGTAGGCGCGGTACTCCACCGCTCGGACGGTGTCGCCGCACACCGGGCACGTGTCGCCCGCCCGCCGGTGCACCGCCCCCGGCCGGTCGGCGGATCGCGACATCGCGTCCAGGGTGCGCTCGTGATCGAGCGCACCCTGGATCCGCGACCCGATGGCCGCGTGGAGGCGGTCCACCTCGCCATCGTCGAGCTTCGCGGTCATCGCGAACGGTGACAGCTTCGCGGTGTGACAGATCTCGTTGGCCAGCATGCGACCGAGCCCGGCCACGCCGTGCTGGTCGCGCAGGAACCCGTGGACACGCTGGTTGCGCTCGGCGAGCAGCGACGCCAGCTCCGCTCGGGTGACGACGTCGGCATCGACCCCGAGGCCGCGCAGCGGCTCCTGGTCGAGGGGGTCGCCGTCGACGACCCAGACCCCGGCCTTGCGTTCACGGCCCGCCTCGGTGAGCAGCAGCGCCCGCCCGTCCGCGAAGCTCCAGCGGGCCAGACCGTTGCGGGGCTTCGCCGACTGCTTCTCGTCGGGCACCAGCCGCCCGCCCTGCATCAGATGCACCACGAAGCTGATCGGGGCGTGCTCCCCAGCGAACTCGAGCCCCAACAGCTTGCCGCGCCGCCGGACCCGAACGAGTCGGTGGCCGACGGCATCTCCGGGAGCGGGGACGACCGTCTTGAGGACCGAGAACGACATCGGCGTGAAGCCGGCCAGCTCGGCGCCGACGAACGCCTCGGTGAGCCGCTCCGCGTGGGCCTGCACCTCGGGCAGCTCCGGCATGGCGCCACCGTAGCGACGGCGCGGTGCCATGGGGAGTGCTCCCCATGGCCATCACGTCCGCGACGGCGTTGACTGATGACGGGATGGGAGAGGGAACCGACCCGGCCGGCCCCACGCCCCGGGGTCGGCCGGGGCCGCTCCCGTCGTCGCTCATCGCTGTGGGCGGCGGGGAGCGCTCAGCGGAACCAGCCACCCGCCCGCCGGGTGCCGACCCAGGAGCTGTGTCGTCATGGTGCTGCAGATCTGGCACGATCGTCGGTCGACGAGGAGGACTGCGGTGGCGGGGATGATCGTCGAGTTCTGCGGCGAACGGCGGGAGGTGCCCACCGATCATTGGCTGACGCTGGGTCGCGAGGGCGACGTCGTGATCGACGACAACCCGTACCTGCATCGGCGGTTCCTGCAGGTGGGGCACGCCGAGGGCCTCTGGTGGCTCGTCAACATCGGGGAGCAGCTCGCCGCCACGGTGGCGGACGCCGATGGCCGTGTCCAGGCGTGGTTGTCGCCGGGGGCGAGACTGCCGGTCGTGTTCGCGCACACCGTGGTGCGCTTCACGGCAGGGCCCACCGGGTACGAGGTCGAGCTGCACCTGAGCGACGCCGTGTTCACCGCGCCCGCGGCGGTGGCGGCGTCGACCGGCGAGACGACGGTCGGCCCGATGCCCTTCACGCCCGACCAGCGGCGGCTGGTCGTCGCACTCGCCGAACCGCTCCTGCGTCAGGACGGTCGGGGACCCAGCTCGGTCCCCTCGTCCGCCGAGGCGGCGGCCCGGCTCGGATGGACCAGCACCAAGTTCAACCGCAAGCTCGACAACGTCTGCCAGAAGCTCGCCAAGGTCGGCGTGCAGGGGCTCCACGGCGGTCCGGGTGAGCTGGCCAGCAATCGACGCAGCCGACTGGTCGAGTATGCGATCGCCGTCCGCCTCGTCACTCCCGAGGACCTGGTGCTCCTGGGTGACGCGACCGCACCGGTGGACTGATCCCTCCGGATCGAGCGGTCAGTACTCGGTGTCGGCGCGCAGCGCCTCGAGGGCGTCGCCGACGCCATCGAGCAGTGCGTGGTGGCGCAACAGCACCGTGGCGTCCCCGCCGAGCTTGAGGCGTCCCTGCATGAACGCCGCCTGCGCGGATCGCTCACCGCTGGCGATCTCGACGGCGGTGTCGTAGTCGAGCGAGAACGAGACCGGTGCGTCCGGACGGGCGCCGGGTCGGAGTCGCACGTCCCCGTGGTCGACGGTCACCGCGTAGCGCGTCGCACCGCCCGGCGCGCCGGTGACGGTGTACTCGATGGCGAGCTCGGCCCCGGCGGTCGCGTCGCGCAGCGTCGCGTCACCACTCAGGGCGGCGTCGGCACGCTGCATCCACTCGTCGCTGAGGTACGCCACCACGGCCTCACCCTACCGGCGGCCCACTGCTCTGGCAGACTCCGCTCATGGCGACCCCGGATGCCCGCGACGAGCAGCGACACGGACCCGACGACAGCGAGCTGTGGAACGAGTCGTACTACTTCGACTGGTTCAGCGAGGACCGTTCCCTCGGCGGCTACGTCCGGATCGGCTTCTACCCGAACCTCGACCGGGTCTGGTACTGGGCGTGCCTGGTCGGACCGGACCGCCCGCTCGTCACCGTCATCGAGCACCGGGTGCCGATGCCGCGCTCCGCGAGCTCGCTGGAGCTGCGCAGCGAGGGGCTGTGGGCGGACCACGTCGTGGAGACCCCGAACGACCACATGTCGATCAACCTCGAGTCGTTCGCCCTGGCGTTGGACGACCCCGCGGAGGTCTATCGGAGCGAACCGGTGGGGGAGCGGGTCGCGTTCGGCTTCGAGTTGGACTTCGACACCGACGGCGGCGCCTACCTCTGGCCGCCGGTGACGCCCCGCTACGAGATCCCGTGCCGCGTGCACGGCGAGATCCTCGTCGGGGACGAGCGCATCGCCTTCGACGGCTGGGGCCAGCGCGACCACTCCTGGGGCGCCGCGCGGGACTGGTGGTCGATGGCGTGGAGCTGGACCGCCGGTCGGCTCGAGGACGGCACCCGGTTCCACTCCGCCGGCGGGTTCTTCCCCGACAGCGACTGGGGCGTCGCGTACGAGCTGGCACCCGGCGCCGAGGAGTTCGTCGAGCACGACGCCGTTCGCGTCGACGTGGCGGAGGGGCGCGAGGGGCTCCCGACGCGGACCGGGACGACGTTCGGCGACCTCGAGCTGGAGTTCGAGCCGCTCGCGTTCTCGCCGGTGCTGCTCGTGCACCCCGACGGGCGCGAGGCCCGCTTCCCCCGTGCGCTCGCCCGGGTCACCGCAGCGGACGGCCGGGCGGGGACCGGCTGGATCGAGTGGAACCAGCCGCCGACGGGCTCCCGTCCCGGCTGACGCCGCGCCGGCCCGGGCGACTCCGGGCCGTCCAGATCCGGGCCGGCAGATCTGGGCCGTTCAGGAGGGGTCGGCCTCGGCGGCCGGTTGCGAACGGACCGCTTCACGATGGAGCTGGTCGCCGATGGCGGCCTCGGTGGTGTCCCAGTTCGGATCGTGGGCCACGCCGGACGAGTCGGCGGCGAGGCGAAGTGCCGTGACCTGGGCGAACGCGAGCAGCGGATCGTCGATCGCCGGTGCAGGTGGTGGCGGGCTCGTAGCGTCGACCATGGGCGATGGCGGCGCATCGATCGTCTCGGCCTCGCGCCCTCCGAGCAGACGGAGCGCCTCCGCCTCGATCGCGTCCCAGCTCGGGTGATGCTCGAACCCCGCCAGGTCAGCCATGGCGCGGCGGGCCCGGACGTGGGCGAGCGCCACGAACGGGTCGTCGTGCGGGTCCGGAGCTGGCTCCGTCGGCTCGTTCATCGGTCCCTCCCGGCTCGGGCGCGAGCCTACGACACCCAGCGGTTCGGTCCCCGGGGAAGCCAGCTGCGGCGCCTATCCTCGACCCGGCGAGAAGGCGCCGTTCGGGTGCCACGTCAGGGGAGGGTCGATGCGGCAACGGACTCGGTTCGTGGCGTTCGCGTCGCTGGTTGCGCTCGCTGTCGCGGTGTTCCTGCTGGCGCCCGATTCCGGGCGCTTCGCACGGGTGCCGTTCCTGGTGCTGCTCGTCGCGGTCGCGGTCCTGTACCAGGTGACGCTGGCAGATGCGTTCGCTCCCCACCCTGCGCAGCCGGAACCGGCGCAGGTCGACGACGACCTGCGGACCGTCATCGACCTGACCGAGGTGGTCGACCTCACCACCACCACCGACGCCGGGCATGCCCCGGAGGGCGAACGCCGCGACCCCGCGGCGCCACTCCGGGCCGACCCTCCCGTGACCGACGACGATGGCGACGACGAGGCGCCTGCCGGCGCGGATGCTGGTGCGGATGTCGATGCGTTCCCCCCGGACGTCGCCGCCGGGCCCTCCCACCGAGCCGGATATTTCGACCTCACCGGTGATGCCCAGGACCTCGACATGGCGCCCTCGGGGCCAGGTGGGCACGGCCTCCGTCGATCCCGTCAGGAGGACCGGGGCTCCGAGCCCGCTGCTCCTCCTGCCCCGACCGCTCCACGAGCCGCCGGACCCGGAGCACCACGCCACTCGGGTCCGAGCGCCCGGTGCGCGAGCGCACCGGCAGCACCCACCTGCCGGCACCGCCAGCACCGCCAGCACCGGCGGCACACTGCCGACCGCGCCGCCAGCACCGGCACCACGCCCCCCGCTGTCGGGCATCGGGACCGGCGACCCGTGGCTGCTGTGGGCGAAGGACCTGTTCGACTGAGCGCTGGCGCGCCGCTCGGGTCTGCTCAGTGGCCGGGAAGCACGCAGGCGGTGTCGAGGCCGAGCACGTGGTTGAGCCGTCCGAACGCCAGCCACGAGCCGAGGCACATGCTCAGCTCGACGATCTCGGCGTCGCTGTAGGCCGACTTCATGCGGCCCCAGAACTCGTCGTCGAGCCCGTGGTGGTCGAGGGCATAGCGCTCGGCGTACTCGGCGGCGAGGCGGCCTCGCTCGTCGAGCGCGTCGGTGCTGCGCCACTCGGTGACGGCCTCGTCGAAGCCGTCCTCGACCGTCTCGCCGTCGCGATCGGTCCGCCAGTCCTGACAGAACAGGCACCCGTTGATCTGGGCGGTGCGCAGCCGTGCTGCTTCGAACTCACGCAACCCGAGGGTGCTGTGGTCATAGACCGCCTGGGAGAAGTTCGCGGCGGCCGGGCCGATCTCGGGGACCATCTCGCCCCAGACGAACATGATCGGGTGCTTGTCCTCGGGAACGTCGACGATCACGATGCCGGTCCGTCCGTCGCGGCGGCCGGACCGGCCGCCTGGTGGTTGCTGCGGCCGAGCCGGCCGGCCGCGGGCGTCATCGGCACGTCGAGCGCGTCGTAGAGGTCCGGCGGAGCGGTGCGCAGCCACGGGATCGCGTTGACGAGACGGCCGACCGCGGTCGCGTTGCCGCCGGCGGCGCGGTTGCCGCCCTCGTCGGTCGCCTCGATGAGGATCTCGATGCGTGGCCGACCCTCGATGACCACGCGGTGGGCGCCGTCGCCCCCGTCCGGTGGGACCGGCCAGTCCGGCGCGCACTCGGGGTGGATGCGGGTCACGTGCTCCACGATGATCACCGGCTCGCCGTCGACGATGCCCTGCACCTCGAAGCGCAGCGCTCCCTGGGTGCCGGCGTCGAAGTCGCCCATGGCGTTGGTGACGGTGCGCTCCAGCGGTCGGCGGTCGAGGGTCTCGCGGATCTCGTCGAGCTCGACGCCGAGCGCCCGGGCGATCATCCGCACCTGCCCGCCCCAGACCATCGTCGGCACGGTCGGAGCGACCATCGGCGGGACCTCGTCCATCGGTTGGCCCATCCCCACCAGGTAGCGGACCGAGTCGGGCTGGTCGTAGGTCGTGTAGTCGAAGATCTCCTGGCAGCGGACCTGCTCGATCGTTCCGGCGAGCGCCGTCGCGAGCACCGGCAGCACGTCGTTGCCCCAGCCCGGATCGATGCCCGACACGAACAGCGCGCCGCCACCCTCCACCGCTGCGGCGCGCACCGGGTCCACGAGCTCGGCCGGCGCGTTCGTCGGGTCGTAGAGCGGGTAGATGGACGGGGTGACCACCACGGCGCCGGCGCGCAGCGCCCGGACGACGTCGGCGACGGCGTCGTCGGGACGGATGTCGCCGGAGGCCGCGTAGATCAGGGCGTCCGGTGCCGATCCGAGCACGGCGTCGACGTCGTCGGTCGCGGCGACCCCGAGGCCCCGGCCGAGATCCGCCAGGTCGCCGGCGTCACGGCCGACCTTGTCGGGGTTCGCGACCACCACGTCGCTGAGGTCGAGGCCAGGGTGAGCGTCGACCGCACGGATGGCGGCGCGACCCACGTTGCCCGTGCCCCAGACGACGGTGCGGAGTCGGGAGCCGGGGGCGGTCGGTGTGCTGTCGGTCACGTCGGGGACCCTAGCGACTCGGCGGCCGGCTGACCTGACGGTCCGTCAGGTCAGCCGGACCAGCGGCGGATCAGCTGCGCTCGCCACCGCCGTCACCGTCGCCGACCGGAGCACTCCGTCACCAGCCAGGCGGTGATCGCCTCGTTCGCGTCGATGAACGCCTGCCCGGTGAGCGAGCCGGCGGCGTCGAGCAACCCGCCGGCGGCTGCCTCGGTGAGGGTCTCGCGCACGACCTCGAGCTCGTCGCGCAGGTCCTCGGGGAGCTCGGCGGCGAGCTCGTCGACGGCGCGGTCGATCTCGGCGGGGTCGCCCCCGCTGAGGGCCAGGGTCACCAGCTCCGTGTAGGCGAAGAACAGCTCGGTGCAGTCGCCGAGGTCGTCCAGAGCCGGGAGCGTCCAGACCGGGGAGCTCGTCCGGGCAGCTCGTCCAGACCGGGGAGCATCGTCGATCCCCGGGAGCTCGTCCGGGCAGCTCCCGACCCCGGGGCGGACGCGGCTCCGAGCGCATGGAGGCAGACGCCGTCCCGAGACCGGGACCGCTGCAGCCGACGGACACCAGGACCACGATCACCACCAGCGGGGCGGCGACGAACCTGCCGAGCCGGTGACGGCGGGCCCGACCCGTGTCAGTCATGCCGCTGAGCTCATGCCGCTGAGCTCATCCTGCGGCGCTCATCCAGCCTTGCGCTGGCCGAGGCGCCGACGGTTCACCAGCTTCGACTTCACGTAGTCGCGGTTCATCATCGCGATGAAGTCGACCGAGATCTCCTTCGGGCAGGCTTCCTGGCACTCGCCGTGGTTCGTGCAGGAGCCGAAGAACTGCTCCATCTCGTCGACCATCGACTCGGCCCGCTTGAACCGCTCCGGCTGGCCCTGGGGCAGCAGGTTCAGGTGCTGCATCTTCGCTGCCGTGAACAGGTTCGCGGCCGAGTTCGGACACGCCGCGACGCAGGCGCCACAGCCGATGCAGGCCGCGGCGTCCATCGGCGGCCTCGGCGGTGTCCTTGGGCACCGGGGTGATGTTGGCGTCCGGCGCGGCACCGGTGTTGATCGAGATGTAGCCGCCCGCCTCCACGATCCGGTCGAACGCCGCCCGGTTGACCGCGAGGTCCTTGATGATCGGGAACCCCGCAGCGCGGAACGGCTCGATCACGATCTCGTCGCCGTCGGAGAACTGGCGCATGTGCAGCTGGCAGGTGGCGGTGCCCTTCTGGGGGCCGTGCGCCTGACCGTCGATCATCACGCCGCAGCTGCCGCAGATGCCCTCGCGGCAGTCGTGGTCGAAGGCGATCGGCTCGCGGTCCGACTCGATCAGGTGCTCGTTGACGTAGTCGAGCATCTCGAGGAACGACGCGTCGTCCGCGACGGTGGTGTCGTAGTCCTCGAAGTGGCCCGGGTCGTCGCTCGACTCCTGGCGCCACACCTTCAGCTTCAGGTTCAACATGTTCGCCACGGTGGTTCCTCGTCTCCGGCTCTGCGTCGTCTCGTGCGTCGGGTGTCGGGCCCGGAGCTACTTGTAGCTGCGCTGGGTCAGCTCGACGTTCTCGAACACCAGCGGTTCCTTGTGCAGCAGCGCGTCGTTCTGGATGTCGGGCCCGTCGTACTCCCACGCGGCGACGTAGGCGAAGTTCTCGTCGTCGCGCTTCGCCTCGCCCTCCTCGGTCTGGTGCTCCTCACGGAAGTGGCCGCCGCAGGACTCCTCGCGGTGCAGCGCGTCGCGCACCTTGAGCTCGGCGAACTCCATGAAGTCCGCGACGCGCAGCGCCTTCTCGAGCGACTGGTTGTAGCTGTCGCTGTCGCCGAGGACCTTGACGTCGGTCCAGAACTCCTCGCGCAGCGCCGGGATCTCGGTGAGGGCCTTCTCGAGCCCGGTCCGGTTGCGGGACATGCCGCAGTAGTCCCAGACGAGCTTGCCGAGCTCACGGTGGTAGTGGTCCACCGAGTGGGTGCCCTTGACCGCCAGGAGCTGATCCGCGCGATCGGTGACCTCGCGCTCCACGGTGGTGAACGCCTCGTCCTTCGTGTCGATCGTCGAGGTGCCGAGCAGGCCGGCCAGGTAGCCGGCGACGGTCTCGGGGGCGACGAAGTAGCCGTCGGCGAGTCCCTGCATGAGCGCCGAGGCGCCGAGGCGGTTGGCGCCGTGGTCGCTGAAGTTCGCCTCGCCGAGCGCGAACAGCCCCGGGATCGTCGTCTGCAGGTCGTAGTCCACCCACAGCCCGCCCATCGTGTAGTGGGTGGCGGGGTAGATGCGCATCGGCGTGGAGTAGGGGTCCTCGCCGGTGATGCGCTCGTACATGTCGAACAGGTTCCCGTAGCGGGCCTTGATCGTCTCGACGCCGAAGCGCTCGATCGAGTCCGCGAAGTCCAGGTACACGCCGTTGCTCAGCGGCCCGACGCCACGACCCTCGTCCACGATCGTCTTCGCGTTCCGCGAGGCGACGTCGCGGGGGACCAGGTTGCCGAACGCCGGGTACTTGCGCTCGAGGAAGTAGTCGCGGGCCTCGTCGGGGATCTCCGAGGCGGGGCGGCTCTCGTCGAACTCGGTGGGTGCCCAGATGCGGCCGTCGTTGCGCAGCGACTCCGACATCAGCGTCAGCTTCGACTGGAACTCGTCGGCCGGGGGGATGCAGGTCGGGTGGATCTGGGTGTAGCAGGGGTTGGCGAACGCCGCGCCCGCGCTTGTGGGCCCGCCACGTGGCGGTGACGTTGCACGCCTTCGCGTTGGTCGACAGGAAGTAGACGTTGCCGTAGCCGCCGGTGCAGAGCAGCACGGCGTGCGCGGAGTGCGAGCTGATCTCGCCGGTCAGCAGATCACGGGCGACGATGCCCTGGGCACGTCCGTCGTGCACGACGATGTCCTGGACGTCCATGCGGTTGTAGAGCTGCACGCTGCCCAGGTGGATCTGGCGCGCCATGGCCTGGTAGGCGCCGAGCAGCAGCTGCTGGCCGGTCTGGCCCCGGGCGTAGAAGGTACGGGCCACCTGGGCGCCACCGAAGGAGCGGTTGTCGAGCAGCCCGCCGTACTCACGGGCGAACGGCACGCCCTGCGCGGTGGCCTGGTCGATGATGTTCACGGACACCTCGGCCAGGCGGTGCACGTTGGCCTCACGCGAGCGGTAGTCGCCGCCCTTGACCGTGTCGTAGAAGAGCCGGAAGACGCTGTCGCCGTCGTTGCGGTAGTTCTTCGCGGCGTTGATGCCGCCCTGGGCGGCGATCGAGTGCGCCCGCCGGGGCGAGTCGTGGTACGTGAAGACCTTCACGTTGTAGCCGGCCTCGCCGAGCGTGGCCGCGGCACCGGCGCCGGCGAGACCGGACCCGACGACGATCACGTCGAACTTGCGACGGTTGCTCGGGTTGACGAGCTTCAGGTCGAACTTGTGGTTGTTCCACTTCTCACCGACGGGGCCGGCGGGGATCTTCGAGTCGAGCTGCAGTGCCACGGTGGGGCTCCTGGTCCTGGGCGGGGGGTCTCGGGGGTGACGGGGCTCGCGCCGGGTCAGTGCACGATGCCGACGAGCACGGCGATCGGGAAGATGCAGTTGACGCCGGCGACGAGGATCGCGAAGCCCGCGGCGAAGCTGCGGCGGGCGTTGTTGTAGCGCGGGCTGTTCAGCCCGAGGCTCTGGAACATCGACCATCCGCCGTGGAAGAGGTGGATGCCGAGCGCGATGTTGGCGACGATGTAGATCAGCGCGACGGGCCAGCGTTCGAAGCTGGCGACGAGGTTGTCGTAGGCGGCGCCGCGCACGAAGTCCGGGTTGGCGAAGCCCCAGGTGAGGTCCGCCAGGTGGAACACGATGTAGAGGGCGATGATGACGCCGGTCCAACGCATCGTGCGTGACGCGAAGCTCACCGCGATGTAGTCGCGGGACGACTGGTACTTGACCGGTCGCGAGCGGTGGTTCATCCGGGTGAGGCTCACCGCCGAGTGGATGTGCAGGGCGAACATGACGATCAGCCCGATGCGGAAGCCCCACAGCACGGTGTGGTGCGGCATCAGCGGGTAGAGCAGCGACCGGAGGCTCTCGGCGTAGTAGTCGAACTCGCTGCGCCCGAGGAACATCTTGAGGTTGCCCACCATGTGGACGAACACGAAGCCCATGAGCCCGATGCCCGTGAGCGCCATCACCCACTTCTTGCCGACCGCGGTGGAGTAGAACTCCGCGGGCCAGAAGGACTTCTCTCGGTGGGTGCCGTTCACCTCGGGGGCGTCAGCCCCTGGCCGAGGCTCGATCGCTTGGGTCATGCGTCTCCTCCATGGAACCCGATGGTGGCGAAGCTAGTGCGCTCATCCGGAACCCCACCAACCATCCACCTCACCCTCGACGGTCCCGGGGTGCCGGCGGCGCCTCGCCGGGTAGCGTCCGACGGGTGCAGCACGCGGGCGGCGAGCCCTCAGCGGACCTCGTGACCCCTGCGGTCGCATCCGACGGTGACGTGCGCCGGCCGTTCGCGGTCCGAGTCGCCCGCGCCGATGCGGAGTTGGCCGCGGACCGGCTGTGGCAGGCCGGCGCCTCCGCGGTGGTCGAGCGCGACGTCGGCGGCGACGGTGCGGGCGACGCCGTCGAGCTGGTCGCGGACCTGGAACCGGAGGTCGCCGAGTCGCTGCGGGACCGCGGCGCGATGGAGCTGCGTGAGCTCGCCCCGTTGGCGCGACCCGGCCGACCGGTCGAGCACCGACGGGTCGGCGAGGGTCTGCTGCTGGCGCCCGCCCACGAACGACCGGTGGAGCATCCCGCGCGGGTGGTCGTGCGACTCGAGGCCGGCGAGGCGTTCGGGGGCGGGTCCCACCCGAGCACCAGGACGTGCCTCGCGGCGCTCGAACCCCTCGCTCCCGACGCGGGGACCGTCCTCGACGTCGGCTCCGGGACCGGCGTGCTCGCGGTCGCAGCGCTGCTGTTGGGCGCTGGGTCGGCGGAGGCGGTCGACACCGACCCCGACGCGGTGTCCGCCACGATCCGTACGGCGGAGCTGAACGGCGTCGCGGGCCGCCTGGTGGTCCGTCCCGGGACCCTCGACGCCCGCGCCGGGCCCGCCGACCTCGTCGTGGCGAACCTGTTGCTGCCGGTGATCGAGGAGCTGGGCGGGGTGCTGGCGAGTCGGGTCGCGCCCGGTGGGCACCTGGTGCTCGGCGGGATCCTCGAACGACAGGTCGAGCGGGCCCTGCTCGCGGTGGGACCGTTGGTCCAGCTCACGACGCAGCACGAGTCGGGCTGGGTCGCCTGCGTCCTGGGTCACGCCGGCGGCGCTGTGCGCTGACGCCACGGGAGCGCTGCGCCCGGGCGGCGGCGCCCCCGCGCGCCGATGTGAACGCACTGTGAAACGACCCCCGCCGCCTGTACCGGCGCGCACTCGGCCCCTACCGTCGTGGGGCGTGACGGACTGGTTCGAGGGCTACAGCGCTGGCGGATTCCACGACGAGGTGGTCGAGGGATCCGCGATCCGGCCGCACTACCGACGCCTCGCCGAGACGCTGTCGGAGCTCGAACCGGCCGACCTCGAACGAGCGGAACGGCGGCGGACCGCGGCGTTCCGGACCCAGGGCATCACCTTCACCGTCTACGGCGACGACGAGGACGACCCGCAGGGGGACGGCAGGGGGACCGAGCGCACCTTCCCGATGGATCTCATCCCGCGGGTGATCCCGAGCGACGAGTGGGCGCTGCTCGAAGCGGGCCTCTGCCAGCGGGTCAGCGCACTGAACCGGTTCCTCGACGACCTCTACGTCGGTGACATGCAGATCGTGAACGACGGTGTGGTGCCGCGCTGGTTGGTGCTCAGCTCGTCGGGGTTCACGCCCGAGGCCTTCGGCGTGCCGGTCCCGTTCGGCGCTCGCTGCCTGGTTGCCGGCGTCGACCTCGTCCGTGACGGATCGGGCGAGTACCGCGTGCTCGAGGACAACCTGCGCAGCCCGAGTGGCGTGTCCTACGTGATCGAGAACCGCGCCGCGCTGGCCCGCGTGCTCCCCCAGTTGTTCTCGGGCGAGCGGGTGCGGCGCGTCGACGGCTACGGGCGCCGTCTGCTCGACGCGCTCCAGCGGGTGCGCCCGCCCTCCGCGGGCGACTCGCCGACGGTGGTGGTGCTGACACCCGGTGTGTACAACTCGGCGTACTTCGAGCACGTGTTCCTCGCGACGCAGATGGGCGTCGAGCTCGTCGAGGGACGCGACCTCGTCGTCGACGACCACGTCGTGTCGATGCGCACCACCGCCGGCCTGCGCCGGGTCGACGTCATCTACCGACGGATCGACGACGAGTTCATCGACCCGGTCGTGTTCCGTCCCGACTCGGCGCTGGGCGTGCCGGGGCTGATGTCCGCCGCGAGAGCCGGCAACGTGACGATCGCCAACGCAGTGGGCAACGGGGTCGCGGACGACAAGGCGGTCTACGCATACGTCGAGGACATGATCCGCTACTACCTCGGCGAGGAGCCGATCCTGCGCAACGTGCCGACGTACCTGCTGTGGGACCCCGACCAGCGCGAGGACGTGCTCGGCCGCCTCGACCAGCTCGTCGTCAAGCCCGTCGGCGAGGCCGGCGGGCACGGCGTCGTGATCGGGCCCCAGGCGACCGACGCCGAGCTCGCCGAGGCGCGCGCCCACATCCTGGCGGACCCGCGCAACTACATCGCCCAGGAGGTCGTGCAGCTGTCGCGGCACCCGACGCTGGTGGGGGACCGCCTCGAGGGACGTCACATCGATCTCCGGCCCTTCGTCCTGTCCGGCGAGGAGCTCGAGGTCGTGCCCGGCGGCCTCACCCGTGTCGCGCTGCGGAAGGGTTCGCTGGTGGTCAACTCGTCCCAGGGCGGCGGATCGAAGGACACCTGGGTGCTGGCCCCGGATCCCGCGACCCCGGCCGTCGACCTCGGCCGCGAGGCCGGCGAGGACCACGGCGACGACGACGCCGACGACATCGAACCGGCGACCGGCGCAGTGGAGATGGTGCAGCTCGACCGCGAGCTGACGCGACCCGGGGCCGGCGCCTGATGCTGGCGCGCACCGCGGAGTACCTGTTCTGGGCGGGCCGGTACCTGGAGCGGACCGAGGCGACGGCGCGACTGCTGAACGTCACGTACCACCGGCTGCTCGAGGTCACGCCTGCCGAGGAGGAGCTGGCCTGGACCGACGTCCTGGTGGCGCTCGGGTCCTCCGACGAGTTCGACGAGGTCGGATCGGCTCCCACCTCCGCGGCGGTGACCGCGTTCCTGGTCATGGGTCCCGACAACCCGGGATCGGTGCTCGGGACCGTCGCCCGAGCACGTGAGAACGCACGGGGCGTGCGCGAGCACCTGCCGATGGAGGTCTGGGAGGCGCTGAACGGGCTGCACCTGGCGCTCGGATCGCGCGACCTGCCGAGCGAGCTCGCCGGCGAGCCGTTCGAGCTCTTCGCGACCGTGCGGGTCGGGGTGCAGCGGTGTCATGGCGTGCGTCACCGAGACCTGGTCACGTGAGGACGCGTGGCGGTTCTTCATGCTCGGCCTGTTGCTGGAGCGCGCCGAGTCCTGCGCCCGGACGCTGCGCGTGCGCCACCCGCGCCACCAGGCCGACGCCGCGCACGAGTGGTCGGCGACCCTGCGCTCCGCGTCGGCGTTGCAGGCCTACCGACGCCGGTACCGGGTGCTGGACCCGACGTCGTTGGTGGAGCTGCTGCTCCTCTCGCCGACGCTGCCGCGCAGCGTGCTCTTCTCCGTCGCCGCCGCGGAGGAGATCCTCGCGGGTGTGACCGCCCGTCGGGCCGACGAACGGTCGGCCGCGCTGCGACGCCTGGGCCGGCTGCGCGCCGAGCTCGAGTTCGCCGACGCCGACGAGCTCGCGTCCGACGACCTCGGCGCGTCGCTGACGGCGATCGAGGCGCAGATCCGCTCGGTCAGCGACGCCGTCGCCGCCGAGTGCTTCTCGGGCGCCGCCGAGATCGTCCTCAAGGAGCTCGGTGTGGTCGACGGCATCCCGCACGCCGACCCCGTGACCCCGGTGGGCACCGCGTGAGCACCGGACCAGGAGTGCGCCCATGAGGTTCGACATCCACTACCGCAGCGTCTTCACCTACTCGGACCGCGTGCGTGACTCGCACAACGAGCTGCGCGCGGTGCCGACGAGCAACCACTGCCAGCGGCTGCTGGACTGCAGGGTCACGGTCCAGCCGACGGCACGGGTGTTCACCTACACCGACTACTGGGGCACCCGTGTCGACGCGTTCGGCCTGCGTCGTCCGCACGACCGTCTCGAGGTGACGGCGGAGTCGTCGGTCGAGACGCGGCCGAGTCCGCTCCCCACTGCGGCGCCGCGCCTGGAGGCGATGTCGGATCCGCAGTTCCGCGACGTGCACATCGAGTACCTCCAGGCCGATCGCCACACGACCCCAGGCCCTGCGGTCGAGGCGGCAGCGCGCCGTCAGCTCGACCTCAGCGGTCCCGACGTGGTCGGCGCCGCGCTCGCGATCCACCGCTTCGTCGGCTCCCAGCTGCGCTACGAGCGTGGCCTGACCGAGGTGGGCCATCCCGTCGAGGAGGTGCTCGCCGGGGGCGTCGGGGTCTGCCAGGACTACGCCCACCTCGCGGTCGCGATGTGTCGGGTGCTGGGCATCCCGGCGCGCTACGTCTCGGGGTACCTCTTCACCGACGACGACAGCGACGGCGCCGAGGCCATCGGCGACACCGTGCAGGTCGAGACCCACGCCTGGTTCGAGGCGGCGATCCCGGGGTGGGGCTGGTTGGCGCTCGACCCGACCAACGCCCAGCTGGTGGGGGAGCGTCACATCGCCATCGGTCACGGCCGCTCCTACGACGACGTCCAGCCCCAGCGCGGCGTGTTCGTCGGGACGGCGACGTCGATGGTGCGCCCGAGCGTCGAGATCCGCCGGATCGACGGCGCGGACAGCTGGAGTGCCGTCCCGGGGCTGCGGGTTCCGCCGGCGGTCGCCGACACGACCCACGAGGTCGCACACCGCGCGGGGCGGACCCCGGCGCTGCACGGCCCGGTCTCGCCCCGCTCGACCCACGACGGGGTGCCGCGACCCCTCGCGGAGCCACGCTCGAGCAGTTGGACCTCGCTGCAGCAGCTCGATCAGTGAGCCGGTCGCGCCGCGGGTGCAGCCGGCGGTGCGCGCCGGGGATCGTGTGCGGTGCCGGGAGTAGCCTGCGGCCATGACGCCGCCAGCCACCGCCACGCCTGAGACCCCAGCACCCGGGACTGGCACCCGACATCTCCACCCTCGGTGAGCTGGTGGGGTCCGGCTGGCGCTCGGTGCCCGTCGACGACCGAGATCCGCCGCAACGCCGCCGCGGATCCGTGCCGGGCGGCCCCTGTTCCCCGAGGTGCTCGGCTACGCCGACACGGTGTTCCCGCAGCTCGAGAACGCGCTCCTCGCCGGTCACGACGTGATCTTCCTGGGCGAGCGCGGCCAGGCCAAGACGCGCATGATCCGCTCGCTCGTCGACCTGCTGGACGAGTGGATGCCGATCGTCGCCGGCACCGATATCACCGACGACCCCACTGCGCCGGTGTCGTCCTACGCCCGGTCCCTGGTCGCGGAGTCCGGCGACGAGACGCCGATCTCGTGGGTGCACCGCTCGGAGCGCTACGGCGAGAAGCTCGCCACCCCCGACACCGCCGTCGCAGACCTGATCGGTGAGGTCGACCCGATCAAGGTCGCCGAGGGTCGCTACCTCTCCGACGAGCTGACGCTCCACTACGGGCTGGTGCCGCGGACCAACCGTGGGATCTTCGCGATCAACGAGCTGCCGGACCTCGCCGAGCGGATCCAGGTGGGCCTGTTGAACGTGCTCGAGGAGCGCGACGTGCAGATCCGCGGCTACAAGGTGCGCCTGCCGCTCGACGTGCTGCTCGTCGCATCGGCGAACCCGGAGGACTACACGAACCGCGGGCGGCTCATCACGCCGCTCAAGGACCGCTTCGGATCGCAGGTGCGCACCCACTACCCCCTCGACGTCGAGACCGAGGTGGCGATCATCGACCAGGAGGCGTCGCCGTTCGAGGCCGACGGCATCGAGGTCGAGGTGCCCGAGCACATGACCGACGTCATCGCGACGTTGTCGCAGCTCGCCCGTCAGAGCCCGCACATCTCCCAGCGCTCCGGGGTCTCGGTCCGGCTGTCGGTGTCGAACCAGGAGGTCATGGTCGCCAACGCGGCGCGGCGCACGCTGCTCGCCGGCGAGGACACCGTCGTGCCCCGGGTCTGCGACCTCGAGGCGCTGCCCGCGTCGACGGCCGGCAAGATCGAGATCGAGACGCTCGAGGAAGGTCGCGAGGAGCAGATCCTCGACCACCTGATCCGCTCGGCGATCCTGACGGTGTTCCGTGAGCGGGTGAGCCCCGAGCACCTCGTCGAGGTCGTCGCCGCGCTCGAGGAGCACGGCCCGGTCGAGACGGGCGAGGACGTCGACGCGGCCACCTACCGGGCGCTCGTCGAGTCGATGCCGTCGCTGCAGGTGCCCGTCGCCGAGCTGGTCGGCGAACAACCGTCCCCCGCCGCGGTGGCCTCGGCGGTGGAACTGGTGCTCGAGGGGCTGCACCTGTCGAAGCGGCTCAACAAGGACGCCGTCGGCGGCCGGGCCCAGTACCGCGCCCGCGGCTGACCAGGGCACCGCGTGCGCGCGCCCAGGCCCGCCGTTCTGTGGTGCGAACCTCGCTCCGGAGGGCGTGTTCCGCATCACAGAACCGGATCACGGAACGGGGGAGGGACGGGAGGTACCACGGGGCGGCGGTCGGCTCGGGGGGTCGACGGGTAGCCTCGGGTCATGCCCCGACCCCGGTTCCGCTACTCGCCCTGGGACGGGAGCCAGCGCGGCTTCGAGGTCGACGCCCTCGACGTCATGGAGCAGCTGACCGACGACCTGCTCTACCACGGCGACCTGAACTCGGCGATGCGCCGGATGATGCAGCAGGGCTTCGAGGACCGCAACGGCGAACGCATCGAGGGCGTCCGCGAGATGCTCGAGAAGATCCGCCAACGGCGCGAGGAGACGCTCGAGCGCTACGACCTCGGCGGCGTCTACGACGACATCGCAACGGAGCTGCGCGAGTTGGTCCAACAGGAGCGCGACGAGCTGGAGCGCCAGCTCGACGAGGCCCGCGCGTCGGGCGACGCGCGCCGCGAGGAGCTGAGCGAGCAGAGCACGGCCGGCAAGCACCTCGAGCTCGACATGCTCCCGCCGGACCTCGCGGGCCAGGTCAAGGGGCTCGAGGACTACGACTTCTCCTCCAACGAGGCCCAGCAGCGCTTCGACGACCTGATCGACAAGCTGCGTGAGCAGCTCATGCAGCAGACCGTCGACCAGATGTCGGGGCAGATGGGGTCGATGTCCCCTGAGGACATGGCCGCCATGAAGGACATGATGGCCGAGCTCAACCAGATGCTCGAGCAGCGCGCGGCGGGCGAGGAGCCCGACTTCGAGGGGTTCATGGAGCGCCACGGCGACTTCTTCCCCGAGAACCCCCAGACCCTCGACGAGCTGCTCGAGGTCATGGCCCAACGCATGGCCGCCATGCAGGCGATGATGAACTCGATGACGCCCGAGCAGCGGGCGCAGCTCCAGTCCTTGTCCGACCAGCTGCTCGAGGACATGGACCTGCGCTGGCAGGTCGATCAGCTCGGTCAGAACCTCCAGCAGGCCGTTCCCGCAGATGCCGGGTGGGAGCAGGTCCTACCAGTTCCAGGGCCAGGACCCGCTCGACATGTCGCAGGCGTGCCCAGATGATGGGCCGAGCTGGGCGACCTCGATCAGCTCGAGCAGCTCCTGCGGGGCCACCAACCCCGGCGCCCTCGCCGAGGTCGACATCGACCGGGCCCGCGAGCTGCTCGGCGACGAGTCCGCCGAGCCTCGAGCGCATGGCCGAGATCGCCAGCATGCTCGACCGAGGCGGGCCTCATCGAGCACCAGGAGGGCCGCTCGAGCTCACGCCCGGGGCATCCGGCGGATCGGGCAGAAGGCCCTGGACGAGCTGTTCCGCAAGCTCGGCCGCGACCTGCTCGGCAAGCCACGAGCTCCACGCGACCGGCACCGGCCACGAACGCGACTACGAGACCAAGCCCTACGAGTGGGGCGACCCGTTCAACCTCGACATCGAGCAGACCATGCGCAACGCCATCAGCCGAACAGGCGGTGGGCACACCGGTGCAGTCCACGCCCGACGACTTCGAGATCGAGCACACCGAGCAGCTGGTGCGGTCCTCCACGGTGCTGATGCTGGACCTGTCGCTGTCGATGCCGATGCGCGACAACTTCCTGCCGGCCAAGAAGGTCGCGATGGCGCTGCACTCGCTCATCTCCATGCAGTACCCCCGCGACTACCTGGGCATCGTCGGGTTCTCCGAGGTGGCTCGCGTCCTCACCGCCGAGCAGCTCCCCGAGGTGAGCTGGGACTTCGTCTACGGCACCAACATGCAGCACGCCTTCCAGATCAGCCGGCGGCTGCTCGCCCGCCAGACCGGCACCAAGCAGATCATCATGATCACCGACGGTGAGCCGACCGCCCACATCACGACCCGACGGACGACGGGCCCTACTTCAACTACCCGCCGGGTCGCGGAAAGACCGTCGACCTGACGCTCCGGCAGAGGTGCGGCTGCGGTGCACCCGCGAAGACATCCGCATCAACACCTTCATGCTCGACGCCACCCACCTCAGCTGCGCCAGTTCGTCGAGCAGATCACCCGGATGAACGGGGGCCGGGCGTTCTTCACGACCCTTACAACGTTGTAATTACATGGTCGTGATGTCGACGGTCCCGTCCCCGGCACACCGGCTGGTCGGATCACCGGGGGAGGCGACATGGTCGACGGTACGGAGGATGACATGGCGAACCCCGACGAGGTGGCCGACGCCGAGAGCTGGCAGATGTTCGCCAACTGCTTGGGCGTCGACCCGGACCTCTTCTTCCCGGAACGGGGTGCCTCCACCAAGGAGGCCAAGGGTGTCTGCCAGGGGTGCGTCGTGCGCGAGGACTGCCTGGAGTACGCGCTCGCCAACGGCGAGAAGTTCGGGATCTGGGGCGGTCTGAGCGAGCGTGAGCGCCGCCGGATCCGCCGCCAGCGCGCCGGGCCCGTGCTGCGCAACAGCAGCCGCGACGGCCTAGCCGCACGGCCGAGCCCCACCGCAGAGCCGCACCGCACCGCACCGCCGTTCCTCGTCCGTCGCGTCGACTCGCTCATCGCGTCGTCGCCGACAGCCTGAGCGCCGCCGCGGGGTCGGGATCCCCGCCCGTCGAGATCAGCGCGCCGGTCGGAGCACGCGCTCTTCGGTGAGGACGACGTCGAGCGCCACGTCCCAGGGGTCGGGGTCGAGCTCGGCCACCACCTGCGCCTCGAACGCCGCACCGACGGTCGTGGCGGTCCCACGGGTCGCGAGCGCCCGGTCGTAGTAGCCGGCGCCGAAGCCGAGGCGGTTGCCGGCGAGGTCGACCGCCACGCAGGGCACGACGACCACGTCGAGCGCATCGGCGTCGCAGCGGACGGCGTCGTCAGCCGGCTCCGCGATGCCGTAGCGGTTCCGGACGAGGCGATCCCCGGGAGCGAGGCGGGCGAACCGCATCGAGGTGTTCG
>CALNXV010000010.1:0-50634 GCA_942490665.1 uncultured Microthrixaceae bacterium
TCAACGATTCTGACCGGGACCGACCAACTTCTGCCTACTTTAATCCGCTGGTTGTGGGTTCGAGTCCCACGGGGCCCACGAGCGACAGCCGCCCTCGGCGATGGCGATGCTGGGCGGCGAACCACCGACGCCCCACATCATCCGCCCTATCGTCGTGGACGCGGGGACAGTTGGGCACCGCCACCAGAGGAGCACGAGATGGACGTCGACGACCCACAGGTCAAACGGTTGAGATTCGCGAAGGTGCTGGTCTGGCTGGTGTACGCCTACTTCGTGCTCGCGATGATCATCCTCGTCGTGGCGTTCTTCCTCCTGTTGTTCAACGCCAGCACCGCCGCGGAGTTCACCCAGTGGGTGTACCGCAGCGCGGATCGCGTGCTCGAGCCGTTCCGTGGGATCTTCCCGAGCGCCGCCCTGGGGGGCAACGGCTCGGTGATCGACTTCGCCGTGGTCTTCGCGATCATCATCTACGGGATCTTCGCGATGCTGGTCCAGTCCGTGGTCGACTGGCTCGACCGGCGGATCGCCGAGCACCGCTCGGACCTGCTGCGCGCACAACGCAACACCGGTCCGGCCACCACGGCGCCGGCTCCCACGACCCCGGCACCCACGACCCCGGCAGCTCAGCCCGGCACGGCCAACGGACCGGGAGCGCCACCCGCCTGACCCGTCACGCCGTGCGCTCGATGGGCGGCGGCGTCCAGGAACCGTCCAGCGCCGCCGCCTCGGGCCAGTAGATCCGCAGCACGAGGTACATGGGTCCGCTCGGCGCGGGCAGCCAGTTCGCCCGACCCTCAGGCGTGTCCGGTTCGTCACGCTGGACGTGGATGCTCAGAGATCCATCGTCGCCGCGGACGAGGCCACTGGTCGTGGAGTTGATCAGGTAGCGGTCGATCGGGTTGTCGACCAGGTAGCCGGCGACGCCGTCGTAGGACGTGTCGTACATCGTGATCGACCAGAAGGCCTTGGCGGGGGGCGCTTCATCCAACCTCAGGCGGTAGCGCCGGTCGCCCGACAGCGGTTCGCCATCGGCGTCGACGCGGCCGGACGGGTAGTCGGCCTCGATCCGGTCGTTGCCGCCCCAGCCGGCCATGGCGCCAGCGGCGCGCAGCATGTGGTCGCCGCCGAAGAAGTCCCGGTCGCCGAACGCCGACGCCGAGGACCAGCCGTTGACCACCGTGCCGAGCCCGGCCACCCGCTCGCCGATCGCGGCCCGGGCGCGCTCCACACCGGAGCGCAGCGCGGCCCGCTCGTCCTCGGGCAGCGCATCTGCGTCGAAGGGCAGACCGGCGCCGATCCCTGCGGTCGCGAGCCGCTCGAACACCGCCGAGTCGTCGGGGTGGGGAGGCTGACAGAGCTCGAGGAGCCGGTTCACGTACCCGATGAAGCGCTCGTCACGCGACGCGTCGTCGCTCCAGACCGGCCAGTCGAACTCACCGACAGCGGGCGCGGTCGATCCGGTGCGCGCCGAGAGCGGTTCGAGCCGGTAGCCCTCCATCACCTGCGTCACGGCCTCGACATCGTCGGGGCCGAACAGCTGCGTTCGTCCGAGGAGGAACACGAGGTCGGTCTCGAAGCGCAGGACGTCGGTGAAGCCGTCGGGGACGTCGCCATCGAAGCGGGGCCCGACCAGCAGGTACGAGCCGGGTGCCGACCCGGTCGAGCGCGATCCCACGTAGTGGGCGTTGTGGCCGAACAGGTCCTCGAACTGCATGACGTAGTAGCGGTCCGGGACAGCGGGGACGTCGAGCACCATCGGCTCGGCGCGCAGATCGAGCGCCGCGAAGGAGTACGGGGTGTCGGCGTTCGGTGTGATCACGTCCCGGAACCGGTGATCGAGCGTCACCGCCTCGCCGGTCAGCTGGTTCATCGGTCCCCGATAGGACGGGAGCGACGACGCCAGGAAGCTCGCGAACGCGAAGCGATACCCCATGAGCATGGGGAACGTCAGGACGTACGCTTCCTCGGCGATCGCTGCGAGCTCGTCGGTCGGTGGTCGGTCGGGCCATCGATGCGCCTCCTCAAGGCCGACCGTACCTCGAACCGTCGACGGGCCCGGGGGACTGCTCGAGCCGCAAGAACCCGTTCGCTGTCCCACCCTGACCGATAGCATCGAACACATGTTCGAGCTGCTCGATCCGGTCGATCCCGCCGCCAGCGGCGAGGACGCCTCGCCGACTGACGCGCCGGGCGCCG
The DNA here is from genome assembly GCA_942490665.1 of uncultured Microthrixaceae bacterium. Taxonomy (GTDB): domain Bacteria; phylum Actinomycetota; class Acidimicrobiia; order Acidimicrobiales; family Microtrichaceae; genus SKRR01. Next base: position 2,197 of record CALNXV010000010.1, read on the forward strand.
GATCCCTGGCCCGTGTGCTGGTCGCAGCCGCTGGTCGGGCGCTCGCATCGGCTGCCCAGCTCGCCGCCGACGAGCTCGACGACTCCACCCTCGCCGACGTCGTGCTCGGCGTGGAACGGCTCCGTCGTGCCGTCGACGCCACCGAGGCCGCACGCACTCGCCGAGCTGCACGACCGGGGCACCACCGACCGCACCACCGGGCTCGCCACCTCGCAGTGGCTGGCGCGCGAGGGCCGCCCTCCCCCACGGGGTCGCACGCGACCGTCTGCGGATCGCGAACCGGCTGTCGTCGGACCTCGGTGTCGTCGACGACGCACTGAGCGCCGGCCGCATCGGCGCCGAACACGCCCGCGCCGTGGCCGACGCCGTCAACGAGCGCAACGCGGCCGCCCTGTCCCACCAGCTCCCCGACCTGCTGGACCGAGCACCGGACACGGTGTTCGCCGACTGGCGGGCCGACCTCACCGCGCGGGCCGAGCTCCTCGACGACGACGGCCCGTTCGACCCCAACGCCGAGCTCGCCCGCAACCGACTCCGGCTCTCCCCCACCACCGGGCTGACGATGCTGCGCGGCGAGCTCACCGCCGAGCACGACCGCGTCGTCAACGAGTCGCTCAGCGCCATCGCCGACGAGCTGTTCCGCCAGTACACCCGCGACGCCGAGCTGGATCCCGACCTGCAGGTGCCGTCGCGGCCCACGCTCCTCGCGCTCGCCCTCGAGGAGGCCTGCCGGCGGGCGCTGGCGGTCGACCTCGACGCCACCCGTGCGCCGCGCACCGACACCACCATCGTGCTGCACGCCCACCCTGGTGACGGCGTCGGCAACGACGTCGGCCTCGGTTTGCACACCGACTGGATGCTCACGCACGCCGCGCAGCCCTGGCTCACACCGATGCCGGCGGCGGTCGTCGGGCTCCTGACCTGCGACTCGACGCTGCACACGGTGGTCCTCGACGGCCTCGGCGTCCCCCTCGATGCCGGCCGGGACCACCGTCACCCCACACCGGCCCAGCGGCGCGCCCTGGTCGCACGCGACGGCGGCTGCACGTTCCCGGGCTGCACCGCACCGCCCACGTGGTGTGATGCCCACCACCTCGTGCACTGGCAACACGACGGCCGGACCGATCTCGACAACCTGATCCTCGTCTGTCGGCACCACCACCGCGTCGCTCACCGCTCACGGCTGGACCGTCACGCTCAGCCCCGACCAGTGGACCGACTGGACCTCACCGGACGGAACCGTTCACGAGGGCCAACGCCATCACGCCCGAGCGGGGCCCTGAGCCGAGCCGAGGACCAGCGGCGGGATCATGACCGCCGAGTCGTCGCACACCACGTGGTCGGTCATCCAGCCGCCGAGCTCGTGAACGCCGACCCAGGCGACCTCGACCACCTCACCATCGTCGAAGCGGAACGGCCCGTCGCAGGCCGTCGCGAACGCGCGCCCCACCACGAGCACCTCGCCGTCGAACCGGACCGGACCCAGGTCGACCATCTCCGTGCGGATCCCGGCCTCCTCGGCCAGCTCGCGCCGAGCGGATTCCGTCCAGTCCTCCCCCACCGCGCACACGCCACCGAACGCCAGGTCCCAGCGGCCCGGCCACTGGTCCTTCCAGTCCGCGCGGCGGTGCACCAGCAGCGACGACCCGTCGAGCGACCGGACCACGACGTACGTGCAGCGGTGCCGCAGGCGTTCGGCTCGCATCTCGGTGCGCGTCACGATCCTGAGCACCGCGCCATCTGCGTCGACCTCTTCGACCAGCTCCATCAGCAGGTCGGCTGGCCCCCCCGGGGCGGTCGCCGAGTCCGCGAGACGTCCGCCGACGTACAGGTCGAAGCGGTACTCCACCGCCACGCAGTTCCGTTCGCCCTCCACCGACACGCCTTCGCCGGTGGGCGACCGGCCCCACGTAGAACAGCTGGGTCGGCTGCACCCAGGCGGCGCCGGGAGCCGGGCGCTCGTACCCCACGAGCTCGACCCGCGCCCCCTCGGGCACGCCGGTCACGTCGAGGCGCACCGAGGTCTCGCCGTCCACGTAGCCGACCTCCGCGATGGAGACCGCGGCGCCAGCCGGGTCGGGCAGGTCGGACTCGTCGCCGCCGGCGCGTGCCTCGTCGATCATGGCGATCGCGAGCTCGCGGAACTCGGCGACCAGCTCGGCCTGCTCGGGCGCGTTGAGCTCGACCCACTCCAGCAGCGTCAGGTACTGCGCGATCACCTGTCGGGCGGTGTCGGTCCCTGCGAGGTCCGTGCCGACGGCCACGCCCCGTTCCAGCCATTCCTCGGCGACGTCGGGCTCGCCCTGTGCCACGGCGACCGCAGACCGGGACAGCTGAGCTCCGGGAGTCCGCTCGTTGACATCGACCGCCCGCTCGAGCAGATCCCCTGCGAGGTCCCAGTCCGATGCGGCCAGCGCCACGATCGCTGCACTCGCCAACGCGGTCGGATCGTCGTCAGCGCCGGATGCGAGCGCCTCCTCGAGCTGCTGCCCGGCCTCGTCGATCACGCCGGGCGTCGTGTCCGTGAGCGCGAACGTCACCAGCAGGTCCGGGTTCGCCGCCACCATCGTCGCGAGCCCGAGTCCGGCGCGCGCCGTTGCGTAGTCCGGATCCGCGTCCACCGCCACGCGGAAGGCGGCGACGGCCTCGTCGGCCTGGCCGCGCTCGAGGGCGACCTGGCCGGTCGCGGTCTGCACCAGGGCGACGGGAGCGACGTCGGGGATCGGCTTGAGGTAGATGTGCACGGCCCACCCGAAGCAGAACAACGCGAGGGCCAACCCCGGCGCTGCGAACGGTGGCCGGAGCCGACGACCGACCACCATCGTGAAGCCGATCAGGAAGATCGCCACCGCGAGCGTGGTCATCACCGTCTCGTACTGCGAGGCGCGTGCGTTCCACGTCACGCGCTGGTCGACCACCGATGTCTGCTCGAGCGTGAGGCGGGTCGCCTCGACGCTCACCTCATCCACCCGAGCCTCATCCGATGCCAGTGCCGCGTCCAGCGTCGCCTGACCCTCCTCCAGGCGGTCCTGCTCGTCCGCTCGGGGTCGACCGTCGCCCCCACGTCGGCTGCTGCCGACTCGTCGATGTTGAACGCAGGTCGGCTGGCGAACAGCTCGATCTCGCTGTCGATCTCATCGAGCGCAGCGCCGATGCCGTCGTCCACGATGCGGGCCGTCTGCGCCTCGGACGCCAACCGCGTCGCTTCGCGCGCCGAGGACGACTCGTTCGTCGCGGCGTTCGTCTGCAGGATGGCGATCCACGCCCCGAGCAGCGCCAGCACCGCGAGGGTGATGCCGACGCCCCGCCTGATAGCGGTCGCTCCGCCGGGGACTCGGGTCGCCTCGGGCGACTCGGTCTCGTCCGGCTCGGTCCGTCAGGCTCGGTGTCCGCCATGTCAGTAGACCGTCCCGACCGTCACGACCACGGTCGTCACGAAGACCAGCGTGCCCGTCGCCGCGCCGAGCAGACGCGTCGGACGGCGGACGCTGAGCTGCGCGACGGTCAGGGCGACCACCGACAGCAACAACAGGAACGTCGCCACCCGGAGCCCACGCACACGGGACCGCGTGTCATCGGCCTGATCGGCCCACCGGTCCGGATCCAGCACGCCCGGCGACCCGACACCGGAGGTGAGCTGCGCCTCGAGTTGGGCGACCTGACGGTCGATCTCGAACTCCAGCGGCACGTCGGGGGACACCACCTGTTGCTCCAGCAGCGACTCCTCGCCGAACACCCCGGCCGCCTGAGCGCGCAACGAGGCGCTCTGACGGAGCTGATCGGCGTCCTCCGCGAAGGTCGACGCGAAGGCGTCGATGCCCTGCGACGTCAGCTCCACCGAGAGGTCGTCGAGCGCCGCTGCCTCGGCGTAGTCCGCGACGTAGCGGACGTAGGCCGCCGCATCGTCGACCGCACCCAGACGCGCCTCGACCGCGATCTCCTGCTGGGTGATCGTCTGGCCGACCGCCTGACGGTCCTCGAACGCGGCCGACGAGCCGAGCTGGCCGGCACGCCAGGTGAACAGACCCGCGGTGATGGTGACGATGCCGATCAGCAGGGGCAGCAGCCAGGGCGGGAGTCGCCGACGACCGCGCTCCGCGTTCGGCTCCGCGTTTTCGGAACCATCGTCCGCAGCGTCCGTCACGGTCCGAGAGAGTAGCGACAACGAGCGTGCACGACGAGACTGCGGCGATGGGTCGTCTGCAGCGGTTCGTGCTCCGCTTCGTCGGCGACGACACCGCCGCCGCGATGGAGGCGGAGTCGAGGTCGTGGGTGCTGGTCGGTGCCTGCGGCCACGAGACCAGCGTCTGGGACCTGGGCGGCATCCGCTACAAGGCGGCGGGTCGGCCGTGGACCATGGGACGCTGCTCGAGCTGCGGGGAGCGGGTCTCGGGACGCCTCCGGCGCCGTGCTGGGCCATAGCCCGACGACGCGGGGTGGCCACGGGCGCCGCTCATGCGTACCATCATCGCCAGTCGATGCATCTGGGGGATCCAATGGGGCGCAAGTTCGGGTTGTTCGCGGCCGCGGCCGCACTCGTGGTCGTGGCCGGAGCGTGCACCGCACCGCCGGCGCTGCAACCAGCGTTGGTGGTCAACACGACCGCCGACACCTTCGACGGCATCTGCGATGCCACCGACTGCTCGCTGCGCGACGCGATCGTCGCCCACAACAACCGCCCCGCCGACCCCACCGGGGTCCCGAGCCGCATCTCGGTGCCCACCGGCACGTACACACTCTCCACCGCGACACCGCTGACGGTCACCAAGCCGCTCATCATCGGTGGTGCCAACGCGCGCTCACCACCCTCGACATCACCGGGTCGACCGTCGCCGCCCCCGGCGGCGTGTTCGCCGCCGAGGCCAACATCGCCTTCACCGGCTTCACCGTGACCTCCAACGGCGCCTCGCCCTCGGGTGTGCTCGCATCGTGTGACCCGACGGCGTTCGGCAACCGCACCGTCAGCATCCTCAACTCCGTCGTGACGGGGCTCGAGGCGGCCACCTCGACGTGCGCCTCGGTGTTCGTCAGCACGACCGTCACCGGACCCGCGGCGGTGCTCGACCCGGTGAACCTCTCGGCGTCGTCAGCGACGCTCCCCCTGGCCTCCGGCACCCTCAGCACCACCAGCTTCTCGTTCGTCTCGTCGATCCTCACCGGCCCCTCGGACGGCACCGGCGGTTCCACGCGGCGCGACGATCGACATCCAGGCCCCTGACGGCGTGGTCAACATCCCGGTCAACATCACCGGCACCCGCTTCATCGGCCTGGGCTTCACCTTCGGCGACGGCACCGACGCCGTGAACGTGAACTCGCTCAACTCGAGCTTCGGGCTCGGAGCCGCGGACCTGCTGTGGAACCAGGCCGGATCGTCGCTGCGGCTCGTGAACACGACCGTGCACGGCGGCGGGCTCGACGGCGCGATCAACACGCTCGACGGCTCCCTGACCGTCGAGTCGTCCACCGTCACCAGCAACGGCCGCTCGCGATCGTCACCGACGGAGCCGGGACGGTATCGCTGCGACGCTCGGTGCTCGCGGCGACCGGTCCCGCCACGTGCACCGGCGCGGCCTTCACCTGCCTCGGCTACAACGTGATCGTCGGGCCCCGAGTGCGGGACCCCCGCCGACGGCGACCGACCAGAGCGTCGCCACGAAGCAGAGCTGCACCTCGGCACGCTGGACCGCTGGGGCAACCCCACGCCGTCGTTGCACCGCCTGCCCCGGCGGGCAGCCCCGTGGTCGACGTGATCCCGCCGGGGCTGCCCGGCGACCTGGACTGCCCGACCCAGAACGGCGAGGGCCGCAGCCTCGACCAGCGCGGCGTGCTGCGCCCGGTCGGCACCGGCTGCGACGTCGGCTCGGTCGAGCTGCGCGAGGACGAGCTCAGCCCGCCCGCAGCCTGATCCGGGTCCGGAACCGGGCGTCGCCCGGGGCCCACATCGCGAAGTTCGTGCCCCACAGGTTGGCGTGCGCACACAGCCACCAGGCGCCCGATCCGTCCACGGGCGCGTCGTCCCAGCGCAACGGCCGCAGCGCGCCCGGCGCCACGAGGCCACTGTCGAGCAGTTCGACCGTCGCCTCGGGATGATCGAGCTGCTCGGCGACGTGCAGGTGCCGTCCCCCACCCGACACGACGTCGCCGGGCGACACCGCGACGCCGAGCTTGCGCATCCGCCAGTCGCCCGGGGATCGCACCGCCGGAGCGACGGACCACCACGTGGATTCCGGCCAGCGCGAGGCGGGCTTGTCGCGCCAGGCCAGCTCCACCTCCACGGTCGCGGCGTCCGCCGCAGCCACGCGCAGCTCGACGGTGACCTCCGCCGGCCAGGCGACCGGCGACGACGCATCGAGGTCGTCGGGCGGCCCGAGCGAGATCACGACGACCTCGGCGTCGTCGCGGTGCCCGGCGTGCACCGAACGCAGGCGCGGCGACCACGTCCTCGACACCGCAGCGCTGTGCTCGAGTCCCGGCTTGGTGTTGTCCCACCGGGCCCAGTCCAGGTCCTCGGGCCGCGTCCCGGCGTTGTACGTCCCGAACCACCGGTCGTAGTCGGCCGCGTCGAAGCTGTCGATGCGGAACCGCCCGAGCGGCACCTCGGGGCTCGCCACGGTCGCCGCCCACGACCCGCACCGTCGTCCGGGTCGAGCACGAGGTCGTACGGGCCGAGCCGGCAGGCCGCGCCGGTCACCTCGGCGAGGCCGACGATGCGAGCTGCGTGGGGCGTGACGGGGGCTCGGGTCGCCGCCAGCGTCGCGACCGCCTCGCCCCCCAGCAGCTCGGCCGCGGCGTCGAGGTACCGGTCCTGATCGGCCCAGCTCGCCTCCAGCGAGACGACGGCGGGGTCGTCGCGCACCGAGGCCAGCTCCTCGGCGCTCCAGTGGGTCGTGTCGGGCCAGTGGGTCTTGAGGTCCAGTCCCCAGGTGTGCTCCGCGACGAGCAGCAGCTGGGTCGACGCAGCACGTGTCGACGCATCCCCGGTCAACGTCCGTCCGGCAGGGACCGGCGCAGCCGACTCAACGCGCGGAACCCTGCGGTCATCACCGGTGCCGTGCCGGTGCCGTGGATCCAGCTGTCGCCGATCTCGGCGGTCGAGCACCGGCAGGGTCCACCGCCGCTGCGGCCATGCGCCTCGGCGACGTCGTCGAGCGTCGCTGCACGCACCTCGGCGCCGGGGAAGCGTCGCGCGAGAGCCTCGAAGGTCGCGGTCACCTCACCGGCGCGGCGCGGGCCGAGGTTGTCGCCGGTCACGTCGATGGAGACCGCGACGTCGGTGCCGGGCAGGACACGTACGTCCCCGTACCCGTCCGCGTCGTACATCACCGAGCACCGAGTCCTCCCCGGTGCGCCAGCGGAACAGCGGTGGCACGTCCGGAGCGGCCGCCGCCGGGTTCACCCCGACGTGGAACAGCTCGACGCCGGCCGCTGCGAGCACCGGGACCAGCCCCCGCGTGTGGCCGGGCACGTCGGTCATCTTGGCGGCGCGGGTGCGGCGCCCGAAGCGCCGGTCGAGCGCCGCCGACAACGACAGACCGTGCTCGAGCAGGGACCGATCGGCGTACTCGGTGTGGGTCGTGAACGGCAGCGCGTGCCAGCACAGGTCGCCCTGCTCGATGGCGGAGTCGAACCGCCGGAGCTGCAGAGCGTCGGCCGCGTCGAGCGCCTCGGTCAGGATCCAGGACCCGGTCGTCCAACGCAGCCGGGCCGGGCCACCCGCCTCGCGCAGCTCCGTGGCCGTGCGCATCGCACGCGGCACGAACTCCTCGAGGTAGCGGCGCCGGACCACCGACGCGCGATCCGTGAAGCCCACGTCCAGATGGGTCTTCGAGACGTGCAGCACCCGGCGGACCGTCATCGTCGGTCACCGGGTGTCCACCACGACGATCCCGGCGGTGACGACGAGCACCGCCTGGCAGCACCCCGAGCGCCGTCCCGGTCGCCAGTCCGTCGAGACCGTCCGGGAGCGACACCGGACCGCCAGCGCTGCAGCGCCGCACACCACGGCGGAGCCGGCGTTGAGTGGCGCATGGGTCAGGGTCGGGGGCCCGACCGTTCACCGAAGCAGCCGCACGAGGCCAACCCCCGGGACCGGGCCACGAGCGCCACCAGCATGATCGCGGCGAACGCCGCTGCCGCCATCCACCCCAGCAGCGGTCCGCCGATGACCAGGGCGTTGAGTCCGATCCCGATCTCGACCAGCCCGACGACCACCGCCGCCGCACCGACCGACGGGTCGAGCGGATCGGCCTCGTCGCCGGGAGCACACCGAGGGCGCGAGCGCCTCGGCGAACGCGTCGGGCTCGGCCACCTTGGTCGCACCGGATGCCACCAGCACCAGGCAGACCGCCCAGAAGGCGGCGTCCAGGATCATCACGGCGTCAGCGTACCGATCACCACCCCGGGGCTAGGGTTCCTGCCCGTTGCCCCGAGGGCGCAGGCGTCGGACACTTCCGCAGGGTCATGTCAACGCATCGGGGCCCTCGGGCGTTGAGAGGGGGTGTGGTGCCAAGCAGCCGAGGCCGATGACGAGTTCCGTGAGTTCTACGAACGACTGCAGCCGCGGGCGACCGGTGTCGCACGCCGCCTCATCGGTTCCGGCGCCGTCGCCGAGGACCTCGTGGCCGAAGGTTTCGCCCGTGCCTTCGCACGCTGGTCGACGGTACGGACCCACCCCAACCCCGATGCGTGGCTGCTGCGGGTGGTCGGCAACCTGGCGGTCGACCATGTCCGCCACGAGGCCCGCCGCCCCGAGCTCGGCGCGACGACGGCGGGCGCCCCGACGGCGCCGACGATGCGAGCCTGCACATCGACCTCGCCGACGCGCTCGGCTCGTTGTCGAGTCGCCAGCAGGAGGTCGTCGTGATGCGCTACCTGATCGACCTGACCGAGGAGGACGTGGCCGTGACGCTCGGCATGTCCACCGGGTCGGTGAAGACCCACCTGCACCGAGCGACCACCAAGCTGCGCGGTCAACTCGATGGGGACGACGATGGCTGAGCGACCGGTTCGCCCCTATCCGAGCGTCGGTGACCCCGCTCGGTTCGACGAGATCGTGCGACGCGGCACCTCGATGCGACGGCGTCGTCGCCTGGCGGCAGGAGCGGGCGCGGGCGGGGCCGTCGCGGTGGTCGCGCTCGGCGTGCTGCTGGTGACCGGGTCGGGCGGCGACACCGAGGGGATCGTGGCCGATCGCGACGACGTCGCACCCGTCGAGGAGACCACCACCACGGCACCGGTGCCGCCGGCGGAGATGACCGTGAGCGTCGAGGTCACCGACGACGCCGTCAACGCGACGGTCGTCGATCCCGCCCAACCCGAGGTCGACGACGCGAAGCAGTGCGTCGTGGTGGTGGCCACCGCCGCCGGCGCACGCGTCGCGACCGGCTACGCGTGCAACGAGATGCCCGGCGACGGTCCGAGCACCGACGTGCCGCTCGACCCGGTCTCGCCCGAGCTCGAGATCAGCCCGTGCGCCCCACAGATCGAACGCATCGACCCGGAGGCGCCCGTCCCGACCGGGTCCCGCCCGGCGACGACGAACTTCCGCATCGACCTCGGAGCGCTCGCGGGCGATGTCGACGAGATCGCCGTCGAGGCCGTGTCCGGTCGCGGCGACGGCTGCCCGGGAACCTCGTCGGAATCGACAGAGATCGAGAACCTCGCAACCGTCAGCGTCGAGATGTCCTGACCTGACACCCACCGCTCTCCGGTGGCCGGCCTCATCCTCCCTTCTCTCCCTTCCCGGGGCCGGCCACCGGGTCCACTGATGCCACACTGGCCCGGTGACCCAGGGACCACCTCGACGAGCCGCAGGACCGGGAGTCCCCGCGTCGCTGTGGGCGCTGGCGAAGTCCGGCGCCGGGCTCGCAGCATCGCCGGTGACGGTGCCGGCGCTCACCGCCGCCGCGCTGCGCACCGCGCAGCTGACGGTGCAGCGCATCGAGGCGTTCCCCGATCACCTCCACGCGGTCGCCGACGGTCGTCGGTCGCCGCTGCCCGGCGGCCGCACCCTGCGCCAACCGGCCACCGAGCGCTACCTGATCACCTCGGACCTGCACCGCTGCGTCCCGGGACGCCTCGACTGGCCCGGACGACAGGGCACGAAGGAGCTCTACGCCGAGGTGCTCGGCGGCTACGCGACGGACGGCTGGCACCTGATCGAGAACGGCGACGTCGAGGACTTCTGGATGGTCGGCGGCTCGACCTGGGGTGCGCTCTACGACGCCGGATCGCTCGCCGCCCTGGCCGCCGGGCCGGCTCGCACCTCGATGCAGCGTCGCGTCGCTCGCGAACACCTCGAGCGGATCATCGACAACAACGCGCGCACCTACGAGGTGGTGCGCGACCGGTTCGCCGCGGACGGCCGCTACCACCGCACCGTCGGCAACCACGACGACGTCTTCGAGGACCCGGCGCTCGCAGCGCACCTCGGGATGCACCTGCCCGGCGTCGACGTCGCCGACACGATCCTGCTGGAGACAGCGGGCCACGGGGGGATCGACGGTGTCGCTGCGATCGTCGCGCACGGCCACCTCACCGACGCATGGAACGGTCCCGGGTTCGCGGCGCTCGGCCGATCCATCACCTGGCTCGCGACCAGCCTGGACGACCTGCCGGGGGCGCCCCGGATGGACGGGCTCCCGAACGACCGCTCGCTGCGACACCTCCTCGCCGGACGGGCCCGCAACCGGCTGATCACCGTCGACCCGCGCTACGGCGGCAACCGGGCGTTCGACTCGCTCGACGAGCAACGGCTCTTCGAGCGCCTCGACGCGGCCCGGCCGTCGAACGGGTGGCCGTGGCTGCTGTTCGGACACACCCACTTCCCGATGCTGGCGCCCCTCGACCCGCGCGGCGCAGCGACCCGCTACGCGAACTCCGGCTGCGGCGTGCTGCCCCGCTCGTTCACCGCGCTCGAGTGGGACGGCACCGACCCCACCGACCCGCTCCGGCTCGTGCTGTGGACCGACGGCACGGACGGCCCGCGGCGCGTGGACCTGGTGCCCGAGGGCGACCGGCTGGTTCCCTCGTAAGGGAGGCTCAGCGGCCGGTGTGGCCGAAGCCGCCCTCGCCGCGCTCGGTGTCGTCGAGCTCGTCGACCTCGACGAACCCGACGTGCTCGACCGCCTGGATCACCAGCTGCGCGATCCGCTCACCCCGGGTGATCTCGAAGGGCTCGTCGGGGTCGGTGTTGACCAGCAGCACCTTCAGCTCGCCGCGGTAGTCGGCGTCGATCAGCCCCGGGGTGTTCAGACAGGTCACGCCGTGGCGCATGGCGAGCCCGCTGCGCGGCTGGACGAACCCTGCGTAGCCGCGCGGGATCGCGACCGCGATCCCGGTCCGCACCAGCCCGCGGCCGCCGCCCGGCGCCAGGGTCAGCGGCTCTGCGGCGCGCAGGTCGACGCCGGCATCGCCGGGCTTCGCGTACTCCGGTACGGGGAGATCGGGGTCGAGTCGTCGGACGGGAACGGCCAGCACGTCGGCAGGTTAGCGGCGAGGCCGTACCCTGGATCCGTGCTCGCCTGGATGGACCTCGAGATGACCGGCCTGGACGCGACCCGAGACGTCATCGTCGAGATCGCGACCCTCCTCACCGACGACGAGCTGAACATCGTCGCCGAGGGACCCGACCTGGTGGTCCACGCCACCGAGGAGCAGCTCGCCGGCATGGACCCCGTCGTGGTGGAGATGCACACCTCCAGCGGGCTGCTCGACGAGATCCGCTCGTCCACGATCACCCTCGCGGAGGCGGGCGAGCGCCACCCTCGAGTTCCTGAAGGACCCACATCGCCGAGCCCCGCACGGTGCCGCTGTGCGGCAACTCGATCGGCATGGACCGCCGGTTCCTGGTCGCCTACCTGCCCGAGATCGAGGAGTTCCTGCACTACCGCTCGGTCGACGTCTCCACCATCAAGGAGCTCGCCCGGCGCTGGTACGCCAAGGACGTGAGCCGGTACCACAAGAAGTCCTCGGCGCACCGGGCGATGGACGACATCAAGGAGTCGGTCGCCGAGCTGCGCTACTGGCGCGAGTCGGTGTTCCGGGCCCCGGCACCGCCGACCTGACCGGATATTCCCTTGCGTCCACGCCGCCGGCGTGGTTCGCTCGACGTCCATGACTCCCACGACGACCCCGAACGCCACCCGGCTGTCCGGATCGTCGCGCGCCGTGAAGCACGTGTCGATCTTCGACACCGCCCGGCCGCCCCGACGGGGAGTCGCTCCGCAGTAGCCCCTCAGGGGCACAGCGAGACACCGACTCCACGGAGCCGCCGGGTGACCCACCCGGCGGCTCGCTCCGCGTCCCCACCCACACCGCACACCCACCCACACCGCACACCCAGGAAGACGACGACCCATGGAACCCATCTGGCAGGACCGAGCAGCATGTCGCACCCTCGACACCGCCGTGTTCTTCTCCGATGAGCTCGACGACATCGCCGCCGCGAAGCGCACCTGTCTCGGGTGTCCCGTCCGGCAACGATGTCTCGACGCCGCGGTCGAGCGCGGCGAGCAGTACGGCGTGTGGGGCGGGCACTACCTCGTCGCCGGGCGCATCGTGCTCTCCAAGCGTCGACGCGGCCGCCCGCCCCGGTCACCTCGGCCGGGTGACGTCCTGCCCGAGGTCGCGGTCCCCGACGCCTACCGGCAGCTGGTCGCCGCCGCGCCGACCTGACCGCCGCCGACCTGACCGGGCGCGGGCGCGGTCGGTACGCTCGATCGGGATCCCACCGATGACCGACGAACCCACACCCCGACGCCGCCGACGTGCCCTCCCCGTGGGCCCCGTCGGGTTGCTGGTCATCACCGCGGTGGCGATCGCGGCGGCGTTCGGCGTCGCCCGGTTGGTGATCGACGCGTTCGACGAGGACCCGCCCGACCCCCAGGAGGTCCTCGACGGCGCCGTGCCCGCACCGTTGGTGAGCGACACCGAGGCACGCGCCGAGGTGGGCTCGCCCGCGCCGAACGTGCGCCTCGAGTTCCTCGACGGCGAGGAGGGCCAACTCGCCGAGGTCGCCGGGCGGGGCACCCCGGTGGTGCTGAACTTCTGGTCGTCGACGTGCGTGCCCTGCCTGAACGAGATGCCGGCGTTCGAAGAGGTCCACGACCGCCTGGGTGACGAGGTCGAGTTCCTGGGCATCGACGTGGCGGACACGGTCGAGGACGGACGGGAGATGGTCGAACGCACCGGCGTCACCTACCCCAACGCCCGCGACCCCCGGTCGGAGATCTTCACGGTCTTCGGCGGCATCGCGCTCCCACGGACCGTGCTCATCGCGGCGGACGGCACCGTCGCGGACACCCACAGCGGTGAGCTCGACGCGGCCGAGCTCACCGAGTTGCTCGAGTCGAACGACCTGGTCGGCCCCTGATGGACGCCGAGCTCGCCCTCGCGTTCTCCGCCGGCATGGTCGCCACGGTGAACCCCTGCGGGTTCGCGCTGCTCCCCGCCTACCTGTCGTACTTCCTCGGGCTCGAGGGTGACGGCACCGACACCGACGGTCCGCGACGGGCGCCGGTGACACGGGCGCTCGCGGTCAGCGCAGCGGTCACCCTGGGGTTCCTCGTGGTGTTCGCCATCATGGGGTTCGCCTGGTCCTCGGTGTCGGGGCTCGTCGGCCGCCGGCTCCCGTACTTCACGATCGTCGTCGGGGTCGGCCTGGTCGCCCTGGGCATCGCGATGCTGCGCGGCTTCGAGCCGGTGTTGCGCCTCCCGAAGCTGCAGGTCGGCAACGAGGGGCGCCAGCTCGGGTCGATGTTCCTCTACGGCGTCTCCTACGCCGTCGCATCGCTCAGCTGCACCATCCCGATCTTCATCGGCATCGTGTCGACGACGCTCGAGCGCACCAGCTTCCTCGCCGGGGTGGCCACGTTCGTCGCCTACGGCCTGGGGATGGGCCTGACGCTGTCGATCCTCACGATCGCCGTCGCGCTCGCGCGCTCGGGGATCGTCACCCGGTTCCGCCGCGTGCTGCCCTACGTGAACCGCATCTCCGGCGGGTTGCTGATCGCGGCCGGCGCGTTCGTCAGCTACTACGCATGGGTCGAGATCCAGGAGCTGAACTCGGGCCGTTCCAGCTCGGTCGTGTCGTGGTCCCGCGACCTGCAGAGCGCGATGCAGCGCTGGGTCGAGGACGTCGGCGGTGCCCGCCTGGCCATCGGGGCGGCCATCATCGTCGCCGCAGCGGTCGCGATCACCTGGGTGGCCCGGTCCGGCAGTGCAGACGGATCGACCGAGCCGGATCCGGTCGACGCCGAACGGTCGGTCTGAACGTTGCCGCACCGCTCCGCGCTGGCCGAGCACTTCCCCACCGCGGTCACCTACGAGCGCTACCTGGCCCGCGTCGAGCGGGTCGTCGCCCCGTTGGGGTTCGACCGCGAGCACACCTTCGCCGCGGTCTCGGCGTGCCGCGACGAGCTGACCCACCCGATGATGGACGCCGTGGCGCGACGGTGGGACCAGCCGTTCAACCTCGGCGGGCTCGGTGCCCTGCCGGCGCTCGGCCGTACCGGGTGGCTCGCAGCGCTGTCCCACGTGCCCCACGAGGTACACCGCGGACGCCTGATCGTCTTCGGATTCCCCCACATCGGGATCGACCCGGCCGGCCACATCGGCTCGAGCCTGAGGCGCCACCAGCAGCAGGTCACGCCGACCTGCGGTGCCATGGTCGCGCTGCTCGAGGCGCTGCGCCACGGCCACGAGCCGCTCCCGCCGGGGCTGGACGACCACGAGGCCGAGCGCCTGCAGCGGGTGATCCGCGAGGTCGCGGGCGATGAGCTCCCCGACGACCTGATCGAGCTGACGAAGTTGGCGGTCCGGGCCGTCGACGATGCCATCTGGACCGAGCTCGACGCGCTCGAGGCGCATCTCGGCATGGACATCGCGGTGTTCAGCTCGATGCAGGTCCACCTGCCCGACGACGTCGACCACGTCCTCCCCACGCCCGGGGCGTTCCGGGGGGCCGACGGCGAGCGGCGCCTCCTGGAGATCTGAGGTCAGGGAGCAAGCCGTTCGATCTGCCAGACCGGGCCGTGGCGGAAGTAGTGCAGCCGATCGTGGAGCCGGCTGCGTCGCCCCTGCCAGAACTCGAACTCGGTGGCGCGGATGGAGTAGCCGCCCCAGTGCGGCGGACGCGGGACCTCGACACCCGCGAAGCGCGCCTCGACCTCCTCGACCGCGGCCTCGAGCTCGGCCCGATCGGCCAGCACGCTGCTCTGGTCGCTCGCCCACGCGCCGATCTGGCTGCCACGCGGCCGCGAGGCGAAGTAGGCGTCGCTGACCTCGTCGGGGGCGAGCCGGGCGGTTCCCTGGACGCGGACCTGGCGCAGCAGACCGAGCCACGAGAACAGCACGCACACGTTCGGGTTGTTGGCGATGTCGGTGCCCTTGTGGCTCCGGCGGTTGGTGTGGATCACGAGGTGGCCCTCGTCGTCGAGACCGCGCAGCAACAGGTTGCGTGCCGAGGGACGTCCGGTCGCGTCCACCGTGCTGAGCACCAGCGAGTTCGGTTCCGGAGCGCCGGATGCCTCGGCATCCGCGAGCCAGGCACGGAGCTGCGCTGCCGGGTCGGGGTCCGCGGTCGTCTCGTCGAACACTCCGACGTCGTACTCGATCCGGCGACTCAGGTCGGTCACGATCCTCCTGCGGTGGTGGGGGCAGCGAGCGCCGCACGGAAGAAGTCCTCGTCCTCGAACAACCCGACGTCGGAGAGGAAGATCTTGCCATAGCGCTCGAAGTACATGAGCTGCTTGGACAACAGGAAGATGCCACGGTCGAACTCGGAGTCGACCACGCCCTGGGCCTCGGCCGCCGCACGGATCCGGCGCTGCTCGGCGAAGCGGCGGTAGATCGCCCGCAAGGTCAGCTCGTTCGCCTCGACGCCGCGCACCTCGGCCACCTTGCGCTGGGGGGCAGCGAGCAGGTCGGCGAGCGAGACCTCCCCGAAGGGACGGGTGAGCAACGGCTCGAGCGCAGCGCGCATGAACGCCTCGACCTGGTCGTGGTCCATGCCCAGGTTCTCCTCCAGCACGGGGCCGTACATGCGGAGCGCGTGGCGGGCGATGTCGGGCCAGGCGTCCTCGTCGCCGAGCGCGGCGCGGATGAGGGTGCGGAAGAACTGATGCGTGTCGGGGTCGAGCCGGCCGACGATGCCCCAGTCGATGACCCCGACCCGCCCGTCGGGCAGCAGCAGCAGGTTCCCGGCGTGGACGTCACCGTGGAAGGTCCCCCAGCGGATGGCGGTGAGCAGGAACCCCTTGATGACCTCGTGCACGATCGGTGCGGGGTCGTAGCCGTAGCCGGCGACGGTGGTCAGGTCGTCGACGGGGACCCCCTCGAAGAACTCCATGGTGAGCACCCGCGGTCCCGACAGCTCCTCGACGACCTCGGGCACGGTGACCCGCCGCAGCTCGACCTGGGCGAGCAGCCGCCGGTAGTGCGCCATGGCGCGCGCCTCGTTGCGGAGGTCGAGCTCCTCGCCCATCTGCACCCGGAACCCCTGGAACATCGCGAGCATCTGCCCGGCGGCGTACTCGCCGGTCTGCTTGGCGATGACCTCGAGCAGCGGTTGGAACAGGTCCAGGTCGCGCGCCACGGTGTGCTCGATGTCGGGGCGCAGCACCTTGACCGCGACCCGGCGACCGTCGCGGGTGGTCGCCTTGTGGACCACCGAGATCGAGGCGCTCCCGATCGGGGACTCCGAGAAGCTCCAGAACGCCTCGTCGAGCGGCATCCCGAGATCCGCCTCGACCGCGCGCCGGACCTCCTCGAAGGGGACGGCCGATCCGGTGTCGAGACACGAGCGGAACTCCCCCGCGACGCTGTCGCCGAACACCCCGGGCGACGACCCGATCAGCTGGCCGAACTTCATGAAGGTCGCGCCGAGCTCCTCGAAGGTGCGGCGCAGCGGGTGGGCGTAGGCATCGGGCGCGAGGCGCCGCGTCACCGCGGAGCGCAGCGCCAGCGGAGCGAAGTGGCGCGTCGCTACCAGCGAGATCCGCCGAGCACGTCGAGCCAGGTCCCGCCGCGAGCTCCTGGGGAGCTCACGTGGGAACACCCGCGGCACCGTCTCGAGGGTCTGTTCGAACTCCTCGGCGGTCATCCCGGCGCGAGCCGGACCGCTGCGCGCACCGCGTTCCTCGTCGACGGTCATCTCGCTCCCGGGTCCGGTCCGGCCATGCTCGCGGTGTGACGCGCGTTGGGCAAGTGCGGGGAACCCGACACCCTCGGGCGACGACCACCCTCGGTGATGCGGACCGCGATCGCTGTGACGGTGCTCTGGCTCGCCGCCGGCGTCCTGGCTGCCCCGGCGGTCGGCGCCGACGCGGCACGTCCGACGAACTTCGAGTCGGTGCTCGACACCGTCGAGCCCGCCGACACACCGGTCGAGCTGTCCGTCGTCGGGGGCGACTCCTTCCTGCAGGCCCGGGCGCCCGCCGGTGTCACCGTCGAGATCCCCGGCTACGACGGTGAGCCGTACCTGCGCATCGACGCCGACGGGATCGTGGAGCGCAACCGTCGCTCACCGGCGCGCCACCTGAACGAGAACCGCGACGGCAGCACCGACGGCCTCCCGGATGGGGTGTCCTCCTCCGCGCCACCGGAGTGGGAGCGCATCGGCGACGGCGGGGTGGTCGCCTGGCACGACCACCGGATCCACTGGATGCTGAACGACGCCCCCGAGACCCCCGAGGACCGGGTGGTGCAGGTCTGGACGGTCGACCTCGTCGTCGACGGCACCGACGTCACCGCGACGGGCCGGCTGCTGCACCGCGACGATCTGACGCCGTGGCCACTGGTCGTGACGGCCGCGGTCGCGGCCGCAGCGTGGTGGTTCGGGCGGCGGACAGCGACCCGCCGGATGATCACGGCCGCCGCGGCGGCGCTGGCCACCGCAGGATCGCTCAGCTGGTACCTGGCCAACCCGCCGGGAGCGGAGCCGAGCTGGGTGCCGACCGCGCTCGCTGCGGGCGCGCTCGCCGTCGCCGCCGTGCTGGCACTGGCCGACCGCCGCGGACGCTGGGACCCGGCCGGCACGTTGGTGCCCGTGGCGCTGCTCGCCGGCTGGCTGGTGGATCGACTCGGGGTGTTCTGGATGCCGACGCTGCCGGGATCGTTCCCGCCGGTACTGGACCGCCTGCTGACCGCTGCGGTCGCCGGCGCCATCGTCGGGCTCGCGGCGGCCGTCGTGTCGGCGCCGGTCGCTCAGGCCTCGAGCTCGAGGTCCGCGGGGTCCCAGTCGGTGGCCCCACCGAGGTCGTAGACCTCGCTGAACCCGGCCGCGACGAGCTGCTCGGCGGCGATCGCGCTGCGGCGACCGGTGCGGCAGTAGACGACGATCGGCCCGTCGGGGTCGAGCGCCGCGACCCGCTGCTCCCACAGCTCGGGATCCTCGACGGGGATGTGCTGCGCGCCGACGAGGTGGCCCTCGGTGTACTCCTCGAGGGTGCGGACGTCGACGACGAGCACGGAGCGGTCCGAGTCGATGAGCGCCGCTCCCTCCGCGGAGTCGATGTTCAGGACGGCGCCCTCCTCGGCGACCGGTGCGGTGACGTCGCTGCCCCCGCAGGCGACGAGCAGCGTCATGACCCCGCCGAGGAGGGCCGCAAGGACGGGCACGGAACGCTTGGACATGCCTCGTAGGCTAGCCACCGGCAGACTCGTCGCATGGATCACCCCCTCCCGGTGCTCGAGGTCGCGCACGAGCTGCGCGCCGCGCTCGCGCAGCGAGGCGTCGCGGTCCTCGTCGCGCCGCCCGGTACCGGCAAGACCACCGCCGTGGCGCCGCTGCTGCTCGACGAGGGGTGGGTCGGATCCGGGAGGATCGTGGTCACCGAACCACGTCGGATCGCGGCGCGTGCCGCGGCGACCCGGATGGCGGCGCTCGCTGGCGAACCGGTCGGCGGACGGTTCGGCTACGCGGTGCGCGGCGAGCGTCGCGGCGGACCCGACGTCCGCGTCGAGGTCGTCACCGAGGGGCTGCTGCTGCGGCGCCTCCAGGCCGACCCGACCCTCGAGGGCGTGTCCTGCGTGGTGTTCGACGAGTTCCACGAGCGGTCCGTCGACTCGGATCTCGGGCTGTCGTTGGCGCTCGACGTCCGCGGGTCGCTTCGACCGGACCTGCGGATCCTGGTCATGTCGGCCACCTTGCAGACGGGCCCGGTCGCGCACGCCCTGGGCGATGCGCCGGTGATCGAGGCGACGACGCCGATGTTCGACGTCGAGACCCGGTACCGGCCCGGTTCGGCCCACGACGCGATCGCGTCGCGCACGGCAGCGGTCGTCGTCGAGGCGCTCGGCAACGACGACGGGGACGTGCTCGTCTTCCTGCCCGGCCGGGGTGAGCTGCGCCGCTGCGCTCGTGAGCTCGCCCGGTCACGCGCCACCGCCGGGGTGGAGGTGCTGGAGCTGCACGGGTCGGTGCCGGCGGAGGACCAGGACCGGGTGCTGGCGCCGGCAGCGGTCGGGCGTGCCCGACGGATCGTGCTCGCAACCAGCGTGGCGGAGAGCTCCGTGACGGTCCCCGGCGTGCGGGTGGTCGTGGACGCGGGGCGACGCCGACACGTCCGCGTCGACGTCGCGACCGGGCTGCCGGTGCTGTCGACCCAGGCGGCGAGCCGCGCCAGCGCGGATCAGCGGCGTGGCCGAGCCGGCCGGACCGCTCCGGGCGTGGCGTACCGGCTGTGGGCGGAGGCCGAGCATCGCCACCGGCCCGAGGCGGACGAGGCGGAACTGCAGACCGCGGATCTGGCGTCGCTCGTGCTGCAGCTGCGGGCCTGGGGCGTCGACGACCCCGCACGGCTCCGCTGGGTCGACCCACCACCCGACGCCGCGGTGCGACGGGGCGAGGAGCTGCTGGGCGAGCTCGGGGCGCTGGACGCCGCCGGCGCGCTCACCGCCCGGGGCCGCTCGATGGCCGAGCTCGGCAACGACCCCCGACTCGCTGCGGTGGCCGAGGCGGGCCGGGCCAGCGGTCGTCGGGACCTCGCCGCCGAGCTCGTGGCGGTGTTGGAGTCGGCGCGATCGGGTCCCTCCGACGTCGTCGAGCGGGTCGTCGAGATCCGCAGCGGACGCGGCGCGACGGACGCGGCACCAGCGCTGCGGGTGTGGCGGCGAGCGCTCCGGGCCCGACCCGGCGAGGGGGTGGTGGACCCCGGCGACGTCGCCGAGCTGCTCCTCGCCGGCTACCCGGACCGGGTGGCCCGACGCCGTGATCGCAGCGGCGACTGGTACCACCTCCGCACCGGCGGCGAGGTGACGGTGCGCGACCCGTCGCTCGCCGCTGCCGACTGGCTCGTCGTGGTCGACCTGGACGCGGGAGCGGACGAGCGCAGCGGGCGGGTCCACCTCGCCGCCGCCATCGACGGCGCGACGGTGCTGGACCGACTCGCGGGCGCGATCGTCAGCGACGACGACGTGCGCTGGGACGGGACCGACGGCCGGATCGTCGCCCGCCGGCGCCGCCGGCTCGGCGCGATCACGCTCGCCGACGCCCCGCTGGCGGACCCCCCGGCGGACCTCGTCCGCGCCGCGCTCGCCGACGCGGTGGCGGACCGGGGGACGGAGCTGTTCGGCAACGTCGCGGCCGCAGATGAGCTGCGGGCCCGGGTGGCCTGCCTTCGAGCGGTCGACGCCGGCGGGATCGACTGGCCGGACTGGTCCGACGCCGCCGTGGTCGCCGAAGCGTCGTCGAGCGCCCGGTCGCTCGCGGACCTGCGCCGGACCGACCTCGCAGCGGCGCTGCGGCGCCACCTCACCCACGACCAGCACCGGCACCTCGACGAGCTCGCCCCGACCCACTGGATCGCGGCGGGTGGGCGCCGGGTGGCGTTGCACTACGGGTCGATCGACGGGGCGGCCGGCTCCGTGCTGGCCCGGGCCCGCATCGGTGACCTCCTCGGCACCGACCGGCACCCCCACGTCGCCGGGGGCCGACTACCGGTCACCCTCGAGCTGCTGTCCCCCGCCGGTCGCCCGGTGCAGCGGACCACCGACCTGCCGGGGTTCTGGCGGGGCAGCTACTCGGCAGTGCGGGCGGACCTGCGTGGCCGCTACCCGAAGCACCCGTGGCCCGAACGCCCCTGGGAGCCCGTCAGCTCCGGCGGAGCCACCGGCGGCCGGCGGCCAGGCGGCGCTCGAGCTGGTCGAGGGTCGCCTCGGAGATCTTCGTGATGCCCGCCAGGCGGTTGAGCTCGGCGTTGACCTTCGGGTGACTCCACCCCGTCGAGCGGACCAACTCGCGGGCGAGGTCCGCGTTCGCGTCGCGCAGCACGAGCTTGCGGCGCCGCAACGACACGCCCTCGGGAGCGTCCGGTGCGCTCGCACGGCCTGCGGGGAGCGGCGGAGCGAGGAGCACCAGGTCGAGCCCCGGGGTGTCGGCCATCTCGCCGGCGTCGCCGTCAGGGTCGTCGGCGAACACCCCCTCGGGCGCCGCGCCGACCCCGCCGGCTTCACCGAGCGAGACCGCACCGATCACCGCGAACAGGCTCATCTGCTCGTCGTCGTCCGCACCGAGGGCGACCGCGGTGTCGTCCGGCATCGAGGCGTCGGCCTCGCGCCCCTCGGCACGGCGGCGCAGCGAGTGGCGGCGTTGCTCGGTGATCGAGCCCGCGTAGTGACGCAGCCGCGGGTCGTCGGGGATGAAGAAGTAGGCGCGCTGGCGCCCGAGCCCGCCGGTCCAGCGCACCACGCGGCCGACGGCCTGGCGGAAGAACAGCTCGGTGGTGGTCGTCGTCGCGAACACGGCGATGCGCAGGCGCGGCAGGTCGACGCCCTCGGACACCATCCGCACCGCCACGATCCACGGGTCGCTCGAGGCGGCGAAGCTGGCGATCTTCGCGGAGGCCTCGGGGTCGTCGGAGAGCGCCACGACGGGACGGATCCCGTGCCGGTGCGCGAGCAGCGCAGCGATCCCCCGGGCGTGCTCCTGGTCGGTGGCGATGATCAGCCCGCCCGCCTCGGGGTGCGTCCGGCGCAGCTCCCCGAGCCGCTGGTGGGCCTGGTCGAGCACGGTCGGCAACCACTCCCCCTCGAGTGACAGGGCGGTGCGCAGCCGCTGGTTGGCGAGCTCGCGTGGCAACTCGTCGTCGAAGGTGGACTCGACGACCTGCCCGTCCGGCGCGACCCACTCCATGAAGCCGTTGATGCGCGGGAAGTACACGGGCCGGACGACGCCGCCATCCGCCAGCGCCTCGCCGTAGCCGTACTCGTAGTCCGATCGGGCCTCGTCGAGGTGGTAGTCGACGAAGGGGATCGCCGAGGTGTCGGAGCGGAACGGGGTGCCCGACAGCGACAGTCGTCGCGCGGCTCCCTCGAACGCGGCGAGGACCGAGGTCCCCCACGCCCGGTCGTCGCCCGCGTGGTGGATCTCGTCGAAGATCACGAACGCGCCGCGGGCGATCGGCGCGAGCGCCGCTGCGGCGACCGCGACCTGCTGGTAGGTGACGACGACGCCGTGCATGTCGGCGGGCAACGCCCCGTCGCGTGCCGACCACTCGGGTTCCAGGTGCAGGCCGAAGCCCAACGCGGCGTCGGCCCACTGGTGCTTCAGGTGCGCGGTCGGCGCCACGACCACGAGGCGGCGACCGGGGTGCTCCGCGAGGTCCTGCACCGCAGCGGTCAGCGCGAAGGTCGTCTTGCCGGCGCCCGGCGTGGCGACGGTGAGGAAGTCCGGGCGGTCGCACTCGGCGAGGGCGTCGAGAGCGTCTCGTTGCCATGGCCGCAACCGGACGCGGGTGGGGGAGGGCGGCTTCACGGGTGCCCTACTCTACGGACCCGTGCCACAGCTCCCGGACGACTTCGCCCCCCACCCGGCCCGCGACGCGTCGCTCGCCTCGATGCGAGCCGTCGAAGCCGGCGACCGCGAGGCCTGGCTCGCCCTGTTCGCCCCGGACGCCGTGGTCGAGGACCCGATCGGTCCCTCCGCGATGGACCCCGACGGCAACGGTCACCGCGGCATCGAGGCCATCGCTGCGTTCCACGACGCAGTGATCGCGCCGAACCGGGTGCGCTTCACCATCGAGCGCAGCCACGCCGCGGGCGACGAGGTGGCCAACGTCGGCACGATCACGACCGAGCTGCCCGACGGCTCGGTGGTCCACACGGACCTGGTGATCACCTACCGGGTCGACGGCGACGGGCTGGTGGCCGCGCTGCGGGCGTACTGGTCCGTCGACGAGCTCCGTTTCGGCTGATCACTCGCCGTGCGAGGCTCACTCCCCGTACAGCACCTGCTTGACCGACAACGACAGCCGGCGACGGCCGGGGTCCACCGCGAGCACCTTCACCTGCACGGCGTCGCCGGGGATCACCAGCTGGTCGGCGCGCTGACCGGGGAGGTCGGAGAGCTCGCTGACGTGGATCAACCCCTCGGCCCCGCTCGGGTCCAGGCGGGCGAAGGCGCCGTAGTCCAGGACCCGGGTCACCGTCGCCGGCCCGACCGCGCCGACCTCGATGCCCTCGAAGGGGTCGGGGGCCGTGGCACGCAACGACAGCGACACCCGCCGCTTGGAGCGCACCACGTCGAGCACGACGACCTCGATCTCCTCGCCGACGCTCGCGTGGTCCTCGACCCGCCCGAGGTGGCCCCATGTCAGCTCGCTGCGATGCACCAGCCCGCGCACACCACCGAGGTCCACGATCGCGCCGTGCTCGGCGGTGCTCACCACCGTGCCGGTGACCCGGTCCCCGGCCCGGAGCGAGCGGAGCCGCTCCTGGGTCTCGGCCCGGCGACGGCGTCTCGCCGCGTCGCGCGCCGAGACCACCAGTCGCTCGGTCGAGCGGTCGGCCTCGGTGACGAGCACCTCGACCTCGGTGCCGACGAGCTCGGACAGCGGCGGCGGAGCCCCCTCGCCGATCAGCGAGACCGGGAGGAACGCCCGCACGCCGAGGTCCACCACGACGCCACCCTTGACGGTCCGGCTGACGGGGCCGACCAGCGACTCCTTCGCCGCGACCGCTGCGTCGATGCGGTCCCAGGCGGCCTCGGTCCGCGCCCAGCTGCGCGAGAGCATCGCCCGGCCACGACCGTCGGAGCGCGCGAGCCGGGCGAGGTGCACCGTCTCCTCGACCGTCTCGTCACCGACCGTCCCACCGCGGAACTCGGCGCGGGGGACGACGCCGGCGCTGCCGTCGGCGAGTCGCACCTCGACCTCGTCCCCGCGCACCGCGGTGACGGTCGCCTCGACCACCGTCGGACGACGCCGGACCGGGGGCGCCGGGGGCGCCGTGGGGCGGGGAACGCTGTCGTCGGTCATCGGGGGCTCACGGTACCGTGAGCGCATGGAACCGGACGGACGCGATGACGAGGTACAGGTCGGCTCGATGCTGTACACGCTGGTGGACCCCAACCCCGGCCACGAGGTCGCCTACAACCGTTGGTACGAGCGTGACCACCTGTACTCGGGCTGCATGGTCGGCCCGTGGCTGTTCGCCGGTCGCCGCTGGGTCGCGACGCGCCCGCTGAAGGACCTGCGCTTCCCCGACCGACGCGCCCGACGACGCCGCCGTGGCCCGCCCGGTCGATGCCGGGTCGTACCTGGCGACCTACTTCATCCACAAGGGCCACGAGGCGGAGCACTTCGCGTGGGCGAACAAGCAGGTCTTCGAGCTCTACGACAACGGGCGGGGATTCGACGAGCGCACCCACGCGCACACGTCGCTGTACTTCCACGTCGGCACCGACCGCCGTGACCCCGATGGCGTGCCCACCCACATCGCGCTCGACCACCCCTATTCGGGGCTCGTCAGCGTGCACGTCGATCGCGCGGACGGCGTGGCGCACCCCGAGTACGCCGCGTGGTTCAGCGAGGACGTCGCGCCGGTGCTCTTCGAGGATCGCTCCGACGGGTCGCCGTCGCCGGTCGACCAGGTGCAGCACTGGCGCCCCATCATCCCCAAGGGCGCCGAGGGCGCAGCGCCGATGGAGCTCGGGACCGGCCCGGGCACCCGTCAGCGGTCGATGGCGCTGCTGTTCCTGCACGCCGACCCGGCAGCCGCGTGGGAGCGCATCCAGGACCTCGCCGCCCGCATCGGCGCGTCCGGCCTCGCCACCGTGCGCCTCGCCGCGCCGTTCATCCCGACGATCCCCGGCACCGACACCTACACCGACCAGCTCTGGTGAGCCGCCCGGGCGTCGGTCAGCCGAAGGCGCCGAGGGCGCCAAGGATGCTGAGGGCCCAGACCGTGCCGAGCACGGCGGCGATGCCGGCGTACTCGGCGGGCAGGTTCCGGCCACCCACCAGGCGGTGATAGTGGTGCCGGACGAGGTAGTCCCACTTCATCCAGAACCACTGGAAGTGCGCGCGGAAGCGAGCGACCAGTTTGAACAGGTTGTAGAGCGGCGCGAGCAGCACCACCCCGATCGGGTCACGGCGGCCGAGCCGGAGCCACGCTGCGAACTCGAGCGGTAGGTACAGCAGGTAGAGGAACACGAAGTACTGCGGGGAGAGCACGAGGCTCGCGAACAGCAGCATCCTCACCGGATCCGTGAGCAGGACCAGGACCGCGTAGCCCCGCTCGAAGCGCAACGCTGCGTGGATCTTCGGATCCAGCAGCATCCGCAGGTTCAGGAACAGCAGCTCGTGCTCCGCCGTGCCCCACTTCCTGGACCGCTGTCCGAACAGCTCCCGCCATGTCGACGGGGCGAGGGTCACGACGCGGTTGGGGCTGAACGCGACCCCCTCGCCCTCGCTCTCGAGGTGCGCCAGGAGGGTGCGCTGCAGATCCTCGCCGGGGAAGTGGCCCGAGTGCAGGGCGGTCTGGCGCTGCAGGTCCGCCGTGCGGAAGAGGCCGACGGCACCCGAGACGTTGGCCACGGCGCCCAGGTCCGACACCATCGCCTTCCCGAGCATCATCGACTTGCGGTACTCGAAGGTCTGGATCCGGTTGATGAGCGTGCCGGTCTCGATCGGCATCACGTCGAACGCAACAGCCGCCGCTCCCTGGTCGAGCAGGTCCACGGGGAGGGGCTCCGACCCCAGGTGCGTGTCGTCGTCGAGGATCAGCGTGTACGGCGTGGTCACGAGCGGAGCGGCGCGACTGACGCTGAGCGCCTTGTTCCGGTTGAACCGATTCTCCAGCACCCGCACCCCGCGCGACCCTGCGACCGCTGCGGTGTCGTCGGTCGAGCGGTCCGACACCACGATGATGTTCTCGGGACGCACGTGCTCGGCGAGGTGGTCGAGCGTGTCGCCGATCACGTCACCCGCCGTTGTAGCAGGCGATGATCACCGAGACGTCAGGCCGGACGGTCACCGGCGCGGCGCTCACGACCGGGGGCCGCCGTCCGGCGGTGAACACGAGCAGCAGGCCGTCGGTGCCGAGCAGGAACGCGATCCCCACGGTGACGTAGGACAGGTCGCCGAATCCCCGGACGACCGCGACGAAGTACCCGACGATGAGCGCCGCGACGACCAGCAGCACACCACCGACGTCCGCCAACGACGCGAGCCGAGCGACGAGCGACCTGACGCCTCCGCCCGCCGTGGGGATCCCCGCCGTGGACGCCGTCACCGGATGTCGACCGCATCGTCGACGGCGTCGTCGCCCGCGTCGCCGAAGTCGGCCACATCGTCGACGTCGAGCGGTTCGCTCCTCGCCGTGAGCTCGAACTGGAACCGGTCGGCCATCTCGTGCAGCTGGGTCCCACCGGCGCGCAGGTCGATCGCCGTGCCGTTCACGAACTGGCTCATCTCGGTGACGAGCCGCTCGATCCCCGCCAGGCGCTCCCGGGCGGTCGCCTCGAGCTGGTCGATCCGTTCACGGCTCTCCTCCTCGATGGTCAGTGCATGCGACCGCGCCGACGCGACGATCCGATCGCTGTCGGTCCGAGCGGCATCGAGCAGGCGGCCAGCCTCGGCGCGGGCCGCGGCGAGCTCGGCCTCGGCCGTGGCCCTGCGTCCGTCCGCGCTGAG
The DNA here is from genome assembly GCA_942490665.1 of uncultured Microthrixaceae bacterium. GTDB lineage: Bacteria > Actinomycetota > Acidimicrobiia > Acidimicrobiales > Microtrichaceae > SKRR01. The sequence continues at coordinate 29,109 of CALNXV010000010.1, forward strand.
GGCGGCGGCCATGAGCTTCTCGTCGGCCACCCGCTGAGCGTTGCTGAGCAGTTCGATCGCCGCCCGCTCGTTGCCCTGGTGGCGGGCCAGTTCGGACCGCAACCAGCCGACATACTCGGCGAGGTGCTCCAGGTACTCGTCCACCGCCATGGGGTCGTAGCCCTTCCGGGCCTGGGCGAAACGGTTGGCGATGATCTCCTCGCGTGTGAACTCGCGCATGCTGCTCTCTCTCTCAGTCGGCCGGGGTTCCGGCCGGATCGGTGAGACGTCGGAGTCCGTCGACGTCGTTGACGACGATCTCCTCCGTCCCGGTTGCTTCCGCCACCGAATCGAGCTCGTCCAGCAGTGCCGCCAGGGTGGCGCCGGCGAACGTGGCGGTCGGCGGGTCGATCTCGGTGGTCTCCACGCCGACGAGCACCGGCACCTGCTGCTGGCCGAACTCGTGACGGACCAGGTCGACGATGCCGCCCTCACCCGCGGCCCGGTCGCGGTAGGCCATCACCGAGAGCGACCCGCCCGCGCTGATGCCGGCGGCCAGGTGGTCGAACGGGACCGCGGAACGGCCGTCGACCTCGACGGTGGACACCTCCCCGTTGGAGCCGTCGAACCAGTAGGGGACCAGGTAGGCGACCGGTACCGACGGGACGAGCTCGTCCCGGATGCGCTCCGTCCAGATGACGAAACGAAGGTACTGCTCGACGAGCTCGTCCTTCGAGCCCGCCCACGCCTCCAACCCCCACGGCTCGACGTCCAGATGCAGGCCCGCGATCGCCACGCCCTCATCGACGAGTCCAGCGACGAAGCGCAACAACCGCTCGACATCGACCCGACCCTCGTCCGTCGGCCACCAGGGGTCGCCGGCGACGACGCCCACCTCCAGACCCGCCGAAGCCGCGGTCCGTGACAGTTCTGCAACGTCGCGGGCCAGATCGGCGGCCGCCGACTCGCCGGCTGCGCCAGCGGCCGTCACGTCCACGTACACCCGGTCGAGACAGAGCCGCTGCGCAGTGCGCACCAGATCGCGGCCTGCCTCCGCACCGCGCCACGCGACCTCACGCCACTCGTAGGCCGACATCCGGGTCGGCCCGTCGGGTCCGATCGAACAGCCATCGTCGGGCGCATCGTCAGCCCAAGGACGGAAGGTCACGGCCACGGTCGCGACGACGGCAACGGCGACAGCACCGGACAACAGGATCTTCCGTAGCGAGGTGCTCGACACCGGGGGGCCTCTCCGACTGACAGTTCTCGGGGGGGGACGCCCGCCGGGAACCGGCGCGACCATCCCGCGCGCAACGATTCTCGCGTGGTAATGGGCTCGTCGTACAGCGCCGTTGGTCACACCGGACGACCGGGCCCCGGGCGGCGTCTCAGCGGCGGTGGTGATCGGCGAGGAACTCGAGGGTGCGGGACCAGGCGAGCTCTGCCGCTGCGGCGTCGTAGTGGTCCGCGACGCCCGGTTCGGCGAACCAGTGGTGGGTGCCGTCGTAGCGGTGGACCTCGACGTGCTTGTCCGACAGCAGCAGGCGGGCCTGCATCTCGACCAGCTCGTCCTCGGTGACGAGCGGGTCGTGCTCGGCGAAGTGGCCGAGCACCGGCGCGGTGAGGTCGTCGAAGTCGATGTTCTGCGCGCCGTAGTACGCGACCACCGCATCCACGGAGCCGGGCGCACGAGTCGCCGCCCACAGCGCCCACGATGCGCCCATGGAGAACCCCACGACCGCAACGGGTGCGTCGGTGATCGCCCGGATCGCCGCCAGGCTCTTGAGCACCAGGTCCGCAGTCACGTTCGGGTCCGATGCGGCGAGGAGGTCCCGGGCCTCGTCGCCCTCGGCCGGCAGGTGCCCGTCGCAGAGGTCCGGCGCGAGCGTCGAGTAGCCGGCGTCCGCGAACCGCTCCACCAGGTCCCGCGTGGCGGCGTCCAGACCCCACCAGGAGTGCAGCACCAGGACGCCGGGACCGGACCCCGACTCGGGGTGGACGAGGTAGGCGTCCCCGGAGCGGGTGCGGGGGGTGGGCTCGGGTTCCTGCACCACGCGAGGGTGCCACGCCGCACCGGGGCGTGCCACGCCGTCGCGGGCCGTGCCACGATGTCGCCGTGGCCACCGTTGCAGCTGTGTTGAACCAGAAGGGTGGGGTCGGCAAGACCACCATCACGCTCGGCCTCGCGGCGGCCGCCCAGCGGGCCGGCGACACCGCTCTGGTGGTGGATCTCGACCCGCAGGGCAGCGCCGGATGGGCGCTCGGCGTGGAGGCCGACGACGAGCACCTGTCGGTCGGCGACGTGCTGCGAACCGGCGACCCCAAGGTGGCACGCGCCGCGACGGTCACCTCCGGCTGGGGTGACGGCATCGACGTGCTGCCCGCGAGCCGGAACCTGATCGATCGCGAGGGCGACACCCGCGACGACGACTCGGCCACCCGCCTGTCGCGTGCGCTCGCGCCGCAGCTGGACGACTACCGCTTCGTCTTCATCGACTGCGCCCCGTCGCTCGGGCCGACCACACGGTCCGGTCTGGCGGTGGCCGATCGGATCCTGCTGGTCGTCGAGCTCTCAGCGCTGTCGATACGCGGCGCCGACGCCGTGCTCGACACCGTCGAGGAGATCTGGTCGGGGCTGAACCCCGGCCTCGACGTGGGCGGCGTGATCGTGAACCGTGCGCCACCGGTGTCCACGGAGGCGACCCGCCAGGAGGCGGAGCTCGACCGGTTGATGGGACGCCGGGCGGTCTGGCGACCATTCATCCCGCAGCGGACCGTGCTCAACGAGGCGGTCGGCGAGCGGGTCCCGGTGCACGACCTGGGATACCGCGCCCGCGACGTGGTCGAGGTCTTCGACCAGCTCTACCGCAAGCTGGTGCGCTCGAGCGCCCGACCGCCCCGTTGAACGCCGGCTAGGCCATGTTCTGGGCGACGAAGTCCCAGTTGACCAGGTGGTCGAGGAACGTGGAGATGTAGTTCGGCCGGGCGTTGCGGAAGTCGATGTAGTACGCGTGCTCCCAGACGTCGATGGTGAGCAGCGCCTTGGAGCTGTGCTTCATCGGCAGATCCGCGTTGGCGGTCTTCATGATCTCGAGCCCGGAACCCGAGTCGACCAACCAGGCCCAACCGGAGCCGAACTGCGTGGTGGCAGCCTCGGCGAACTTCTCGCGGAACGTGTCGTAGGAGCCGAACGCCGAGTTGATCGCCTCGGCGACCTCCCCGGTGGGCTGACCGCCGCCGCCGGGAGCCATCGAGTTCCAGTAGAAGGTGTGGTTCCAGACCTGGGCGGAGTTGTTGAACAGCCCGCCGTCGCTGGCCATGATCACGTCGGTCAGCTCGGCGTCCGCGTGATCGGTGCCCTCGGTCAGCTTGTTGAGGTTCGTGACGTAGGTCTGGTGGTGCTTGCCGTAGTGGTACTCCAGCGTCTCCGCGGAGATGTGGGGTGCCAGTGCGTCCTGTGCGTAGGGCAGTGGCGGGAGCTCGAAGGCCATGTCCGTCCTCTCGGGTCGGGGTGGGAAGGGACCGCGGGAACTTACCCCACGCGTGTGGTTCCCCGGCCGCCGGGCGGTGCGGCGTCGTCCACCGGCACCAGCTGGATCGCCACGGCGGCAGCGACCAGCACGCCGACGATGACCCACAGGACCGACGCGGGCGGCAGCTCGAGGTCGAAGAAGGCCGCCAGCGGCGCCACGAACACCACGGCGAGGGTCGCGACGACCATCGCCGAGACCAGCGCCCACCGCCACGGCGGAAGCGATCCGGTGAGGCGGACCAGCAGGATCAGGCCGATCCCCAACAGGGCGACGGTCTGCGGTCGCGGTGCGCGACATCGGTGAGCCCGACTAGCCGTCGGTGGCGCGAGCGGCGAGGTACACGACGAGCGCCCCTGTGGCAGCGATCGCGCCGGCGGGGACCGAGAAGCGCACCACCCGGTCGAGGAACCCGGGGCGGGCCCGGCGTGGGTCAGCGCGAGCGCCAGGAAGACCTCCGGGGACGCCGACGCTGAGCACACGGACCAGGGTGAGGTGGCGGGGCAGGAACGGGAACTCGACCCCGATCGCTGCGATCACGAGCGACACGAGCACGGCGTAGACCGTGCCGTAGATGAACAGGTTCGAGGCGCGCTCGACGCTGTTCATCACGCGGCGGCCCTCGGCGAGGACCCCCGGCAGGATCGAGAAGCGGTCCTCCAGCAGGACCAGCTGCGCGACCGACCGGCTCGCGCCGGAGCCCGAGCCCATCGCGATGCCCATGTCGGCGTCCTTGAGCGCCAGCACGTCGTTGACACCGTCGCCGGTCATGGCCACGACGTGGCCCTCGGACTGCAGCGCGAGGACCATCGCACGCTTCTGGCGAGGGGTGACGCGCCCGTAGACGGCGTGGCGGTCGAGCTCGTCGGCGAGCTCGACGGGGTCCTCGGGGAGGCGGCGGGCGTCCACGCCGCTGCCGGCATCGGGCACCCCGGCGGCGGGCCACCGCGGCGACGGTGCCGGGATGGTCCCCCGAGATGACGAGGAGGCGGATGCCCTGTTCGGCGAAGTAGTCGAGGGTCTCCTCGGCGTCGGGGCGGATCCGGTCCTCCAGCAGCACCAACGCGACCGGATCGAGCTGCTCGGGCAGCTGCTCATCGAGCTCGACGGCGTCCGCCCCGCGCACCAGGAGCAGGACCCGACGGCCCTGCTCGGCGTGGCTGGCGACGCGCTCGGTCAGGACCGGGTCGTCGGGGGCGAGCAGCTCCGGCGCGCCGTGGTACAGCGTGAGGGCGCCGTGGGCCGACGGGCGGGGGAACTGCGCCGCGGCCCACTTGCGTGCCGAGGAGAAGCGGCGACAGCCTCGACGAGCGGCCAGTCCGGGACCTCGCCTGCCGCGTCGGCGACCGCGGCCAGCGTCGGGTTCGGGTCCGCGTCGGCCGCCGCGACCGCGGCGAGCATCGCTGCGGCCGATGCGACGTCCTCGTCGCCCAGCGGCTCGATCGCCGCGACGGCGAGCTCGCCGGTGGTGATCGTCCCGGTCTTGTCCAGGCACAACGTGTCGACCCGGGCGAGGAGCTCCACCGAGGCGAGCTCACGCAGCAGCGCGCCACGCCGTGCGAGCGTCACGACCCCGGCCATGAACGCCAGGCTGGTGAGCAGCACGAGGCCGTCGGGCACCATGGCGACCGCAGCAGCGACGACGCCGGAGAGCGCCTGGCGCCAGCCGTCGCCGGTCTCGAGCAGTCGCCAGAAGAGGATCGCGGCGATCGGCGGGATGAGCGCCATGAGCACCTTGAGGATCGTGTTGACCCCCCGGCGCAGCTCGGAGTCGACGAGGGTGAAGCGCCGCGCCTCCTCGGCGAGGCCCGCCGCGTACGACGCTGCGCCGACCCGCACCGCGCGGTAGGTGCCGGAGCCGACGGCGACGAAGCTGCCCGAGAGCACCTCGTCGCCCGCCTCCTTGTGCACGGCGTCCTGTTCACCCGTGAGCAGCGACTCGTTGAGCTCGAGTCCGCTCGACTCCACCACGGCGCCATCGACGACGACCTGCGCCCCGGGAGCCAGCACCAACAGGTCGTCCTCGACGACCTCGGCGACGTCGAGGTCGCACTGCACGCCGTCGCGCCACGCCACGGCTCGGGGCTCGGTGAGGACGGCCAGGCGATCCAACGCGGCCCGGGCCCGCAGCTCCTGGATGATCCCGATGACCGAGTTCGTCACGATCACGCCACCGAAGAGCATGTCGGGGCCGATGCCCTCCGCCGCCACGATGGCGACGAGGAGCACCGAGATCACCAGGTTCACCGGGGTGAGGACGTTCGCCCGGACGATCTCGCCGGTGGTGCGGGTCGGCGCGTCGGGGACCTGGTTGGTGCGACCCTGCGCGACCCGTTCAGCGACCTCTGCGGCGCTCAGTCCGAGCGTCATCGGATCGGCTCCTCAGGTCGGTCCGGGGCGACCACGGGGCGCGCCGGACGGTCCGGGTCACGGTGACCCTCGATCCAGGTGTCGATGTGCTCCCACCACTCGTAGAGCCAGTCGATGCGCTCCGCCCGACCGGCCGGGACGTCCTCGACCGGGACCGTCCAGGTGGTGAGGCGCACCGCACGATCCATCGGCAGTCCGCGCCACAGGTCGCGGAGACCGGACAGCTGCTCGAGACCGGTGTGGGCGACGAAGACGACATCGCAGGCCGGTGCTGCGTCGATGGCGCCGAACGCTCCTCCGGGTCGCGGCGGCAACAGGTAGGTGAGGTCGTGGGCCTTGGTGACGGCCTCGGTCAACCCGTCGCGTTCGAGGCGCTCGATCGCTCGTCGGCGTCGTCCCTCGGTGAAGTTGCCTCCCTCGGGGAAGAGCACGAGCGCCGAGCTCGCGTCGAGCCCGGCGGCGAGGTCCTCGATCGACTCGATCACGTTCTCGGCGGCCCCGCGGCGGGGGCCGATGAACCGGTTGTCGAGGCGGTGCAGCACGATGTCGATGCACGGATCGAGCTGCAGGACGTCCTTGAGCACGACGCTCGGGGCGCGCCCGTAGGCGTTGAGCAGCAGGTCGACCAGGACCAGGGAGTCGCCCGCTCCGGCGTGCCGGCTGAACACCAGGACCGGACGGGACGACACCGCCGGGGCCGTCTCGGTCACCACGACCAGGCCCATGACCCGCGCCGCCGCGGTGCGGAGCCCACGCAGGTACCAGCCCATCAGCCACAGGTGCGCCCGACGGAACCTGGGGTGTCGGATCCGCCAGCCGAACCCGCTCAGCACCCACACGGTGCCGAGCGCGACGACGCCGAGGCTCTCGCGCAGCAGGTAGACGAGCAGGCACCACCCCAGGCGCAGCGCCCGCCACCGGCCGGGCAGGAACCGGACCGAGAAGATGAGCACGAACGCCACGATCGGGGTGGCGCTGAGCACGAGGGCGGTGAACACGACCATCGCCGGGGCCAGCACCAGGCGTCGCACCGCCCTGGGTGGGACCACGACGTGCACCGCTCAGCGCTCCAGGTACGCGGCGGTCGCCACACGGGCGGCTTCGATCCGGGCCCCGACGTCGGAGAAGTCCCGGTAGCGCAGCTGGCGCAGATCGGTCGGACGCGGCGCGGTGCCGCCCGACGGGAGGACGTGGACGTCGACGCCGTCGGGGAGCTCGGCCATGACCTGTGCGAAACGGTGTCGGCGGGCGACCTCGAACGCGACCATCGCGACCTCGTGGGGGCGTCGCGGCGCCTCGAGGGGTCGTTCGATGCGCCCCACCTGCAGCACGTAGATCTCGGTGGCGCCGGCCGCGACCGCCCGGCCGACGGGGATGGAGTCGACGACGCCGCCGTCGAGGTGGTGGCGACCGTCGATGCGCACTGCGGGCAGGAGTCCGGGAACGGCACAGGACGCCATCACCGCCGGCACGATCGGACCACGGTCGAACCAGACGGCCTCGGCCGTCTCGATCGAGGCTGCGACGCACTCGAAGGGCACCTCGAGCTCCTCGATCGGCCCGTTGCCCAGGGTGGCCACGAGCAGCCGCTCGAGCGGCTCGCCGGAGTGCAGGCTGGTGCGGTCGGCGGCGAGGTGGCGCACCCGGTCGACGATCGTGCCCCCGAAGACGCCGTGGGCGACCACGTCGTCCCAGAGCTGTCGCAGGCGTGCGACGCCGTCCGGCGACGGGTCCGCGGCGATGGCGGCACCGTTGATCGCGCCGATGGACGTGCCGAGCACCAGGTCGGGCCGGACACCGGCAGCGACGAGCGCGTCGAGCATGCCGACCTCGGCGGCGCCGAGGCGGCCACCCCCGCCGAGCACGAACGCGGTCAGTGCGGTCACGTGGGGGATCGTTCCACATGCAGCGGTAGCTTCGGGGCACATGGCCACCACACCGGGACCCTCCCGTCGATCGCGTCGATCACACTCCGAGGTCCACCGAACCGACCGGTCCGGCTGGTTGCGCGCCACGGTGCTCGGGGCGAACGACGGCATCCTCTCCACCGGTGCGCTGCTGCTCGGCGTGGTCGGCGCCGGCGGCTCTCGCAGCGCGGTGCTGACCGCCGGGGTCGCCGCCGTCGCGGCGGGGGCGGGATCGATGGCGATGGGCGAGTACGTCTCGGTCAGCTCCCAGCGCGACACCGAGGAGGCGGACCGGGCGACCGAGGAGAGCGAGATCGCAGCGGACCCGGTCGGTGAGCATGCGGAGCTGCGCGGGATCTACCAGGCCCGCGGCCTGTCGGCGGACCTGGCGGACCAGGTCGCGACCGAGCTGATGGCGACGGACCCGGTCGGGGCGCACCTGCGCGACGAGCTGGGATTGACCGAGTCGTTGCGGGCCCGCCCCCTGCAGGCGGCGATCTCGTCGTTCTTCAGCTTCGTGGCCGGCGCGATCATCCCCATGCTGGCCGCAGCGGTCGGATCCGACAGCGTTCGCGGCGGACTGGTCACCGCGGCGACGCTCGTCGCGTTGGCCGTGCTCGGTGCGGTCGGCGCCCGTCTGGGTGGCGCGTCGATCGTGCGGGGCGCCACCCGTGTCGGGGTGGGCGGTGCGATCGCGCTGGGGCTGACCTTCGCAGTCGGTGCCCTGGTCGGAACCGCGATCAGCTGATCAGCAGCCGGTGCCCGCCCAGGCGGACTTCCCACCGGTGTTGACGAGGTGCAGCGCGACGGCGTCCTGCACCCACCACGGGGCGTGGCTGGCCTTGGCGTAGCCCGGGTGGCCGGCACGCGCCGAGACGTTGCGCCAGGTGCTGTCGAGGAACTGGTAGGCGCCCGATGCGCTGCTGCGCGGGTTCTGGGCGCGGTAGCCACCGGCGGTGTCGGACTCGTGGGCGCGGACGCAGACGAGGAACGGGTGCGCCTGGATGCTGCGACGTTCGGCGTCGACGGCGGCGGTGACGTTGGCGATCATCTGCTGCTTGTGTGCCTCGACCTCGGCCTCGGTGACCCGTCCGTCGCCGTTGGCGTCGGGCACCCAGGTCTCGACGGGCCCGGTGGGGAAGCAGGCGGTGGCGGCGACGGCCAGCGCGGCGACGGCGACGAGGAGTCCGATGCGACGGACGGGGCGGCGGGAGTCGGTGTGCATGAGGGCCACACTATGACGGAACTCGACAAGTTCGTAACAATCGTCACGAACTTGTGACTCATTGCACAAGCTGCCGCGAGCCGCGTGATCTGGCGCCCGGACGCGCAACCGGCGGGCCCCACAGGCCCGCCGGTTGCACCGTTCGTGGTCCTTGTGGACCGAACTGTTACGGAGTGGTGACGCCGTTGTCCCACACCTCGAGGGTGAGGCCGGTCGCACCGGACTGGCCGTTCGCACCGGAGTTGCCGGTGGCGCCGTTGCCGCCCGGGAAGCCGTCACGCTCGACCGCGAAGGTGCTCTGGCCGTCGCCACCCGGACCGCCGTTGCCGCGGCACCGCCGGAGCCGCCGGTGCCGCCGGTCGCCGCCGGCACCCGAGCCGCTGTCGCCGTTGCCGCCCGAGTCGGTGACGAGCGATCCGCCGGAGACGTGAGGCCGAGCCGGCACCGGTGTTGAAGGCTGCGATCGAGGGGCCACCCGCTCCACCGCCGCCGCCGGAGCCACCGGTGCCGCCGGCTCCGCCGCCGCCGCCACCACCGGCAGCAGCCTGCAGGGCGTTGTTGGCGCCACCGCCGGAACCACCGTTGCCGCCGGTGCCGCCCTGGCCGCCCTGGCCACCGGTTGCCGCCCTGGCCACCACGAACCGGCGGTGAGGACCGAGTCCTGCACGGAGATCACGTCGATGCCGTAGGAGTAGACGGCGAACGATCCGCCGCCGGCGGTGCCGCCGCCACCGGTCGAGGCGAGACCCCGGCTGCGCCGCCGCCACCGGAGCCACCACCGCCACCCCACACGCTCGTGGCCGTGCCACCGCCGCCACCGCCGCCGCCACCGCCGACTGGCGGATCCGTTGCCGCCCGCCGGTGCCGCCAGCGCAGGCCGACCCCAGGTCGACCCGGCCGCACCGGCGACCGCCGCCACCGGCCGTGCAGCACCGCCGGCTCCAGCGGCGCCAGCGCCGCCACCGCCGCATGGTTGCCGCGGGCCGAAGCGGTTGCCGCAGCCGCCGTTGCCGCCGGCCCGCCAACGGCGCCGGACGCCGCCGTTCTGGCCGCTCTGGCCGGGCCGGTTGCCGTCGCAGCTGAAGAAGCTGCCTCGACCGCCCTCACCACCGGCACCCGCGAAACGGAAGCCACTGCCGCCGCAGCTCGAGCCGCCGAAGTTGTTGTTCTGGTCGCCGCCGCCGTTGCCGACGCAGCCGTTCGCACCATTGGCACCTGTGGACCCGCCCGAGCCGGCAACGGCATTGGCGGAGGTGATGGTGGAGTCGGTCAGCGTCACGATGGAGCCGCCGACGGCACGGACGCCGTAGGCGCTGGCGCCGGCGCCGGACGGTGTGCCCGAGTCGACGGTCATCCGGGTGAGCTCGACGGTCGAGCCCTGCACGAGCACGCCGGTCGTGCTGCCCCCGTCGGTGCCGTTCACGGTGAGATCCGCGACCTCGGCACCGGCCGTGGCACCCGAGACGGTGAGCGAGGCGTTCACCGTCGTCGTCCCGCTCCGCGAGCCGAACCCGGCGGCGTAGCCGCCGCGGACGACCACGTCGCCGCCGAGGGTGAACCCGGCGCCGTAGGTGCCGCTCGCGACCTGGACGACGCCCTGGCCAGCGCCCGCGGCGTTGGTCAGTGCCTGGGCGATCGTTGCGCACGGCGAACCGAGCGCTCCGCAGGAGCCGCTGTCGGCGCCACCGGGCGACTGGACGAAGACGGTGTCGGCGAGGACGCCGTCGACGCCGTCGCAGTTGGTGTCTTCACCGGCCGCAGTCGAGCGGATCCGGAGCGCCCGGGAAGGTGGCGCCGCATCGCCGTCGTCGCAGTCGGCGGGCGGCGACACGCCGTCGCCGTCGTCGTCGATCACCGCGGTGATCGTGATCGAGGCGGGGGCCGAGACCTTGCCGCCCTGGTCGGTCACCACCAGCGTCGCGGTGTAGGTGCCGGCCGCGTAGGTCTGGCTCGGCGTGGCACCGGTGCCGGTGCCACCGTTGCCGAAGTCCCAGGCGTAGGTCAGCGGTCCGCTCTCGGGATCGGTGGATGCGCTGCCGTCGAAGCTCACCACGAGGGGCCGGGCGCCCGACTGCGGGGTGGCGTTGATCACTGCCGTGGGCGGCTGGTTCACGTTCACCACGGTCACGACCGTGGCGGTGTCGGTCGCACCGACGTCATCGGTGACCGTGAGCGTGGCGGTGTAGGTGCCCGCAGTCACGTAGGTGTGCGATGCCGTCGCAGTGGTCTTGGCCGGGCTGCCGTCGCCGAAATCCCAGTTGTAGGTGACGATCGTGCCGTCGCTGTCGGTCGAGCCGGTGCCGTCGAAGGCGACGACGAGCGGCTCGGTGCCGGTTCCGGGTGTGCCGGTGGCCGCTGCGGTCGGCGCGGCGTTCGGCGTCACGGTGACCCCGACGGTCGCCGTGGCGGTGCCACCGGCGTTGTCGGTGACGGTCAGGGTGGCGGTGTACGGCCCGGCGATCGCGTAGGACTTGGTCGGGTTGGCCGTGGTGGCGGTCGTGCCGTCACCGAAGTCCCAGTCGAACCCGACGATCGTGCCGTCGCTGTCGGTCGAGCCGGCGGACGAGAAGCTCACGGGCAACCCGATGCGGATGGTGTCCGGCGTGGCGGCCGCCACTGCGGTCGGTGCCACGTTCGGGATCGCGTCGACCTGGACGTCGATCGTGGCGGTGTCGGTCGCACCCTCCAGATCGCTCACGGTGAGCGTCGCGGTGTAGGAGCCGGGGGTGCCGTAGGTGTAGGTCGGGTTCGGGCTGGTCGAGCTGTTGCCGTCACCGAAGTCCCACAGGACGCCGGTGATGCCGCCGTCCGGATCCGAGGACGCCGCCGAGGAGAAGGCCACGGTCAGGGGCGCCTGCCCGCCGGTCACGTCGGAGTTCGCCACGGCCGTCGGGGCCTGGTTGGCGTTGACCTGCACCGCGACGGTCGCGGTGTCGGTCCCGCCCTTGTCGTCGGTGACGATCAGCGTCGCCGTGGGGGTGCCCAGCCGCGGTGTAGGTGTGGGTCGGATCGGGTCGGTCGACGTCGCACCGTCACCGAAGTCCCAGGCGTAGGCGACGATCGTGCCGTCGGTGTCGCTGGAACCCGAGCCGGTGAAGGCGACGGTCAGGGGCACCTTGCCGGCGGTCGGCGTGGCGGTCGCGGCAGCGGTGGGCGCCTGGTTGGCGGCGACGTCGACGGTGGTCGATGCGGTGTTGGTGGCGCCGCCGTCGTCGGTCACGGTGAGGGTGACGACCTGGGTCCCGACCGAGGTGTAGGTGTGGGTCGGATCGGCGTCGGTCGAGGTGGCGCCGTCGCCGAAGTCCCAGGCGTAGGCGACGATCGTGCCGTCGGTGTCGGAGGAGCCGGATCCGGTGAAGCTCACGTCGAGCGGAGCGATGCCGCTGGTGGGTGCTGCGACGATGTCGGCCACGGGCGGCAGGTTGACGATCGATGCGTCGATCTCGACGGTCGCCGTGCCGACGGCCGCGCCGTCGTCGGTGACGGTCAGGGTCGCGGTGTAGGTGTCCGCCACCGTGTAGGTGTGGGTGGGGTTGGCGTCGGTCGAGGTCGCTCCGTCACCGAAGTCCCAGTCGAACGAGACGATGGAGCCGTCCGCGTCGGACGACCCCGACGATGAGAACGTGACCTCGAGCGGCACGGAGCCGGACTCGGGTGTCGCCGATGCGACCGCGACGGGCGCCAGGTTGGTGGGACCGGTCGGCCCCCCGGGCATCGGCGCGCAGGCCACGGCCACCAGGGCCACCGCACTGAACAGGCACAGCAGTGCCGGACGGAACGCTCGCATGAATCCCCCTCGCTGGGTTCCCCCTCGCCTCGGGGAACCGGGTGAGTGTCGCGAACGCCGCTCAGCAGCGCAAGGGGGGTCAGCTCGGGGACGCGTCGCGGGGACGCTTCACGTCCCAGATGACGTGCAGCTTCTCGAGCGCGACGAGGACGTACCAGGTGAGGTCGACCTCCCACCAGCGGAGGCCCTGGCGGGCGACGTACGCAGCCTTGTGGTGGTTGTTGTGCCACCCCTCGCCCATCGTGAGGATCGCGAGCGCCGGGTTGTTGCGCGAGGTGTCGTCGGTGTCGAACCGTCGGCTGCCGAAGACGTGGGCGAGCGAGTTGATGAGGAACGTCGAGTGCCACAGCACGACCGTCGACAGGAAGAAGCCGATGAGGAGGCCCGGCAGTCCCCCGATGAGGAAGCAGATGAGGGCGAGGCCCCACGGAGCGATCCAGTCGTGGCGCGAGATGAAGCGGATCTCGGGGTACTGCGCGAAGTCCTTCATCGACCCCTCGGGCAGCGGCGAGGTCTCGTCGGTGAGGATCCACCCGGCGTGGCTCCACCAGAAGCCCTTGCGCGGGGTGTGCGGGTCGTCGATCGTGTCGGTGTAGCGGTGGTGGATGCGATGGTGCCCCGCCCACCACAGCGGCCCCTTCTGCACCGCCGAGCACCCGCCCACGGCCAGGACGAACTGGAAGGCGCGACCGGTCTTGTAGGTCTTGTGCGCGAAGTAGCGGTGGTACCCGGCGGTGATGAAGAACATCCGGACCCAGTAGGTGACCGCGAACAGGACCCACACGCTCGCCGGCACACCGGTGAAGATCGCGAGCAGCGGCAGCAGGTGGACCACGAAGAACGGGATCGACGCCCGCGGGTTGATCGCCCCGTGCGGCAGTCGTTCGTCGGGTCCGGTCTCGAAGACCTCGATGTCGGGTTCGTCGGCGCGTTCGGACAGAGCGGGTGGTGCAGGGGTGGGAGCCACGTGGGGGGGCGGGCCTTTCTGGCGCGGAGCTACGCGAGCGTAACCCCGGGTGCCGCGACCCGGGCAACCGTGGCTGAGAGGGTTGCCGGTCTCCCACTACCCTGCGCCCGTGCGGAGCGACGGGAGTCACGACGACTGGGTGCGACGTGACGCTGCGGTCGTGTGGCACGGGTTCACCCAGATGTCCACCTATGGCGACAACGCGCCCATCGTGGTGGAGCGCGCCGAGGGGCGCGAGCTGATCGACGTCGACGGACGCCGCTACCTCGACGCCATCAGCTCGCTGTGGGTCACGACGCTCGGCCACCGGGTGCCGGAGCTCGACCGAGCAGCGATCGAGCAGCTCGGACAGATCGCCCACTCGACGCTGCTGGGCAACGGCAACCGCGCCGCGATCGAGTTCGCCGAGGCGCTCGCCCCGCGCCTGCCGATGGACGACCCGCACCTGCTCTTCGCCGCCGACGGCGCCGCTGCGGTCGAACAGGCGCTCAAGATCGCCTTCCAGTTCTGGACCAACCAGGGTGTCAGCGGCCGCGACCGCTACCTCACCCTCGGCGACGCCTACCACGGCGACACCGTCGGATCGCTGTCGGTCGGCGCCGGCGGGTTCGGCACCGACGTCTTCGACCCGCTGCGCTTCCCGGTGCTGCGCGCCCCGGGCTACCGCGACCCCGACTGCGTCGAGGCGACCTGCGCGCTGATCGACGCCCATGCCGAGCAGCTCGCCGCGGTCGTGATCGAACCGATCGTGCAGGGCGCCGCCGGCATCGTCACCCGCGACCCCGCCGAGCTCGCCGCGATCGGCGAGGCCTGTGACCGCACCGGGGTGCTGCTGATCTGCGACGAGGTCGCGACGGGCTTCGGGCGGACCGGAACGCTGTTCGCCTCCGAGCAGTGCGGCCTCTCCCCCGACCTGCTGTGTCTCGGCAAGGGCATCACCGGCGGCTACCTGGCGCTGGCCGCGACCGCCGCGAACCGTCGGGTGTACGACGCGTTCCTCGGCGAGGACCTCGGTCCGCGGACCTTCTACCACGGGCACTCCTACAGCGGGAACGCCCTCGCGGCGGCGGTCGGCCGCGAGCACCTCCGGCTCGTCGACGAGTGGGAGGTGCTCGACAACGTCCGCGAGCGCAGCGAGCAGCTGGGTCGCGCGCTCGCCGAACACGTCGCCCCGCTGGGCTCGGTCGGGGAGGTGCGCCGGCACGGGACGATGGTCGGCGTCGAGCTCGCGGAGGGCAGCGGGTTCACACGATGGGGCCGCCGGGTCTGTGCTGCGTCGGTCCGTCGCGGCGTCCTGCTGCGCCCACTGGGTGACGTCGTCGTCGTCATGCCCATCCTGACGAGCACCGACACCGAGATCGACCGCATCGTCGGCACGCTCGCCGAGTCCATCGGCGAGGTCGAGGCGGCCGGGACGTCGTGATCGGGGTGCAGTACCGCTGGAGCGACCGGATCGCCCGACACAACGACGAGGTCGCCCGCCTCGGTCGGCGGCGCACCATCCGCACCATCGACTCGGGCCGTCCCGCCACCACGATCGCGGCCGACGGACGGGCCGTCGTGTCGTTCGCGTCCAACGACTATCTGGGGCTCAGCCAGCACCCGGCGGTCGTGGCAGCCGCCCGCACAGCGCTCGAGCGTGACGGTGCCGGTGCCGGCGCGGCGCGCTGATCGTCGGCGCGCGGCCGGTCCACGACGAGCTCGAGGCCGCCCTCGCCGCGTGGGTCGGTCGGGACGCGGCGCTCGTGTTCCCCAGCGGCTACCAGGCCAACCTCGGGGTCCTCGGGGCGCTCAGCCGCGTCGCCCCCGACACCGTCATCTACTCCGACGAGCTGAACCACGCCTCGATCATCGACGGCTGTCGGCTCGCCAGAGCCGACACGGTCGTGTACCGCCACGGCGACGTCGCACACCTGCGCGAGCTCCTCCAGGCCCGCCCGGGCCGCCCCGCGATCGTCGTCACCGACGGCGTGTTCTCGATGGACGGCGACGTCGCGCCGCTCGACGACCTCGCCGCGCTGGTCCAGGCCCACGACGCCCAGCTCGTGGTGGACGAGGCCCACGCCGTGCTCGGCCCGCCTGCGCCCGACGGCGCCATCGTCGTCGGGACGCTGTCCAAGACGCTCGGGGCCGTCGGCGGGTTCGTCGCGGGTGACCGCGCGCTGGTCGATCTGCTCGTCAGCACCGCCCGCCCGTTCATCTTCACCACCGCCGGGTCACCGGCCGACGCCGCCGCGGCGCTCGCTGCGCTCCGCGTCGTCCGCTCCGGCGAGGGGGCCGCGCTCGTCGACCGCCTGCGACAGGTGGTCCATCGGCTCCGGCCCGGACACCCGTCACCGATCCTCCCCATCCTGCTCGGCGACGAAGCGCGCGCCGTCTCCGTGGCCGACGCGCTCCTCGGCGAGGGGCTCCTGGTGCCGGCGATCCGCCCCCCCACCGTCGCGCCCGGCACCTGCCGGCTCCGCATCGCGCTCAGCGCGGCGCACAGCGACGACCAGGTCGACGCGCTGCGTGACGCGCTGGACCGGGTCGGAGCGATGCGGTGACGGCGCGTCCGGAGCACCTCGTCGTCGTCGCCGGCACCGGGACGGAGGTCGGCAAGACCTGGGTGTCGGCCCGACTCGCCACCGAGCTGCGCCCACACATGACCATCCAGGCGCGCAAGCCGGCGCAGTCGTTCGACGCGTCGGACCCGATCGAGGGCACCGACGCCGCCCAGCTCGGGGCCGCGACCGGTGAGGACCCCACCACCGTGTGCCCCCCGTCCCGGTGGTACCGCGTCGCCATGGCCCCACCCATGGCCGCGGACGCACTTGACCGCGAGCCGATCCACCTGCGGAGCCTGCTCGACGAGCTCGACGCCTCGTGGTCCTCGCCCGCACCGAGGATCGGCCTCGTCGAGCTCGCCGGTGGGCTCTGGTCCCCCATCGCCCACGACGGCGACTGCCTCACCCTCACCCGTCGCCTCCGACCGGCGATGAGCATCCTCGTCGCGGACGCCGGGCTGGGGACGATCAACGCGATCCGACCGGCGCTCGCGGCGCTGCGCGAGATCGCGCCGGTGGTGACCCTGCTCAACCGCTACGACCACGCCAGCGACCTGCACCGCCGCAACCTGGCCTGGCTCGAGGCCAACGAGGACGGCCCCTTCGTCATCGACGTCGGCGAGCTCTCGGCGGTGGTGGCGCACCGACCAGTACCCTCGGCGCGCCACGACCGAGCACCACGACCAGGAGAGCACCATGACCGATGACCGCGCACCGCTGGACCCACTGCCGATCCCCGTCGCGACCGCCGAGCGGATCAACGGGGCGGAGGGCACGCACATCGCCCCGGCCTTCGGTGTGGTGGTCCGCTCGGTCGGGTTCAGCCGCAACCTGGTCGGGGGCATCAAGTCGTTCAAGCGCGGTGACATCACGGAGTTCTCCGGCACGCTCGAGGAAGCCCGCCGGCACGCCGTCGACCGGATGGTCGAGCACGCCCAGGCGCTCGGCGCCGACGCAGTGGTCGCGGTCCGCTTCGACTCCTCCGACGTCGGCGACGGCCTCGTCGAGGTCGTCGCCTACGGCACTGCCGTCCGGCTCTGAGCGCAGCGTCGTTCAGCGGCCCGCGAGCTCGACGAACTCAGCGGTGGTGGTGAGCGCGATCATCTCGCCGACGAGCTCGACCGGCAGGTGGTCCAGCTTGGTGAACCGCACGCACGACTTCCCCATGTCGAGTCGCTTGCCCGTCGCGAGGTACCGCTCCCGGAACCGGTCGAGCTGGTCCGGATCCGCGTACACGCCGGTGAGGTAGACGGCCATGTGCCGCTTCTGGTTGGCCAGCGCTGCGTACATGAGGGGCTCGCCGTTGTAGGTGTTCGGCTCGATGTCGAGGGGAACCTCGTAGCAGATCATCCCCCAGCGCATCGTCTCGACCATGCCGTCCGGCAGGTTCGCGAGGATCTCCGCGCGCACCGCTTCGATCGCATCCCGGCGATCCTCGGGGAGCTCGTCCAGGTAGTCCTCGACCGTCGCGGCTTCGCTCGACACCATGACCACGACGCTCGCACGCGACCCGCCGGGGGTCAACGGGTGCATACTCGTCCGATGAGGAGTCACCGGGATCCCGTTGCGGGTGCAGTGTGAGCGAGCACCCGCCGATCACCCTGTACTGGCGCCCCGGTTGCGGGTTCTGTTCGTCCCTGCGGCGGTCGCTGGACGGGACCGGACTCGAGATCCTCGAGGTGGACATCTGGCAGGACCCCGACGGCGCGGCGGTCGTCCGCCGGTTCGCGCGGGGCAACGAGACGGTGCCGACGGTGGTGATCGGTGCGATCGAGAGCGACACCGCGGTCGGGTTGGTGAACCCCGGACCGGTCGAGGTGCTGCGGGCCGTCGCCGGGCACGGCGGTCGCTCCCAGGGCAGTGGCTGAGGAGCTCCACGTCCGTGCCGGGCTGGTGATCCCGGCCGCGGAGATCCACGAGCGGTTCTCGACCTCCGGTGGACCGGGGGGCCAGCACGCCAACACCGCACACACCCGGGTCGAGCTGCGCTTCGACATCGCAGCGTCGCCGAGCCTCAGCGAGTACCAGCGCCGTCTGCTGCAGGAGCGCTTCGGCGACGAGCTGCGCGTCGTCGCCGAGGACGAACGGTCCCAGCACCGCAACCGTGGCATCGCCCGCGAACGCCTCGCCGCTCGGCTGTCGAGCGCCCTGACGCCGGCACGCCCTCGGCGACCGACCCGTCCGACAGCCGGGTCGCGTCGACGGCGACTCGACGAGAAGCGTCGTCGCAGCGAGACCAAGCGGGCACGTCGGCGACCCGGAACCAACGACTGACCGACTCCGCTCCCTAGGCTGCGCCGATGTCGTCCTCCGACGCCCTCTCCGTCGTGGTGATCGCGGCCGCCGCGGTGGCTGCGCCACTGCTGTCGGAGCTGTTCCGCCGGTGGCGGATCCCGAGCGTCCTGTTCGAGCTGCTGCTCGGCATCGTCGTCGGTCCGTCGGTCCTGGGCTGGGTCGAGCTCGGCGGCATCATCGACGCCTTCAGCCAGTTCGGTCTCGCCCTCCTGTTCTTCATGGCCGGCTACGAGATCGACTTCGCCCGGCTGAAGGGACCGCCGCTCAACCGAGGGCTGACGGGCTGGGGCATCTCACTCGTCCTCGGCCTGGGCGTCGGCGCGGTGCTGGCGATCGAGGGGTTCGTCATCTCGAGTCTGATGATCGGGCTGGCGCTCACCACGACCGCCATCGGGACGCTGCTGCCGATCCTGCGCGACCGTGGGCTGCTCGGCTCGAGGTTCGGGTCGTACCTGACCGCCGCCGGAGCCGTCGGGGAGTTCGGTCCGATCGTCGCCGTCACGATCCTGTTGAGCGCTGCACAGCCTGCGACCGAGGCGCTGCTGCTGGTGGTCTTCGCCGCACTCGCCGTCGGCGTCGCGCTCGTCGGCACCCGAACCCAACCGCCCAGGCTGATCGAGATGCTGCAGCGTCACCTGTCGACGTCGACACAGCTGCCGGTCCGGATCATCCTGTTGCTGATCGTGGCGATGGTGCTGGTGGCCGTCGAGCTCGGACTCGACAACCTGCTCGGCGCGTTCGCGGCCGGACTGATCACCCGACTCGCGCTCAGCCCCGAGCAGAACACGGCGCTCACGCCACGGCTCGAGGCGATCGGCTTCGGGTTCCTCATCCCGATCTTCTTCATCACCAGCGGCGTCGGATTCGACCTCGACACGCTGCTCAGCTCGCCCTCCACGATGCTGCGACTCCTGATGTTCATGGCGCTGATGCTGCTGGTGCGGGGCGTGCCGGCGCTGCTCGTCTACCGGGGGGTGCTCGACTCGCGGGAGCGGGTCTCGCTCATGTTCGTGCAGTGCGCCGCGCTGCCGCTGATCGTCGTGATCACCCAGATCGGCCTCGCGGACCATCAGATGACGACCGAGAACGCAACGGCCCTGCTCGGCGCCGGGATGGCCTCGGTCCTCGTCTTCCCGCTCGTGGGGTTCGCGGTGCTCGGACGCAGGGCGGCCGATCCGGACGAGCTCGAGCCGGTTCCCCCGGGCGAGTCGGAGTCGCTCGGCGGGCTCGACGACTGAGCGACGTCCCTGGCGCCGGACGCTTCCGCGGAATCGCGTGAGCTGGGCCTCCGTCGTGGCTGTCGCACCCTGGTCATAGGTTCGCCGGTGTCTGACCTGTGGGAGGGACCATGACGATGACCAGTGATGTCGTGGGCTGCGCGATGCACGGCGGCGCCGCCGGAGTCGACCCAGCGGGGTTCGGTTCGCCGGACGCCGGCGATGCCGGCGACCCGGTGGTCCCGGTGCTGTTCGGCATGTCGGAGCCGGTGTCGGGGGTGCCGTTGGAGCGGTTGGAGCAGGAGATGGCGTCGTTGGCGTCGCATCTCGCTGCGGCGACGTGCGCGTTCCTGGAGATGGTCGGCGAGTACGACGCCAGGCGGGGGTGGGCGTCGTGGCAGGCGTTGTCGTGCGCGCACTGGTTGAACTGGCGCTGCGGGGTCGGGATGGTCGCGGCACGTGAGCAGGTGCGCGTGGCGCGGCGGTTGCGCGAGCTGCCGGCGATCCGCGAGGCGTTCAGCGTCGGGGCGTTGTCGTACTCGAAGGTCCGGGCGTTGACCCGGGTGGCGCACCCTGCGATCGACGAGCGACTCGTCCAGCTCGCCCAGCACTCGACCGCCGCGCAGCTCGAGCGGTACTGCGCTGGGTTGCGACGCGGCCAGGACCAGCACCGAGAGGACGCCCGGCTGGCAGAGGGCGAGGAGCGTGCGATCGCGCGGCGTTCGCTGAGCTGGTACCGCGATCCCGGGACGGGCGACCTGATCGGACGGTTCCGGGTGCCCGCCGGGGTGGAGACCGACTCGTTCCTGGCCCAGCTCCGCGACGCAACGGTGGTCGAGGCAGCGCAGGGGGATGCACTCGAGAACCTCGAGTGCCGCCGGCTCGACGCGCTGGTCGACCTCGTCGCCGCAGGCGCAGCGACCGACGCGTCGCTCCGCACCCAACCCGTGATCGTCCTCCACATCGACGCCGAACCCGACCTGCCTGCTTCCGCGGAATCGCGTGCTTCCGCGGAATCGCCGGCAGACACCGCCGACCGAGGCTCCCGTGCCGACCCACGCGCCCCGTCCGGCGAGACGCGGCCATGGCCGATCCGCCTGTCGAGCGGCGCCCCGCTGTCGGGCGCCATGGTCGCCCAACTCGCCTGCGACGCCGGCTTCCGCGCCGTCGCCCGACACGTTCGTTCGGAGCAGGCCGGTGACGACCAGCTCGACCTCGGCCGCCACCAACGGTTCCCCTCACGCCGGCTGCGCCGAGCGATCCTGCGCCGCGACGACGGCTGCTGCAGGTTCCCCGGCTGCACCCGACGTCACCGCCTCGACGTGCACCACATCGTCTACTGGGAGCACGGCGGACGCACCGACTGCGACAACCTGCTCCTGTTGTGCCCGACGCACCACCGCGCCGTGCACCACGGTGGCTGGGCCATCACCGGCAGCGCCGCCGGCGCCACGTTCCAGCGCCCCGACGGCCGCAACGCCGAACCCGCTCCCACACCTCCCGGCGGCACCCTCGCCGCGCTCGTCGACGCCAACCGCACCCACGGCAGAGACATCGCTCTCGACGGCGCCGGCAGCCGCTGGCTCGGCGACCGCATCGACTGGGACTGCTTCTTCGCCGCCTTCAACGAGGGTCCCTTCGCACCGCCCCTCGACGCGCCCTCCGACCGGACCGGCTGAGCAGCTCAGACGTTGCGGCGGTAT
>CALNXV010000011.1:0-16712 GCA_942490665.1 uncultured Microthrixaceae bacterium
TCGGTGCGGCCGGACTTCTCCCCGAGTCTGATCAGGAGATCGCCGGCGCCACCTCCCGGCTCCACCGCTCCCCGACGCTGCTCGTGACGGTGCTGATCGGGCCGGGAGCCGTCGACGCGGACCTCGACCGAGGGGGACGACGACGTCGTGACGAGTACCGTTGAGCTACACGGTGATCCTGGCCGACGGCCGACTGACCGCCTCCGGTCAGCTGGCCCGGGGGGTGAAGCGGATGTCCTCGGGCCGGCGGTGACGCAGCCGGCGGCGGTAGTTGATCGAGTAGTCGGGCCAGTTGTTGGTGATCCGCCCCGCGGCGTTCTTGTACCAACTCGAGCAGTCCTCGCTCCACACCGTGTCGCCGAGGGCGTCCGCCATCTCCTCGCGGAACCGCCGCATCGCCGCCTCGTCGACCTCGGCGGCCGCGGCATCGCGCTCCATCATCTCGGCGATCACCGAACGCACGCAGTCGACCTGCTGCTCGATCATGAACAGGATCGAGTTGTGCCCCAGGTTCGTGTTCGGCCCATAGGCCATGAAGAAGTTCGGGAAGCCGGACACCGTGATCCCGAGGTAGGCCTGGGCACCTTCTCTCCACGCGCCTCCAGCGATCGGCCCTCCAGACCGTGGATCTCCATGGGCGCCAGGAATTCGGTGCTCCGGAAACCTGTGGCCAGGATGATAGCGTCAGCGGCATGGGTGCGGCCCTCGCGATCGACAATCCCGTCCTCGCTCACGCGCTCGATCCCTGCGGTCACGACCTCGACGTTCTTTCGCTCCAACGCCGAATAGTAGTCATCGGAGATGAGGATGCGGCGGGCTCCGATCGGGTAATCCGGAACCAGGGCCGCCTGCAGCTTCGGGTCAGTGATGATGCTCCGCATGTACTTTTTGGCCAGGCTCTCGAAGAGCCGGCCCAGCCGGGAGCCTGCGCGAAAAACCAGCGGGTAGCGCAGTTCGAAACTTCCCCAGATCCACCACCGGTAGAGCTTCGCCAACCATGGGTAGCGCGCGAAGCAGTCGATCTCCCAGCGACTGTACGCCCGGTCGGGATTCGTGGATCGACCCAGTTGACGCTGCGCTGGAACAACGGTCAGGTCGTTCCGTGCCTCCCGGGCGACTGCGGGACGAACTGGATGGCGCTGGCCGCGATGCCGATCACCGCGACGCGCTTCCCACGGAGGTCGTCATCGTGGTTCCAGCTGCGCCGAGTGGAACATCGGTCCGTCGAACGCCTCGAGCCCCGCGATGTCCGGGATTTTCGGCCGGTTCAGCTGGCCACAGCCTGCTCACGCACGACTTCCGCGATCTCGTCGCCGCCGGCGGGTCGACGAGCCCCCAGACCGAGCGGTCCTGTCGTCCAGGTGACCGAGGTGACCTCGGTCACCGAGCCGGAGGTGCGGCTCGATACCGTACTTCTCCGCACAATCGGTCCAAGTACGCGAGGATCTCGGGTTGCTCGGCGAACTTGCGGGTCCAGTCGGTCTTCGGGGCGAACGAGAAGCTGTACAGGTGCGACGGCACGTCGCAGGCGGCGCCCGGGATAGGTGTTGTCGCGCCAGGTGCCCCCGACGCCGTCGGACTTCTCGAAGATCGTGACGTCGTCGATGCCGACGTCCTGGAGGCGGATCGCTGTTGCGAGCCCCGCAGCGCCGGCGCCGAGGACCGCCACCCGTGGCGCTCGGGCCCCTGCGGCCACCAGTCTCCTGATCTGATCCCCCGTCGCTGCGCTCATCGCACCCCCGTGCCGCCGCCCCCGAACCGCAGCGATGCTACCGGTCCAGCCGCTGGGACTGATCCGCGGAGCGGGCGGGTTCCCGCTCCGCAACCACAGCGAGGAGCACCCGTGAGCACCATCGATCTGACCGCCGCAGAGTTCGAGTCCACCGTCACCGCACCGGGGATCGTGCTGGTCGACTTCTGGGCGTCGTGGTGCGGTCCCTGCCGGACCTTCGGCCCGATCTTCGAGGCGGCGTCCGAGGCGCACCCCGATCTCACCTTCGCGAAGGTGGACACCGAGGCCGAGCAGCAGCTGAGCGCGCAGCTGCAGGTCCAGTCGATCCCGATGCTGATGATGTTCCGCGACGGGATCCAGGTGTTCGCCCAGCCCGGGGCGTTGCCGTCGGCCGCCCTCGAGGATCTCATCTCCCAGGTCGAGGCGCTCGACATGGATGAGGTGCGCGCCAGCATCGAGGCGGCCCGAGCCTCGGGCTGACCCCGTCGGGCCGGGACGCACACGGCGCCGGTCAGCTGCCGACCGGCTCTGCCTCGCGTTCGCGGTCCACCGACGCGCTGCGCGCCGTGTCACCGTCTCCGTCCTCCCGGCCGGGCTGCACCGTGGTGTCGGCGTCGCCGTGACCCCGCCCCTCCACATCGAGGTGCGGCAACCACGACAACCACGACGGGAACCACCAGGCGCTGCGCCCCAGCAGGCTCAGGGCCGCCGGCACCAGCACCATGCGGACGATCGTCGAGTCGATGAGGACGGCGACCGCCATGCCGAAGCCGATCAGCTTCACCGTGGGGTTCGGGTTCGTCACGAAGGACAGGAAGACGGCCACCATGATCAATGCAGCGGTCGTGATGACCCGCGCCGTGCCCGCCACGCCCGACACGATCGAGGCATGCGGATCGCCGGTGCGGTCCCAGTCCTCCTTGATCCGGCTCATGAGGAAGACCTCGTAGTCCATGGAGAGCCCGAAGAGGATCACGAACATGATGAGCGGGACGAACGACACGATCGGGATCGTCTCGGACAGCCCCACCAGGTCACGGGCCCAGCCCCACTGGAAGACCGCGACGACGATCCCGTAGGCCGCGCCGATCGAGAACAGGTTCAACAGCGCCGCCTTGAGCGGCACGAGGACCGAACGGAACACGAGCAGGAGGAGCACGAACGCGCCCAGCACCACGGCGCCGATCACGATCGGCAGGTAGCGGGCCACCAGGTCGGTGAGGTCGATCAGCGTCGCGGTCTGCCCGCCGACGTGGGCCCGTAGCTCGGTGCCGGCCGTCGCCGTCGCCAGGTCGCTGCGGAGGCGCTCGACCAACTCGGTGGTGGCGTCGGCGTCCGGTCCCGTGGTGGGGGTGATCTGGTAGATCACGGCGCTGGTCTCGGTCGCCGAGTTCGGGATCGGCCCGACCGAGTACTCGACGCCCCGGACGGTGCCGGCCGGCTGCTCGGCCCCGAGCGCGTCGGAGACCGGCGTGAGCTCGGTGAGCGCCCGGCCATAGGGCACCGGGTCGTCGAGCCCGACCGCCACGAGCAGCGGCGCGTTCACCCCCGCCCCGAAACCGGCCTCCATGGTCTCGAAGGCCTGGCGCTGGGACAGGTCGGTGGGGAGCGAGCTGTCGTCGGGCATGCCGAACTGGATGCTGAGGAACGGCGCCGCGAGCAGGGTCAACACCGCGAGCCCACCGATCAGGCTCCGCCACGGGCGCCGCACCACCGCTCCGGCCAGACGCGCCCACATGCCCTGCTCGGCGACCGGTGCGTGCCGTCGGCTGGGGAGGCCCAGGGCGTCGATGCGCGCGCCGGCGAAGCCCAGGAAGGCCGGCAGCAGGGTCAGTGCGGCGACGATCATCACGGCGACGCCCACCGCGGCGGCCAGCCCCATGGTCTGCACGAGCGGGATCGGCACCAGGGTGAGTCCGAGGAGCGCGACGCAGACGGTCAGCCCGGCGAACACCGATGCTGTCCCGGCGGTCTGCAGGGCGCGGCCGACTGCCTGGTCGGGTTCGACCCCCTCGGCGATGTACTGGCGGAACCGGGTGACGATGAGCAGCGAGTAGTCGAGCCCGACCCCGAGGCTGATCATGAGCGTCACCGGGAGCGCCGCGGAGGAGATGGTCATGACACTCGACAGCCACGCGACCAGACCGCTCGCGGTGACGGCACCGAAGAGCGCGGTCGAGATCGGGATGGCGGTGCCCCACAGCGAGCCGAACGCGACGAGCAACAGGAGCGCGCCGATCGCGAGGCCGACCTCGTCGGCGTGGCTCGCCCACCAGCTCACCGGCGCGTTCCAGGTGTTGCCCACTGCGCCCCCGATCGCCACCGTGACGCCCGCGTCGCGTGTGTCACGCAGGGCGCGGTCGAGCTCCGACCACGGGTTCGAGTACGCCGACGCCGCGGCGTCGGCGTTCACCGGGTAGCGCTCGATCAGGTCGGTGATCGGGCGGTCGTAGGTCACGGTGGCGTAGGCCACGCGGCCGTCGGGCGAGATCGGCTCCGGGATCGACCCCTCGAGCCGCTGCACCCCGGCGGCGTCGGACGCCGGAAGGGACGCCGCCAGCTGGTCCAGACGTTCGGTGAGATCGCTCGACAGTGGGTTCGACACCGAGGTCACCGCCGGCAGCTTCTCCATCGCGGTGACTGCCTCGGTGACTGCCGTCGCCGAGGCACCCTGGTCGATGCGCTGCCCGTCGGCGACGGAGAAGACGACCGTCGCGGTCGCGCCGTTGGCGGCGGAGAAGCGGTCCTCGAGCAGGTCGTAGGCGGCCTGCGAGTCGGTGTCGGGAATGCTGAACTGATCGGAGAGATCGTCGTTGTCGGCGGTGTTGATCCACCCGGCGGCCACGAGCACGACCACCCACAACAGCGCCACGATGCGGTGGTGGCGGGCGACCCCACGGCCGAGGCGGCCGATGGGATTCAGGTCGTGGGTGCTGCGCTGGTGCGTGCGGTGACGGTGCATCGGACCTCCGGGGACTGGCGTCGAGGGTATCGAGCGGTCCGCCGAAACCGTCGGGTCGCGACGGTCGGCCAGCGAGGCCTGCGGGGTGCCGCATAGATTCCCCGCGGTGTGCGACACCGTGGTGCGCGTCGACGACGAGGGGGTGCTGTTCGCGAAGAACAGCGACCGCGACCCGAACGAGGCGCAGCTGCTGGAGTGGCACCCCGCAGCGCGGCACCCCGTCGGCGCCGAGCTTCGCTGCACCTGGGTCGGCGTCGCCCAGGTGCGCGCCACCCGGGCGATCCTGATCTCGCGACCCTGGTGGCTCTGGGGCGCCGAGATGGGAGCGAACGATGCCGGAGTCGTGATCGGCAACGAGGCCGTGTTCACCACCGTGCACCGGCGCGACCCCGCCGAGCGGGGCCTGCTGGGCATGGATCTCCTCCGCCTCGCCCTGGAGCGCGCCGGGAGCGCCGAGGAGGCCGTCGAGGTGATCGTCAGCCTGCTCGAACGGCACGGCCAGCGGGGACCCGCGAGCTTCGTTCGCCGGCGGTTCAGCTACGACAACAGCTTCATCGTGGCGGACCCGACCGGCGCGATCGTCCTCGAGTCCGCTGGCCGACGCTGGGCGGTCGAGCGTGTCGAGCGAGGGGTGCGTGGCATCTCCAACCTGCTCACGATCCCCGGGTTCGCCGAGGCGCACAGCGACCGTGTGCGCACCGCGGTGGCCCATGGCGCTCTCCGGCGGGCGTGCACCGAGCGGGCGACCGAGCGGGCCCGCCGGGGCCCCGAGGCAGTACTGGACCTCTTCGGCGCGCTGCGGTCGCACGGCGACACCCCCGCACCGCGGCACTCGCCGCTCACCGGTGCGATGCGGGGGCCGTGCATGCATGCCGGGGGCGTGCTCGCGGCGTCGCAGACCACGGCATCGTGGGTCTCGGACCTGCGCCCCGCGCCGGACGGCGGACCGCTGCACTGGGCCACCGGCACCGCGGCGCCGTGCACCTCGGTGTTCCTCCCGGTGCGGGTCGCCGATCCCGTGCACCTCGGCCCGACGCCGACCGACGTGGCCGACGGCGCCGCCCTGTGGTGGCGACACGAGGACCTGCATCGCAGCACCCTGGGCGATCCGCTCGGACTCGTCGGCCGGTTCGGCCATGAGCGGGACCGACTCGAGTCCGCCTGGGTCGCATCTCGGCCGCCGACAGCGGATGCGTTCGCCGTTGCCGACGAGCTGCGCGAGCGGTGGCTCACCGACGTGCGCTGCGGGCGGGGGGCGGATCGACGCCCTGCATGGCTGCGTGCTGCGTGGTCCCACTGGGACCGTTCCGCGCACCGCCACCCGCCCAGCAGCCCCGCCGCGACGGGGCCCCGGCCGTGAGCGGCGACGAGCCGAGCAGTGCTGACGATGCGAACGGGGTCGACGCGGACGTGGTCGTCGTGGGCGCCGGCCTTGCCGGCCTGAGCGCGGCGCGCCGTCTCGTCGACCGCGGACGTACCGTCGTGGTGCTCGAGGCACGTGACCGCGTGGGCGGTCGGACCGAAGGCGGGCTGACCCGGGACGGCGTGCCGCTCGAGCTCGGCGGCCAGTGGATCGGTGCCACCCAGAACCGCATGTACGACCTCGTCGACGAGCTGGGGTTGGCGGTCGTGCCGACCTGGAACCGTGGCCAGCACCTCATGGTGTCCGGCGGCAGGCGGGGTCGGCTGGCGGCGCATCGTGGGGCGGTCCCGCGGCTCGGTCCCGTCGTGCTGGCCGACCTGTTCCGGGGGCTGCGTCGCTTCGAGGCGCTGGCAGGGCAGGTCCCCCTCGACCGGCCGTGGGAGGCGCCGGACGCCGACGCGCTCGACGGGCAGAGCTTCGAGACGTGGATCCGGTCGAATCTGCGGACCGCGACCGGTCGCAGCTACTTCCGCGTCGTGACCGAGGCGGTGTTCGCCGCCCAGAGCACCGACCTCTCGGCGCTGCACGCGTTGTTCTACGCGCACTCCGGCTCGGACCTCGAGACGCTGATCTCCGTCGACGGCGGCGCCCAGCAGCACCGCGTGGTCGGCGGGACCCATCAGATCAGCGAGCGACTGGCCGAACGCCTCGGTGACCGGGTCGTGCTCTCGAGCCCCGTGGAGTCGATCGAGCACGACCGGGCGGGCTGTCGGGTCCGGACCCGGAAGGGCACCGTCCACGCTGCTGGTCGCGTCGTCGTCACCGTGCCGCCGACCCTCGCCGGGCGTCTCCGCTACGACCCGCCCCTGCCGTCGTGGCGTGACCAGCTCACCCAGCGCGTCCCGGCCGGTTCGGTCATCAAGTTCCACGCGGTGTACGACGAACCCTTCTGGCGCCAGGACGGCCTGACCGGCCAGGTCGCGTCCGACGTCGGCCCGGTCAAGGTCACCTTCGACAACAGCCCACCCGGTGGTCGCCCCGGGGTCATCGTCGGCTTCCTCGAGGGCGACGAGGGTCGTCGCTGGGCCCGCCACAGCGGGTCGGAGCGACGCGCCGCGGTGCTGGCGTGCCTGGCCGGGTACTTCGGCGACGCCGCGAGCGCCCCGGTCGAGTACCTCGAGCGCGACTGGATGTCCGAGGAGTTCTCGCGCGGCTGCTACGGCGCCCACTTCGCGCCCGGGGTGTGGAGCGCGTACGGCGCTGCGCTGCGAGCGCCGATCGGCCGGATCCACTGGGCCGGCGCGGAGTGTGCGACCGTGTGGAACGGGTACATGGAGGGGGCGGTCCGCTCGGGCGAACAGGTCGCCGACGACCTCCTCGCTGACGAGCTCCGCCCGCCCGACGAGGAACGGAGCCCGACGTGACCGACGATCCCCGAGGATCTGACCCCGATCCGAGCCCAGTGGCCGCTGCGCCGCGTCTCGAGCGCGACGCGCTCGGCGAGATCGAGGTCCCCCGCGCTGCGCTCTGGGCAGCGCAGACCCAGCGGGCGATCGAGAACTTCCCGATCTCGGGCCGTCCCGTGGACCCCTCGCTGCTGCGAGCGCTGCTCGCCGTCAAGGCGGCTGCGGCGCAGGTCAACGCCGAGCTGGGCGTCGTGTCCGTCGAGGTCAGCGAGGCCATCTCGGCGTCGGTCGATGAGCTCCTCGCCGGAGCGGACGCCGAGCTCGTGGCGCACTTCCCCGTCGACGTGTTCCAGACCGGTTCGGGCACCTCGACGAACATGAACGCGAACGAGGTGCTCGCGACGCTCGCCACCCGACGACTCGGTGAGCGGGTGCACCCCAACGACGAGGTCAACGCGTCGCAGTCCTCCAACGACGTGTTCCCCACCGCGATCCGCGGTGGCTGCGCTGGAGCGAACCACGGGAGCGCTGCTGCCGGGCCTCGGCGTGCTGGGCCTTGCGCTGCGGCACGCGTCGGAGCGCTTCTCCTCGGTCGTGAAGGCGGGGCGGACGCATCTCATGGATGCCGTCCCGATCACGCTCGGACAGGAGCTCGGCGGCTATGCCACCGCCGTCGAGCACGGCGCCGCCCGGGTCCGCTCGGCACTCGACCGGTTGGGGTCGCTCCCGCTGGGCGGTACCGCGGTCGGCACGGGCCTCAACGCCCCCGAGGGGTTCGCCGCGGCGACGATCGACCTGCTCGGTCAGCGGCTGGGACTCGAGCTGAGCGAGGTGGAGGATCACTTCGAGGCGCAAGGGGGCCAGGACGTCCTGGTGGAGCTCAGCGGGGCGCTGCGAGTCGTCGCGGTGTCGCTCAACAAGGTCGCGACCGACCTGCGTTGGATGGCGTCCGGTCCCGCGACGGGCCTCGGGGAGATCCGTCTGCCGGACCTGCAACCCGGCAGTTCGATCATGCCGGGCAAGGTGAACCCCGTGCTGCCCGAGGCGACCCACCAGGTCGTTGCGCAGGTCATCGGCAACGACGCTGCGGTGGCGTTCGCCGCGGCGTCCGGCTCGTTCGAGCTGAACGTGATGCTGCCCGTCATGGCGCGCAACGTGCTCGAGTCCGTCGAGCTGTTGGCTGCGATCGCGCCGCTGCTCGCCGAAGGCTGCGTGGACGGACTCGAGGCCGACGTCGAGGCCTGCCGGCGTCACGCGGAGTCCTCCCCATCGCTGGTCACGGCACTCGTGCCGCTGGTCGGCTACGAGGCGGCGGCGGAGGTGGCGAAGCTCGCCGTGGCGGAGCGGCGGACGATCCGCGAGGTCGTGCTGGAGCGGGGGCTGGCGACACCCGAGCAACTCGATGAGGCGCTCGACGTGCTCGCGATGACCCGAGGGGGGATCCGGACGTCAGGGTGAGGTTGTCGATCCCGTGCAGCCAGCGAGCGCGTCCGGTGGGCCGCGCCCTGCCGGCCGAGGTCAGTCCGCCGAGGTCAGTCGACCGAGATCATGGCGAAGAGCTCGGTCTTGCGCTCCTCGAACTC
Source organism: uncultured Microthrixaceae bacterium (assembly GCA_942490665.1). Taxonomy (GTDB): domain Bacteria; phylum Actinomycetota; class Acidimicrobiia; order Acidimicrobiales; family Microtrichaceae; genus SKRR01. Next base: position 9,047 of record CALNXV010000011.1, read on the forward strand.
CTCGAAGTCGATCTCGTCGTTCTCGAACCGGGCGTGGAGGTCCGCCACCATCTTCAGCAGCTGGTCCGCGGGGATCTCCTCACCGGGGGTGACGGTGAACTCCGTGGTCTCCATGCCGTCGGGCTGTTCCTCGGGCTCGTTCGAGGACTTGTCGAGTCGCTTCTCGCGCTTCGCAGCCGCCCTGGCCTTCTTGGCCCGGTCGCGCTGCAACTTCTCGAAACTGGTCCTGCTGGCGCCCATGGTGATCCCTTCCTTGCGGAGCCCGCTCGGGGCTGCTGGTCATCGGCCGACCCGGTCACGGGTCGCAGTGGGGCGTCACCCGCCCCGGACATGACGGAGCCGCCGGCACGTGGCCGGCGGCTCGGTCAGGTCCTCGGGTCTCAGACGACCCTGACGTTCTGCGCCTCCTCGCCCTTACGGCCGGGGGCGACGTCGAATTCGACACGCTGGCCTTCCTCGAGCGACCGGTATCCGGAGCCCTGGATGTTGGAGTAGTGGACGAACACGTCCTCTTGCCCCTCACGGGAGATGAAGCCGAAGCCCTTCTCGGAGTTGAAGAACTTCACGGTTCCTGTTGCCAACGTCTTCTCTTCTCTTCTTCTTCTGGTCCCGCCCTCGTGGCGAGCCCAGCGCCGACAGTGTACCTCGCGGCGTCGGTGCGGTGGGATCGGCCGCGAACGAAGGGCGCCATCGGGATTAGCGGACCCCTTGCCGGGCGTCCGCTAATGCCCTACATTAGAACGTGTTCTCGTTTCGCGTACGAAGGTGGTTCTCACATGGAGTTCGGTCTCTTCCTCAACGGATACCTGCCCGGTCCAGCTGCGCACGACCCGGATTCCGAGCACACGATGCTCATGCGAGAGGTCGGCTACGCGATCCACGCCGACGGCTACAACTGGAAGTACGTCTGGTTCGGCGAGCACCACGCGCTGACCGAGTACTCACACATGTCCGCACCGGAGGTCGTGCTCGGCTACGTGGCGGCGCGCACCAGCCAGATCCACATGGGCTCGGCGATCATGAACCTGTCGCCGCCGGTGAACCAGCCGACGCGCAACGCCGAGCGCGTGGCGATGCTCGACCACATCACCGGCGGCCGCTACGAGTGGGGCACCGGGCGCGGCGCCGGCAGCCACGAGATGGCCACCTTCGACCTGCACACGTCGGAGACCAAGGCGATGTGGGACGAGGCCGCTGCGGAGATCCTGCGCATGTGGGAGCAGCGGGACTACACGTTCGACGGCGAGTTCTTCAAGGTCGAGCAGCCCCACAACGTGCTCCCCAAGCCCTACGGCATCGGGCACCCCCCGCTGTGGGTCGGCTGCGGCAACCCGGGCACCTTCACCAAGGCCGGCGAGCTGGGCATCGGTGCGATCGCGTTCAACTTCGAGCCGATCTTCAACCTCAAGGGCCGCATCGACGCCTACAAGGAGGGCATCGCGAACTGCACCGAGCCGCTCGGGCAGTTCATGAACGACAACGTGATGATGACCAACGCGGTGGTCTGCGTCTCGGATCGGGCGCGTGCCCGGGAGATCGCGATGTCGGCGGGTCGCGGCTACCTGAACACCATGGTGAACATGTACCACGACACGATGCCGCCCCAGAAGCACGCGGTGATGTGGCCGAACCCGCCGCACCGCATCCCCGACGAGGCCACCCTCGACTTCCTGATCGAGTCCGGCTACCTGCTCTGCGGCAACCCCGACGACGTCAACGAGCAGATCGAGAAGTACCAGCAGGTCGGGTGCGACCAGCTGGTGTTCGGCATCCCCAACGAGGGCTTCGAGCACGAGGAGGTGCTCGAGATGATCGAGCTGTTCGGGTCCAAGGTGATCCCCAACTTCGACACCGAGCACGAGCATCGCACGACCCGGTTCCGCCGGGAGGCGAAGCGCAAGTACCCGGACTTCGCGCACCCGCTCCCCGACGGCCTCGAGGTGGAGGTCATCCCGACCAACGCCCTGGTGCCGCTGGCCGATTGAGCGGTGAACGCGCTCGTCCCGCCGGGCCGAACGTCGCCGCCGCAGCGCCCGGATCGTTCCGCGGACACCCGCGAACGGCTTCTCGACGTGGCCGAGGAGCGGTTCGCCCGTGACGGCGTCTCCGGCGTCACGACCCGTGACCTGGTGGCGGCGGCGGACCAGCGCAACGCCTCCGCGGTCAGCTACCACTTCGGCTCGCGCGAGGGACTGCTCGCTGCTCTGCTCGCACGGCGCGGTGGACCAGTCGACGCGGCCCGCGGGCACCGCCGCCGACAGCTCGGCTCGACCGCTCCCGCCGTCCGCGAGCTGATCTCGTGCTTGGTGGTTCCCTACTGCGAGCTGCTCGGCTCTCCCGAGGGCCGGTCCTACCTGCGCATCGTGGCCCAGCTCCGCGGGCGCTTCTCGCACTGGCGCGTCGAGTCCGACAGCGCCTCGACCGAGCACCTGGCACGGATCATCGATGAGATCGACGCGCGGATCGAACGCGATCCCGCGGTCCGGCGGGAGCGGGTCGTGGCGCTGATGGTGGTGCTGACGGCGACGACTGCAGAGCGTGCGCGCCGCCTGGACGAGGGTCGTGCGCTGGGCCTGGACCACGATGCGTTCGTCGAGAACCTCATCGACATGTGCAGCGCGCTCGTGACGACCTGAGCGCGTCGGTCGCGGCGGTCGGTCAGTTCGCGACGAAGGTGAGGTAGTCCGCGATCGTCACGGGACGGCGGACGAGTTCCCCACCCTGGATCGGCACCTCGACGCCGCGGCCCTCGATCTCGAACGCGACGTCGTCCACGCCCGGCTGGGCGGTCAGGGTGCAGACGGCCTGCGCGACGGCCAGCAGCTGCTGGTCCGCGCTCAGCTCGGCGACGTCGGGGCCGAGCTGCACCGTCGCAGTGTCGCCGGAGCGATCGACGTCGAGCACGGCGTCGTCGCCGTCGAGCAGTGATCGTGCGCCGATCTCGGCCTCGCCCTCGGTCAGCCCCGCGCCCAGCAGGGCCAGGTCGTCGTCGAGCGGTGGATCACCCGAACGATCCCGGCCGAGGGACAACAACATGCCCCCGAACTCGAGACAGACGGTGGTCTCGGCGTCGACCGGCGTGGCCGGTGCCAACGACGTCGTGGTCGCGGACAACAGGTCGAAGGGGACCTCGTCCTCGGACAGCTCTCCGGCCTCGTCGTCGAGCGGGACACCGCACGCCCCGACGAGCACTCCCGCTCCCAGGGCGAGGCCCACGACCGCTCGTCGCAGCGTCACGCGGGGGTCTCCCCGTCCGGGGCGGAGCTCGGCGGAACCGTGGCTGCGCCCGATCCGTCGAGGCGGACCGGGGCGCCGTCCCGCGAGACCCCGTCGGTGCGGTCGGCCGGCAGCTCGACGGTGAAGACCGCGCCGCCGCCCTCGCGGTTCGCGGCCCGGAGGCTCCCGCCGTGGAGTGCGATGTGCTGGCGACTCAGCGCGAGCCCCAACCCCGTGCCGGGAGCGCCGGCGGAATCGGCTGCGCTCCCGCGTTGGAAGCGTTCGAACACGTCGTCCTGCTCGCCGTCGATCAGTCCGGGGCCGCGATCCATGACCTCGATGGCGGCCGACCGTTCGCCGGCGACGAGGACCAGATCGGTTGCACCACCAGCGTAGAGCCGGGCGTTGTCGAGCAGGTTGAACAGGACCTGCTCGATCCGTCGTCGGTCGGCGAGCACGGCGGGCGACGGCTCGGGGACCTGCACGGCGACCGACTCGAAGCCCCGCTCGGTCACGAGGCGGTGGCACAGCGCGCCGAGATCGATCGGAACGAGCTCCAGGCGGGCGGTTCGGGCGTCGAAGCGCGAGATCTCGAGCAGGTCGAGGACCAACTGGTTGAAGGCGGTGACCTGCTCCTGGAGGGCATCCACGACGGGCACGATCTCCTCGGGCAACTGATCTCGGCGCCGGTCGACGATGGAGACCGCCGAGGCCAGCGCCGCGACCGGACCACGGATCTCATGGCTGACGTCGGAGGCGAAGCGCCGCTCCCGCTCGATGCGCTCGTCGAGCTCGTCGAGCATCTCGTTGAACGAGGATGCCAGGGGTTCGAGGTCCGCGTCGCCCGCCGCGTCGAGACGCGAGCTGGATTCGCCCGCCGAGATCCGCTGCGCCACCTGGGCGAACCGCCGGAGGGGCTGCAGGATCACCGAGCCGAGGGCAGCCCCGAGAGCGGCACCGAGCAGCGTCGCGACCAGACCGGCGAGCAGCAGCGCCCGGGCGAGCGAGCTGAGGGTCGACTCGATGTTCGCGAGCGAACCGAGCTCGAAGTACGCGGCGTCGAGCGCGGTGATCGGCAACCCGACTGCGATGGTCGGTTCCCCGCTCAGCTCGACGGTCTGGGTGCCGGCGCCGCCCGATTCCACCAGCTCGGTCAGCGATATCGGCAGGTCGGTGTCGGCCACCTCGACGGAACTCGAGAACCAGCGATCTCCGACGCGCAGCAGGGAGTTGCCGGTCGGGCCCACCTGGAGCCCCGCGAGGAGCTGGGTCATGTCCGGCGGCAACGGGTCGATCCGTGAGCGCACGAGGCGGGCGTTGGTGAAGGCCTGGCGCTCGGCGACCGCACTGCGGTCCTCGAGCAGGCTCGACCGCACCAGTGCGTACGCGAGCAACGACAACGATGCCGACAGCACCAGCGCCACCACGCCGAACGCCACCGCGGCCCGCACCCGCAGTGCGGCGCGCCGCCACCAGGCCGAGGAGCCGACGCGTGGCGGCTCCTCGATCGCACCGGGAACGTCGGTCACAGCGTGATCAGCAGCCACCCGATGAGCCCGGCGACCAGCAGCACTCCAGCGAGCCACATCGGCCAGCGACCGAAGACCTCGGCGCGATGCTGCCGGAACTCGTACTCGCGGTTGGCCTTCGAGCCCACCGGCGGAAGATGGTGCTGTTCCGGCTTGCGCGGTTTCCCGCCTTTGCTGCCCACGTGACCACGTTACCCGCACCGGTGCGGTACGCTGGGCGGCGAGTCGGACCCGTCGGCAGCGAGCCGTCCGGTCCCGTGCCCGTTCCAGCGAATGGTGATGGATGCACGTTCCGCCCCGCCCGACACGATCGGGTCCGGTCCGGCTCCGTGCACAGTCGCAGACCACGTCGCCCGGTCCGGATGGCCGAGGGGCGGGCCAGCACACAGCGACGCGTCGTGGTGCGACGCCCAGCAGATCCGCCGAGGAGCAGATGCAGGACCGAACCGGTGCAACCCCGAGCCGCACGATCGACGAGGTACCCGACGACTTCGAGTTCGCCGTGGCCGCGGCGGCCGCCGCCGAGGCGACCGCCGATCAGCTCGCCCTGCTCGACGACCACCGGTCCGCCTGGCGTTGGACCCTGGAGCGGCTGCTCCACCGCACCGACGAGGACCTCGCTGCGGTGCGTTCCATCGGTGGCCCCGAGCGCGAGCAGATCGTCGCCGACTTCGAGAGCGAGCGCGACCGCTTGGAGGCGGCGCTGTCGCGGTTGCTCGGCAGCGAGGACGGCAGCGCCGATCCGACACTGCTGGAGTCCGCCGGCGAGGTCCGGCTCCAGGCCTCCTGGGCGGCCGGTCGACTGGTGGTGTGGGCCGCCGGTCCGGGGACCGAGCCGTCCAGCTCCGAGGAGCTCGAACGACGTCTCGAAGCGGTCGGCGTGCTCTCGTCGGGCTGGACCCGCCACCCGCCGGTGAAGCTCCCCTCGGGGAGCCCAGCGCCGGCGCTGGCGCTCCCGATCGGCGACGCGCTCGGCTGGCTGATGGCCGTCGGCGGCGGCCACGACGACGACGCGATCGGCAGCAGCGTCACCTGGCTCGGTCGGGTGGCGGTGTGGGCGGTCCGCCTCGTCGCCGACGGGTCGATCGTGCCCACGCTGCGCACCCGTCGACGGGGCCGCAACGACGGCGACACGGAGTTGGTCGAGCTCTCGGTGCGGTGGGTGCCCGCTCTGCTGGGCACCGCAGAGCTCGAGGAGCTCGCGGACGCGATGCCCGGGCCCGTCACCGCCCTGGAGCGCACCACCGGTCGACAGCTGACCCAGACCGTGCTCTCGTCGATCGTGCACGCGATCGCCTCGGACGCCGCCGCTCGCCTGACGATGCCGGCGCCGCCACCCGACCCCCGCGACCCGGTCAGCGTCGCCGAGGCGGTCCTGACCCGTCTCGACGGCTCGTCGTTCGAGGTTCCCGCGAGGGTGGGCGCAGAGATCGCCAAGCGGTTCGAACGGTGGTCATCGGGGGTCACGACCCCCTCCGACGCGCGCCTGGTGGTGACCCTCGAACCGCCCGACCGCGACGGCGCCTGGTTCCTGTCGGTCTCGGGGCCGGACCAGGACGGACAGCTGGTGCCCCTCGAGGTGGCGCTCGTCGAGAGCCGCCCGAAGCGGCACCTGCCCGACGAGCTGGCGCGACTCGAACGCCTGATGCCGGTGCTCAAGCGCCCCGGTGAGGCGCGTCGCGGCCAGGTCGTCCTGTCCCAGGACGAAGCCTGGGAGCTCATGACCCAGACCGGCCCGCTGGCGTCCGCCGCGGGGTTCGACGTGCGGGTCCCGGCGCTGTCGCGGACCCGGCCCAAGCCGGCGCTCCGCCTCGACACGATCGCTGCGGACCCCTCGGTGGTCGGCGCTCACCAGCTGGCCCAGGTGCGCTGGTCCGCGGTGTTCGGCGACGTCGAGCTCGACGCGAAGCAGATCGCGGAGCTCGCCTCCGAGGCGCGCCCACTCGTGCGCTCCCACGGTCGTTGGGTCGAGCTCGACCGGGTCGACCTCGCGGAAGCCGCCGCCGCCCTGGCCGAACGCGCCGAGCAGACCCAGCTCACGGGTGCCGAGGTCCTCCGTCACGCCATCGGCCTCGAGGAGTCACCGCTCGCCGGGGGCTTCAGCGTCGCCGGCTCCGGCTGGGCGACGGACCTGTTGGCCCGCGCCGAAGAGATGTCGAGCCGAACTGATCACCTCGCCGGACGGCTTCGAGGGGGAGCTCCGCTCCTACCAGGGCGAGGCCGTCGCCTGGCTGGGCTTCCTCGACGCTGCCGAGCTCGGCGGCTGTCTCGCCCTCGACATGGGCCTGGGCAAGACGCCGACGATGCTGGCGCACATCGCCCGCACCGCCGGGAACGGCCCGGCGTTGGTCGTCGCGCCACCGGCGGTCGTGGGGAACTGGGCGGCCGAGGCGGCACGGTTCACGCCGGAGCTGTCCGTGGTCGTGCACCACGGGGCACAGCGAGCCTCGGCGCGAGAGCTCGCGTCCGAGGTCGAGGGCGCCGACGTGGTCATCACGACCTACGGCACCGCGGTGCGTGACGTCGAGGCGCTCGCCGAGCTCGCGTGGGACCGCTGCGTCCTCGACGAGGCCCAGGCGATCAAGAACCCGGCGAACGAGACGTCCCAGCAGCTCCGGCGCATCCCCGCCCGGGTGCGGGTCGCACTCACGGGCACCCCCATCGAGAACGGGCTGGGCGACCTCTGGTCGATCCTGGACTTCACCAACCCCGGACTCGTCGGACCGCGGACCTCGTTCGTCGCGGCGCTCTCCGCAGGTAGCGGGTCCTCGCGCCAGGGCGCCGAGATCGCCCTGCGGGCGCTGAACGGGATCCTCGTGTTCCGCCGCACGAAGTCCGAGCCCGAGGTGGCGGCCGAGCTGCCGGAACGCATCGACCAGCTCGACCACTGCACCATGACGCCCGAGCAGATCGGCCTCTAC
>CALNXV010000012.1:0-12163 GCA_942490665.1 uncultured Microthrixaceae bacterium
AACCCGTCGAGGCCGACAGCGCCGGCCATGACCGTCGAGGGGCCGTCGTCCTGGACGCGCTGCCACAGCGCGACGACCGCCACGAACGACACCGACGCGGTGGTCACGGTCCACAGCGGCGCGAACCACGACGGGGTCCGGCTCCGCAGCAGCGACACCACCGTCAGCAACAGGATGCCGCCGAGCGCGAGGATCAGGTTGGGGGCGATCGCCGACCAGACGATCTCGGGCGTCGCGGATGCGGACGCGGCCGGGTCGATCAGCGTCGGGTCCTGGAGCGGGGCGGTCAGCATCAGCCCTCCTCCTCGGACTTCTCATGGCCCGGTTCGGGGATGTCGGACGCTCCGACGTAGTCGACGTCGATCTCGGTGAAGCCCTCGACGTTCGCGTCGACGTGCTCGATGAGCGCCTGCACCGACGGCCCGATGCGCTCCAGCATCGGCGTGGGGTACACGCCGAGGAACACGATCAGCGCCAGCAGCGGCGCGATGACCAGGCCCTCGGTGAGGCGCAGCTCGCGGAAGTGCCGGTTCGGTTCGGTGACCGGGCCGTGGAACACCCGCTGGTAGGCCCACAGCAGGTAGATCGCCGCGAGGATCACGCCCAACGCTGCGACGACGCCCCACCAGCGGGCGCCGTTGAACGCGCCGAGCAGGGCGAGGAACTCACCGACGAAGCCGTTGAGGCCCGGGACGCCGATGGAGGACAGCATCACCAGGGTGAAGACCCCGGCGAACACGGGTGCGACCTTCTGCAGGCCCGACAGCTCCGAGATCTTGCGTGTGTGGCGGCGCTGGTAGATCCACCCGACGAGCAGGAACAGCGCGCCGGTGGTGATGCCGTGGTTGACCATGATGAGCACGCCGCCCTCGATGCCCTGCACGGTCAGCGAGAAGACACCGAGCACGATGAAGCCGAGGTGCGCGATCGACGAGTACGCGACCAGGCGCTTCAGGTCCGTCTGCATGGCCGCGGCGATGGCGCCGTAGAGGATGCCGATCACCCCGAGGGTCAACATGACCGGCGCCGCCCAGTGCGACGCCTCCGGGAACAGGTACAGCCCGAAGCGCAGGAACCCGTACGTCCCGAGCTTCAACATGACCGCCGCGAGGATGACCGAACCCGCGGTGGGGGCCTCGGTGTGGGCGTCGGGCAGCCAGGTGTGCAGCGGGAAGAGCGGCACCTTGACCGCGAACGCGATCGCGAACGCGCAGAAGATCCAGCGCCCGGCCTCGACCGAGATGGCCTGGTTCTGGGCGATCTCCACGAGGTCGAAGGTGAGCTGGCCGCCGACGGCGCGCTGGTTGAGCACGGCGAGCGACACCAGCCCGACGAGCATGAACGCCGAGCCGAGCATCGTGTACAGGAAGAACTTGGTCGCGGCGTAGATGCGCTCGCCGTGGCCCCACAGCCCGATGAGGAAGTACATCGGCACGAGCACGATCTCGAAGAACGCGAAGAACAGCACCAGGTCGAGCGCGCTGAAGACGCCCATCGAGCCGGCCATCAGCACCATCAACCAGCCGTAGTAGGTCTTGGTGTCGTGGTCGATCTTGGCGCCGAGGATCGCGATCGGGAAGATGATCCCGGTCAGCACGATGAGGAACAGCGAGATGCCGTCCACGCCGAGGTGGAACGAGATGCCGAGGTCCGAGATCCAGCTCTGGTCGACGACGAACTGGTAGCCGGCCTCGCCGGACTCGAACGCGGTGAGCAGGTAGACGCTCATGGCGCCGGTGATGACGCTGGTGAGCAGCGCGATCGGCTTGAACAGGTCGCCGCGCCGCTGGGGGATCAGGAAGATGATGGCGGCGCCGGCGAGCGGCGTGAGGATGAGCGCGGCGAGGATCGGGAAGCTCGGCGACGCCGCGGCGAGCAGGAGCGCGGAGCCCGGCGCGGCGCTCACCAGTTCATCCTCGTGACGATGAACCCGACGAGCAGCGCTGCGCCGACGGCGATGCCGAGGGCGTAGCTGCGCACGAACCCGGTCTGCAGGCCCCGCAGGCGTGCGCCGAGCCCGAGCGAGCCGCGACCCACCGCGTCGACGGTCCCGTCGACGACCTTCGTGTCGCCGTCGGCGACGGCCTGGAACACCGCGCGGCCGGGGCCGCCGACGATGCGGGCGTAGGTCGAGTCGATGTACCAGCCGTTCGCGAACAACGGCTTCTCGAACCGGGCCGGGTCGACCTAGCGACGCAGGAACACCACGAAGCCCAGCCAGATGCCGACCACCGCGGTGGTGATCGCACCCGACGCCAGCCCGAACTGCACCGGCGCGGAAGGCAGCGGGTTCTCGTAGACGATCACCGGGTAGAGCCACTCCTCGAGTCGTTTGAACTCGTCGCTGAAGGGCAGGTTCAGCGCACCGGTGACGACCGTGAACCCGGCGAGGACCACCAGCGGGACGAGCATCGTCCACGGCGACTCGTGGGGCTCGTGGTCCGGGGTGAGGTGGTGATCGTCGTCGTGCGCGTCAGGCGCTGCGGCGAGCGCTGCGGCCGGGGCGTCCTCGACGTCGGCCTCCTCGACGGCCTCGGCGACGGGGTCCGGGTCCGGGTCGCGCCAGCGCTCCTCGCCGTAGAACACCAGGATCAGCTGGCGGGTCATGTAGAACGCGGTCAGCAGCGCCGTGAGGATGCCGACGACCCACAACGCCGGGCCGGCGGTGCCGGAGTTGAACACGCCGGCGAGCACCTCGTCCTTGGACCAGAAGCCGGACAGGGGCGGCACGCCGGCGATCGCCAACCAGCCGATGAAGAACGTCACGAACGTCACCGGCAGGTACTTGCGCAGGTTGCCGTACTTGCGCATGTCCTGTTCGTGGGCCATCGAGTGGATGACCGCGCCGGCGCCGAGGAAGAGCAGCGCCTTGAAGAACGCGTGGGTGACCATGTGGAAGATGCCCGCGACGTAGGTCTGGGTGCCGACCGCCATGAACATGTAGCCCAGCTGGCTGATCGTCGAGTAGGCGAGCACCTTCTTGATGTCGGTCTGCGCGACCGCGATCGTGGCCGCGAGCAGCGCGGTGATGCCGCCGGTCCAGGCGATCACGTCGGTCGCCCAGCCGGCCTGGGCCATGATCGGGTTGAGCCGGGTGATCAGGTAGATGCCGGCGGTGACCATCGTGGCGGCGTGGATGAGCGCCGAGACCGGCGTCGGGCCGGCCATCGCGTCGGGCAGCCAGACGAACAGCGGCAGCTGGGCCGACTTGCCGATCGCCCCGATGAAGAACAGCAGCGCGATCGCCGTCGCGGTGCCGGCGAGGATTCCGGGGGCCGCAGCGCGGATGTCGACGTAGTTGATCGACCCGATGGTCACCCACACCAGGAAGGTGCCGAGCATGAACCCGACGTCACCGATGCGGTTGGTGACGAAGGCCTTCTTGCCGGCGGAGGCGTTGGCGGGATCGGTGTGCCAGAACGAGATGAGCAGGTAGGAGCACGCGCCGACGCCCTCCCAGCCGAGGAAGGTGAGCAGCAGGTTGTCGCCGAGCACCAGCAGCAGCATCGAGGCGATGAACAGGTTGAGGTAGAGGAAGAACTTCGAGAACTTCGGGTCGCCCTTCATGTACCCGATCGAGTACAGGTGGATGAGCGCGCCGATGCCGGTGACGAACAGGCACATCAGCACGCTGAGCGGGTCGGCCAGGAAGCCGATGTTCACCTCGAAGCTGCCCGAGGGGATCCAGGTGAACAGCGTCTGGGTGAACTGCCGGTCGTCCTCGGGGACCCCGAGCATGTCGACGTACACCACGAAGGTGACCAGGAAGCTGGCGCCGACCATCGCGGTCGCGAACCAGCCCGCGAGCGGGTCGCCGAGACGGCGGCCGAGCAGGACCAGGGTCAGGAAGCCCGCCAGGGGCAGGGCCGGCACGAGCCAGATCAGATCCATCGGCTCAGCCCCTCATCAACGACACGTCGTCGGCGTCGGCGCCCTCACGCCGACGCATGATCGCCACGATGATGCCCAGGCCGACGACGACCTCGGCGGCGGCGACCACCAGCACGAAGAACACGATCGCCTGCCCGGCGACGTCGTCGAGGGCGCGGGCGAAGGCCACGAAGCTCAGGTTCACCGCGTTGAGCATCAGCTCGACGCACATGAACATCACCAGCGGGTTGCGGCGCACCAGCAGCCCGACCGCCCCGATGGTGAAGATCAGCGCGGCGAGGACCAGGTACCAGGTCGGGGTGAGCTCCAGCATCAGCGCTCCCCCTCGGTCGCCGGGTCCTCGTCCGCCTCGGCGGCGTCGACGCCGACAGGGTCGGTTCCGGCAGGGTCGCTGTCGGCGTCCTCATCGGCGGACTCCTGGGCAGCGCGCTCCGCTAGCACCGAGGCCATGGTGCCCTCGGGGAACTCGTCGAGGTCGATCGGGGCGCCGGCCCGACGGATGAGCACGACCGCGCCGATGACCGCGATGGTCAGGAGCACGGCGGTCATCTCGAAGGCGAAGATGTAGTCGGTGAACAGGACCCGGCCGAGCCGGTCGATGTCGGGGACGTCCGGGTCGAGCGGCGCGAGCACGGACTGCGCGCCGGTGACCCGGGCGGCGCTCGAGAGCAGCGCGGTGAGCGTCAGCCCGAGGATCGCGGCCCCGGCGATCACCGCTGCAGGGCGTTGACCGAGGATCGGTTCGCGCCCCAGCTGTTGGGAGCGGTCCACCCCCAACAACATGATGACGAACAGGAACAGCACCACGATCGCCCCGGCGTAGACGATCACCTGCACCGCAGCGAGGAAGTACGCCTCCTGCGCGATGAAGAGCACGGCGACGCCGAACAGCGTCGCGATCAGGCTGAGCGCGTTGTGCACCGGGTTGCGCAGCAGCACGACGCCGAGCGCGCCAGCGAGGCAGATGGCCCCGGTGACGAGGAAGGTGAACATCTCGACCCTCATCGCGGTCCCCTCCCGAACCGGCCGCGGCGACGCGGCTCCTCGGGCTCCTCGGGGGCGTCGAAGTAGCCGGCGTGGGGCTCGTCGGCCACGTCGCCGGGCTCCTCGACCGGCTCGGCGCGATCCACGGCCGGCGCCTCGGCGGGCTCGACACGAGCCTCGGCCGGCGCGTCGAACGCCGCCGGTGCCGACGGGGCGGGAGCCACGGGAGCGGCGGGAGCGACCGGCGACGTCACGGGTGACGCGTCGTCCGGAGGACCGTCGAGGTCGAAGCGACCGTCCTTGCGGGCCACCACCGGCTCCGGTCCGGGTGCCGGCTCGACGATGCCGCCGCCGCTGGGGGCGCGCACGCCGTAGCCGAGCTCGCCCGCCCAGGCGACGACGTCGACGAAGGCGGCGTCGCCGGACGGCGCGGTCGCGCGCATCCAGCCGGAGCTCTGCTCGGCCGGGTCGAACCCGCCCGACCAGTTCTCCCACGGCAGCTGCTGGGGGCGTCCCTCGTCGTCGACGAGCAGCTCGTCACGGGTGTAGATCGCGTCGGCGCGGTTCGTGAACGAGAACTCGAAGAGCTTGGTCTCGGTGATCGCCTCGGTGGGGCACGCCTCGACGCACAGGTCGCAGTGGATGCAGCGCAGGTAGTTGATCTCGTAGACGAACCCGTAGCGCTCGCCGGGTGAGGTCGGGTCGTCCGGATCGTTGTCCTTGCCGCGCACGTAGATGCAGTCCGCGGGGCAGACACCGGCGCAGAGCTCGCAGCCGATGCACTTCTCCATGCCGTCCTCGTAGCGGTTGAGGACGTGGCGGCCGTGGAACCGCTCCGGCTTCGGTCGGGTCTCCTCGGGGTACTCGAGGGTGATCCGTCGACCGGACTCGGTCTGGGAGCCGACGTACTTCTTGAGGGTGACGCCGAACCCGTCGAGGTAGCCCATCAGCGCGGCCCCCCGCTCGCACCGACGGCGTCGTCGGCCGCGGCCGCCGCTGCGGCGCGCTTCGCGGACGAGGCGCGGATCGCGCCCAGCAGCAGTGCGCCACCGAGGGCGAGCCCACCGGCCCCGACCGCCGAGGCGAGGAGCAGCTCACCGAGGTTCCAGTCCTCCTCGGCCGCGACGCGCACCCCGGCGAGCACCAGGAACCAGCCGAGCGACAGCGGGATGAGGATCTTCCAGCCGAGGTCCATCAGCTGGTCGTAGCGCAGCCGCGGCAGCGTGGCGCGGAACGAGACGAACATGAGCAGGAACACGATGACCTTCGCGAAGAACCAGATGAAGGGCAGCACGTAGTCCGACACCCAACCGGTGAGGCCGAACGACGGCCCCGACGGACCGCCGAAGAACAGCGTCACGATGATGGCCGACATGGTGACGGTGTTGAGGAACTCCGCCAGGAAGAACATCGCGAACCGGAACGAGGAGTACTCGGTGTGGAAGCCGCCGACGAGCTCCTGTTCGGCCTCGACGAGGTCGAAGGGCGGGCGGTTCAGCTCAGCGGTGCCGGCGATGGTGAAGATGACGAAGGGGACGAGGCCGGTCATCCAGAGGTTCCACTGGAACCCGGACTGCTCGGCGACGATCTGGTTCGTCGACAGCGAGCCCGACAGCAGCAGCACCGCGGCGAGCGACAGCCCGAGCGCCGCCTCGTAGGAGATCATCTGCGAGGTGGCGCGCACCGAGCCCAGCAGCGGGTACTTCGACCCCGAGGACCAGCCGGCGAGCATGATCCCGTACACCGCGAGCGACGACATCGCGAGGAACAACAGGATGCCGATCTGGGGATCCGCGACCTGCATGAACGTCTCCTGGCCGAGGATCGTGACCACGCCGTCGTTGCCGTCGGAGAAGTTCCCGGCGATCGGGATGATCGCGAACGTCACGAACGCCGGCACGAGCGACAGGAACGGGGCGAGCCCGAACACGAACCGGTCGGCCTTGGCGGGGATCAGGTCCTCCTTGAACAGCAGCTTCGTGCCGTCCGCGAGGGTCTGCAGCAGGCCGAACGGTCCCGCACGGTTCGGGCCGAAGCGGTTCTGCATGTCCGCGATGACCTTGCGTTCGAACCAGACCATCAGGATCACCGACACGAGCAGCCCGACGAACCCGAAGAGGACCTTGAGCGCGACGACGAGCAGCTGGGTCCAGCCGATCTCACCCGAGAGCATCGGGTCGGTCGCGAGCAGCGTCGCCAGCTCGGGGCGCATCAGCTGAGCTCCACCCGGACGTCGCAGACCACGTCGGCGGCATCGATGAGCACGCCGGGGTCGCCGCCCTCGAGGCTGTGGCGCAGCACGGCGGTGCCCTTGGGGACGCCGGCGTCGACCACGGCCGGCACCGACAACGAGCCGTGCGCCGAGCTGACCGTCACGTGGGTGCCGCTCTCGAGCCCGATCGGCGCGGCGTCGGCGGGTGCGACCCGCACCTCGGCCTCGGCCGCGAGCGGTGCGGAGGACGGGGAGTGCTCGAGCGCGATGCCGTCGTCGTAGAGCGTGCGGTTGACGACCAGGCGCAGCGAGTAGGCGCTCTTGGGCGCGACGTGGGTCGGCTCGGGACGCACGAGCGGCGCGGTCGACGCACGGTCGAGCAGCAGGCCGTCGCCGTGGCGGTCCTCGGCGAGCGCCTCGGTGGTGACCGCCTCGTGGGCGGGGGCGTGCTTGACGAGCTCCGCCCACAGCTCGGTCTCCGAGGACAGCACCCCCAGGTCGCCGCCGAGGCGCAGCGCGAGCTCGGCCGCGACCATCCAGTCGGTGCGGGCGGTCCCGGCCGGGGTCACCTTGCGGTGCACGACGCTGACGCGGCCCTCGAGGTTGGTCGTGGTCCCCTCGCACTCTGCGAACCCGGCGACGGGCAGCACCACATCGGCCTGCAACGTCGAGGCAGTCGGGAACAGGTCGAGCGAGATGACGGTGCGGGCCCCCGCCACGGCACGGCGGGCGAGGGAGCGATCCGCGATGTCGACCAGCGGGTCGGCGCCGAGCAGGATCAGGACGTCGATGCGACCCTCGGCGGCGGCGCTGACGATGCCGTGGGCGTCGAGGCCGCGCTCGGCCGGGACGGAGCCCCAGACATCGGACCAGATCGAACGACCCGACTCGAGGGTGTTGCGGCCGGGGAGCATCCCCGGAGCGAGGCCCGCCTCGAGCGCACCGCGGACGTTGCTGCGGCGCAACCCGACCAGGAACCGGGCGCCGGGCACCGCGTCGTGCACCGCGAGCGCCGCGTCGACCGCCGGCCCGGCGGCCTCGGCGAGGTTCGACCGTCCGACCACGACGCGCAGGTCGTCGCCGGCGTCGGCGACGAGGCGGTGCGCAGCGCGGACCGCCTCGGCATCCACCCCGGCGACGCCCGCGTCGTCCACGTCACCCGAGAGCACCGCGGCGACGAGCGCCGCGACCTCGCCGGGGCGGTGCTGCAGCGACGCCGTCGTGTACGGCGTGAGGCCGGTGGCGGTGGGGCCGATCTCGACGATGCGGGCGCCGTCGGTGGCCGCGGCGTGGCGGAGCCGCAGGTACAGCACCGGCAGCTCCTCCTTCGGGTCGGGCCCGAGGTAGAGCACGGTCGCGCCGGGAGCGCAGACCTCGTCGATGGTGGCGCCGGGCAGGCCGAGCGCGACCTCGGCGGGGAGTCCGTCGCCGAGCTGCGCGTCGACGTGGTCGGTGCCGATGATCCCCTTGGCGAGCTTCGCCCAGGCGTACTGCGACTCGTTGGTGAGCCGACTCCCGCCGAGCACGGCGACGGCGCCGGGGTCGGCCTCGCGGATCGCTGCCGCGGCACGGCTGAGCGCGTCGGACCACCGGGCGGGTGACAGCGACCCGTCGGCGCCGAGCAGCATCGGCTCGCGGAGCCGCTCGGGCGCGTTGACCGCCTCGAAGCCGAAGCGGCCCTTGTCGCACAGCCACGACCAGTTCACCGGGTCCGAGTCGACCCCCTGGTAGCGCAGCAGCTGGTTGCGGCTCGCCTGGACCGTGACACGGCACCCCACCGAGCAGGTGGTGCAGGTCGACTCGACCTCGGTCAGGTCCCACGGGCGGGCGCGGAAGCGGTACGGCTTCGCGGTGAGCGCACCGACCGGGCAGATCTGCACCGTGTTGCCGGAGAAGTACGAGCTGAAGGGCTCGCCGGGGAACGTCGCGATCTCGGTCGACGAGCCGCGGTCGATGAAGTGGATCAGCGGGTCACCGGCGACGTCAGAGGCGAACCGGGTGCAGCGGTCACACAGGATGCAGCGCTCGCGGTCCAGGAAGACCGTCTCGGAGATCGGGATCGGCTTCTCGTAGTGGCGCTTCTCCTCGACGAATCGGGACTCACCGGGGCCGTAGGCCATCGTCTGGTCCTGCAGCGGGCACTCGCCGCCCTTGTCGCAGACGGGGCAGTCGAGGGGGTGGTTCGCGAGGAGGAACTCGAGGATGCCGTCCTGGGCCTTGGCCACCGCGGGACCGGTCGTGTCGACGACCATGTCCGGGGTGACCGGCAGCATGCAGCTCGGCTGCAGCGCCGGGCCGCGACCTGCGTCGACCTCGACGAGGCACATGCGGCACATGCCGACCGGCTCCATGCGCGGGTGGTAGCAGAAGCGCGGGATGTAGGTGCCGTTGCGCTCACAGGCGTCGATGAGCAGGTCACCGTTCTGCACGGTGAGCTCCTGGTCGTCGACGGTGATCGTGACCGGGTCGGTGATCTCGATCGGGCGGGGCCGCTCAGCCATGGGTCACCGCCATCACGGGGATCGAGTCGCGGCGCACGATCTTGTCCTCGAACTCGTGGCGGAAGCGTCGGATCGCCGAGGTGATCGGCGCGACCGACGACGGCCCGAGCGGGCAGATGGTCGTCTGGCGCGGCGGGTAGGGCACCGCATCGAGCCCGGCGCCGGGGTCCGCGGCGACCGGGTACGGCCCGGGCGAGATGTTGTCGGCGACGTCGAGCAGCAGGTCGAGGTCGCTCGGGCGGCCGTGGCCGTCGAGGATCCGCTGGAGGATCTGCTCCTCCCACGTGGTGCCCTCGCGACACGGCGTGCACTTGCCACACGACTCACGGGCGAAGAAGCGCACCAGGCGCAGACAGGCCCGCACGGCGTCGGTGGTCTCGTCCATGACGACGACCGCACCCGAGCCCAGCATCGACCCGGCGCCGCCGACCTCGCGCGCCTCGAAGGGCAGGTCGACCTGCTCGGGGAAGAACCACGGCGCCGAGGCACCGCCGGGGATGAACATCTTGAGCTCGTGGCCGTCGCGGATGCCCCCGCCGTACAGCTCGGACTCGAACAGCTCGCGGAAGGTCGTCGTGCCCTGGGGGATCTCGAACACGCCCGGGGTGTTGACGTGGCCCGACAGCGCGATGAGCCGGGTCCCCGGCGACGACTCGGTGCCGACGGCGCGGTACTCCTCGACCGAGTGGGTGAGCAGCCACGGCAGGTTCGACAGCGTCTCGACGTTGTTGACGATCGTCGGGGCCAGGTACAGGCCCTTCGCCGCGGGGAAGAACGGCGGCTTGAGCCGCGGCATGCCACGGTTGCCCTCGAGGGACTCGATCAGCGCGGTCTCCTCGCCGACGATGTAGGCGCCCGCACCCCAGTGCAGCACCACGTCGACGCTGAAGTCGCTGCCCAGGATGTTCGCGCCCACCAGCCCGGCGTCGTACGCCTCGTTCAGCGCCTCGGCGATGCGCTCCTGGGCGTGGGCCATCTCGCCACGCACGTAGAGGAACACCTGCGCCGCGCCGATGGCGTAGGCCGCGATCAGGCAGCCCTCGATCAGCTGGTGCGGGTCGCGCTCCATGAGCAGGCGGTCCTTGTAGGTGCCCGGCTCGGACTCGTCGCCGTTGACCACGATGTAGCGCGGCCAGACGCCGGGCGGGCAGAAGCCCCACTTGACCCCGGCGGGGAACCCGGCGCCCCCGCGTCCGAGCACCGTCGAGTCCTTCACCATCGACGCGACCTCGGACGGGCCGAGATCGAGCGCCCGGCGCAGTCCGTCGTAGCCGGCGTAGCTGCCCGAGCGGCGGTAGCCCTCGAGGGTGTGCCCGTCCTCGACGCCGAATCGCGACGAGACGATCGCGGGGACGCCCTCGGCGGTCGGGTGCGCGGCCCGTGGTGGTGCCGATCATGTCGCGCCGATCACGACTCGCTCCCGGCGTCGGCGAGCTCCCGCTCGGCGCGGATCCACACCGGCTCGCCCTGGTCCTCGGGCGGGGTGATGTTCGCGATGCCGGTCCGGCGGCGAGGTCCTGGCGGACCCGCCCGAGCGTGCCGTGCGGCGGCACGACGTCGTCGAGCGCACCGCTGCGCAGGTCCGTCGATCAGCTGGTCGAGGTCGTCGGTCGAGAGTCGGTGGAAGAAGCGGTAGTTGACCTGCACGGCGGGGGCCTCGGTGCACGCTGCGATGCACTCGACGTCCTCGAGGGTGAACATCCCGTCCTCGGTGGTGCCACCTGGGCGGACACCGAGACGCTCCTCGGCATGGGCCAGCAACTCGTCGCCGCCGACGATCTGGCACGAGATGTTCGTGCAGACGTTCAGACAGAACCGTCCGGTCTCGTGGCGCTTGAACATCTCGTAGAAGCTGGCCGTGCCGAGCACCTCGGCGGCGGTCACCCCGACGAGCTCGGCGATGTGGGCCATGGCGTCGTCGGCGAGGTAGCCGTCCTGCTCCTGGGCCAGATGGCACAGCGGGATGGTTGCGGACTTCGGTCGCGGGTACCGGGCGATGATCTGCTGCGCGAGCTCGACGTTGCGCGCGCTCAGGCGGGCCATGTGCTCACCTTTCCACCTCCGCCGGTGCGCGCACACATCCGTGCCCCGTGGAGCGCGGCCGTCACCGGTCCACCTCGCCCATGATCGGGTCGACCGAGGAGATGATGGCGACGGTGTCGGCCAGGAACGAGTCCTTCATCAGGTGCGGGAGCGTCTGCAGGTTCACGAAGCTCGGCCCCCGGATGTGGAGGCGGTGCGGGGTCGAGGTCCCGTCGGAGACGAGGTAGCACCCGAGCTCGCCGCGGGGGCTCTCGATCGACACGTAGACCTCGCCCTCGGGCACCTTGAAGCCCTCGGTGAAGATCTTGAAGTGGTGGATCAGGGCCTCCATCGACTCGTCGATGCGCGCCCGGGGCGGCGGGGTGACCTTCTTGTCCTGGCTGCGGTAGTCGCCCTCGGGCATCCGCTCGATGATCTGGGCGACGATGCGCATGGACTCGCGGATCTCCGCCAGGCGGATCGCGTAGCGGTCGAAGCAGTCGCCGTAGGTCCCGACGATCACGTCGAAGTCGATCTCGTCGTAGCGCAGGTA